>DCHH01000053.1:28127-32194 GCA_002315625.1 Bacteroidales bacterium UBA1757
ATACTGAAGGCGGCAGGAATTAATGACTGACAGAGAATTGACTTAATATGGACACGGTAAAGGTGAAAATTGAGAAATCTGAAAACGGTTATACCGCATACATGGCAGAAAAGGCCGAAATTTTGGGGTATAGTATACTGGGTGAAGGTAAAACCGTAAAAGAAGCCATAGCGGATTTCAAAGATTCATATGATGAAATACGTGAATACAGCATAAATAATGGGGAAAATTTCAAGGAATCCGAATTTTCCTTTTACTACGATACAGCTTCCTTTATCCAATATTTTGCCGGTATTTTTTCGCTGTCCGGACTGGAAAAAATCACCGGCATCAACCAGAAGCAACTAGGACACTACGTCTCGGGATTCCGCAAGCCGTCACCGAAGACAGCTGCCAAGGTCGAACAATCCGTACGGCATTTCATTGAAGAACTCTCAGCAATACACTTCGCCTGAAAAGGTTCATTAGGGTCTCAATCAGGATAGGTTCCGGTGAACCTTGAAACTTGTTCCCTGCCCCGCTTTTTACGGATTTTTCTTTGTTGACTTGAAAAAATGACATATCTTTGATGCTCTAGATGCACGCATGATTTCTAAATTCTCGCATATAGCTAATAATCAATGTATTAACGGGGGGGGGTAAACTTTTCCGCGCGTTTGAATATACATATATATACGCCCACCATGCCTTTTGTGGCAATGGCGGGCGTATTTCGTTATAGGTATTACTTCACTAAAAATCATCTGTATGAAACAAGAACAAATCAAACAGGTCTATGAGACTCCAGTGATAGGGGTCCATGAGACAAAAGTCAAGGCAGTCATCTGTCAGAGCAATGCATCCACCAGCATAGCGGACATGTGGGAAACCAACATTGACATTAACTTCTAACCCTATGCAGCTATGAAAAAGATTTCTTATTTTGCTCTTGCAACGGCGGTCTGCACATTATTCACGATGTGCCAGAAGAATGCCGTAGAAAACATCAATTCCAATACTGAACTTCAGACCATCAGGGTTAACCTTGTTGATGTCACAAAGGTGGCCATCGCCCAGGGTGACAGCAAACTTACTCTAAAATGGGAGGAAGGCGACCAACTGCGCGTGATTGGTCAGACATCTGAAGTTTATAATATTGAGGCCGGTTTCACCGACAAGATCGCAAGTTTCACGGGTCCTTCCGCCGGAGCCGGCAATAAGACCGTGTTCTATCCCGGAACATATTCTGACGTTTCCGCTATCGGCGCCCGTTCATACACAGACCAGCTTCAGGACGGTACAGCCCCCACTGCCCACCTCAAGTTCAATGCAATCGCCACCGACCTGACAAGCATCTCGGAACTCAATCTGACGGCTTCAAACACCAACGCCAAAATCAATCAGGCTATAAAGTTCGTCGTAAAACTTCCTGCAGGCGTAACAACTGTCGATTCACTTATTCTTCAGGCTCCTTCGGCACTGTTCTACACCACAAATGCCGGTGCTGATAAGACTGACCGTCTTGTACTCCGTTTCAAGAACACCGACGTTTCCACGTCAAGTCAGGTTCTGACAGCCTATATGATGATGTCATGGCAGCAGATGGACATTCTTTCAGGTACTGAATTCACCGTCAAAGTGGTTGCTACCGGTCAGAGCGAGGCTTGCTGCTTCAGTTTGAAGGCCACTACAACTCAGGCATACTCATGGGTTGGAGGGAAGACCTTCACCTTCAACATGTCCTCGAAGGAACTCATACACACGGTTAAAGGTGCTGGCACTGAGGCTGATCCCTATCTGCTTTACGACGTATTTGATCTTCTGCAGATGGAAAAACTTGTAGCCCCAGACGTGAAGACATACTTCAAACTCATGGCCGACGTTGATATGACGGATGTAACCACTTGGAATCCTATCAACCAGGGTAACACCGCGGGTGTAGATGACAAGTTTCAAATCGGTATTGACTTTAACGGCAACAACCATACCATCAGCAATTTCACTATCACAACCAACCTGTACGCAGGTTTTATCGGCGTGCTCAACGGCAAGGTGCATGACGTGACGTTTGACAAAGCCAACATTACATCAAACGGCAAGTCGGCAGGTGTTGTCTGTGGATATGCAGGTACAGGTTCATATACTGGCGATATGGAGAATGTGACAGTAAAGAACAGTACCGTAACCCAGAATGCATCAGCCATTACGGGGCTTGTTTTTGGAACAAACGGTGTTAGCGGAACATATACCAACATCTCTGCTGAGGGAACGGTAAATATGACTGTCGCAAAGGCAAGTGACTCGAAGAAGGTTGCGACCGGCGGTATAGGTGGTTCTTCAGTATGTTCCAAGTACACAAAATGTTCATTCAAAGGCACCATTAACGGCAGAAGACTGTGTGGCGGTATAGTAGGTTACGAAAGGACTGCAGGTTCAACATTCTCACAGTGTAGCGTTGACGCCAAGATTGATGTCAAGAAAATTACCAGTGCGACCAGTGAAAATGTCGGCGGCATCGTAGGCTACTGGCAGGGAGGTACTATTGAAAACTGTTGGTCTGCCGGTTCCATTACAGCTACAGACCAGACAGCCGGCGGCATTGTGGGCAATGTCTTATCTCTTTCATACGTCAAGAACTGCTTCAGCACGATGACAGTGGGCAACAACAAAAACTATGGCGGCATCGTAGGCAAGGGCTCCTGCGACAAGTGGATTGTTACATACGAAAAGGCCCTTGAAATCGAAAAGTGCATCTACTGGGGAACCAAGATCGATTGTGGCAAAGCCGCCGCAAGCAACGGCAGTTCCGGCTCCATCGTCGGTTTTGCGACCGTCAAGAATGTCATGAAAGACTGCTGGAGAATCAATGACAGCAAGTTTACCTTCGTGAACACAGGTAATACTAATAATTACCCCGTGGATCAGCCTAATAACGTTCCGGGTACCGATGAAGAGTGGGAAGTCGGCAAAACTCCTCAGGCAGGCACAAGTGCCACGTGCTGTCCTTACTGGGGAAAGGCAGCCGCGGCTGATAAAACCGCTTCTTCAGTGGCCAAGACCCTTGGCTGGGACGAGACCATCTGGGATCTGAGCGGAAGCGAACCAAAGCTTAAGTAAGTTTTCTTGATATACCAGCAAAAGGGGCCGACTAAAAAGCAATTTTTAGCCGGCCCCTTTGTTTGCTCATGAATCTTACTTAGCGGGTCAGGGGTCAGGTACCGGAACCGCCTAACCGACTTTTTCGCAGATGACCATGTCTCATGAACGTGATTTCGTTTTATTTGTCAACTTCCACTAAACCTTGTATGGCATCTATCATCTGCATAGATGGTACTGACATCTCTTTTGCTTCATTTTCAGTGACTTCCACTTTGCAGTTGTAATCGCCTTTTTTGCGGATTTGTTCCATGGTTGACATGAAATTTCCGATTTCGGCAGCTATTTTGCCTGTTTTGACATAATGTAGTCCGAAAAGAGTGAGAAGACCATTATGTGTATGACTGCTGATTCCATCATGGACAAACAGGGCTTGAACAGCATGAAAGCAGGCATAGTAATACCTGTTGGCCGCCAAATCCCAATAGCCCATATTCAGCATTTCATCTGCCTGCGACAGAAATTTTCGGGCCTTTTCCATTTCAAGGATTACCAATGATGTCCTCTCCTGTTGATCCATCGTTCAATTACATAGTGATATGGCATCACGCTCTACATTCTCACGGAAAGGAGTATGAAGGCTTTCATTCCACTCTTTTCTGCTATAGAGAACCGGATTTATCTCTTCTCCTAAATCCCAGCCAAGAGCTGTCAGTGGGCAGGTGATTTTAGCATAGTCATCAAAGGAGAGGTCGTCCTTGTCGACCACAACCAGTATGTCCCAATCGGAGTTCCTGCGGGCATCGCCTCTTGCACGTGAACCATAAAGCCACGCTCTGCCACCAGCTGGCAACGTGCGCCTCAACACCGTCTTGATACTGTCGAGCTTTGTATTCATACGCCGCAAAAATAAAATGCCCTAAGCACATATGCAAATAGTAAATTCTTTTTCTTGGTTCAGGTACCCGAACTGCCTAACCGACTTTTTCGCA
>DCHH01000027.1:0-5467 GCA_002315625.1 Bacteroidales bacterium UBA1757
GCCCTTCCTTTGGCTGTTGCAATACCGCCAAGCGTGAACGGATCTTTCTCTTTTGCCGGAAGCAGCGCGAATATGTCATCCAGACTGATCCCCTTCAAATCGAAGAATAGGGTATCGGTCATATTCTTGGAAATTGGGCCGTTTGCCTTTAGGAACTTGTCTCCGCTGTGAATACTCAGATGACGCACATCAAACCGGTCAGGAAGTATATGGAGTTCTGACGGTTCAATGGTCCAGTCTTCACCGGCAACAAGGATGTGAGGCGATGCCAAATGAATTCGGCTGCTGATGTGCTCGTCTTTTCCTTCACGGCCAAGGGCAAGCGAAACATTTAGATTCCCTTTTTCACTGATGGCCAATTGGTTCCAAAGAGCCGACAAGTCTATACTATCCTCATGGACAGCCACATCCACAGCTATATCTGAACGGGTTCCATTATTGAGCAGCCCGCTTTGGGCATGTAGCAGGATACATGAGGAATCTTTGCTGTTCTCAATATGAAGAGTTGGCAGAAGAAGACGTTTCCCGCTCATTGAAATATCCGAACTTTCCAGAGATAGTCGGAAAAGGCCAGTCTGATTGTTGTATGTACCGTCCAGGTCGGCAAGAGTCTCCACCGAGACAGGCAGCCCCAGAGCTCTGAACAGCGGTTGTGAGTTACGGAGACGTAAATTGAACTGATAGAGGTCTTCAGTAGGTTCCCATTTCTTTCCAATCGCTAATGCCGGCAGATAATGGTGCACAATACCATCGCAAATATTCCCGACCATATCCAGACATGTGCCGGTACCGATGATACGACCGCTTAGGATAGGAGAACTGACTTGAAGGTAGGTGTTGTTGTCAATCAATCCGGAAACCACCGTAAGACGCTCCATGGTGAACGGAGATGCGTTGTGCAACAGCGACATGCGGGATATTTCCAGATGAAGCGCTGAAATCATCTCCTGAAGGCTTGAGCCCCGGACTTTTGCATTGAGATTGAATGCCAGGTCTGATTTCCCGTCTGAACTTTCCATCACATGAAGATTGTGGAGGCTTGCATGCGGCAATTCCAGCCCGACTTCTATTTCCGGTTGTGGCTGACTACGGTCAAAAATAGCATTCAGAGTGCATTGGAGGTTGGGGTCGTCGGCCTTGAAAAGAGCCTTATAAATATTCCCGTTTGCAGAAGCGTCCACCCTTAGGTCTTTATAATCATAGGATAGGATGGATGCGTGGTCAATATGGACCGTTGCGTCTGCTTTCAAGGGAACATCCTTTTGAGGAAGGATTCCATGGACGGATGCACGTAGAGTAGCAGGCCCCGTAAGAAAGTCCAGCCCAAGTTGTCCGACAGCCAAGTCCTTGAAAGACAATTCTGCCGTGAGTTTCTTGAGCGAATCGGCGGGCTGAAGATTTGCCTTCATGACAATATCGCCGAGGCCTGTAGAAAGTGTGCCGTTGAGCAGTGGTTGCCCATCGGAAAGTAGAATCTCACCCTTGTAGTTCATAAAACCGACCGCATCAACCATCGGCGGCAGGGACAAAGTGGGGACAAGTTCCCTGACCAGCCGTGCAATGTCAGTATTGACCTTTAGCTGCTTCCATCTGGAAATGACGTGTAATTCGTTCGAAAACAGACCGGTTGCCTGACACCATCCGTCAATGCCGAGCAGTTCTCCGGATCGGATGCTCATGGAAACATTGGCTTTTTGCACGTCTCCGTTGGCAGAAGCCAGTAATGTCAGGGGAGAGAGTGGCAATTCCGCCTCTCTGTACATCTTCTGTGCGGTAGGCAGGTCGGAGGGTGAAATCTCAGCCCTCAGCGTCGCTGTGTTTATGAGCCTGCCCTGTTTCAGCGGCCCGACAAATGAAAACGAATTAAGTTGAAGTTTGGAATGGGGCATTTCAACTTCCATACCTTTCACAAAAACAGAATCGTTGTCAACTGAGGCAACCAGACGGATACGGTCGATGGAAAAACCGTGCTGTTCCTTGAGCCTGAATTTGTTGAGATGTATTTTTGCGTGAAGGTTTTTCCCGATGGAATCGCCCGAAATAGAGTCAGTAAATGATGACATCAGCAAATTGACGGACATCTGTGTGCTCACACTTGCTGACAGGTGGTTTGGGTCGGTTGTTTCAAGACGTGGCTCCGAAAGGACATCGTAGGTGACATGTCCGTCCAGTATCATCAGCGAACGCAGGTTGGCATTTATGTCAAGCTGTTTGCCTTCATTATCCTTTTTCCCCTCAGCAAACAGAGATGAAATATTAAGCGGTGCATCCAGTGAGTCTTTGGTCAGGTGGAGGTCCAATCCGGTAATATGAATGTTGTTTACAACAATCTCCTTATGAAGTAGAAATCTGAAAAGCCGTATGCTGCCGTCGATGCGGCGGACATTCAGAATGGGGCGGGAGAGGGAATCTGAAGCCGAGAGGCCATACACCTCTACACACATCCTCGACGGGGAAATGGCCAGTGAATCAATGCGGAAGTCTCCAGGAAGGTTCTCGGATACAGAATGCAGGACACCTTTGGCAAGCCTTGTCTGAAAGGAGCGGCTTTCCAACAGCAGCACGGGGATGAACAGAACCGTGGCTATCACCAGGAGTATGACGGTGATAGCTTTTGACTTCTTTTTTGTTTTTGCCTTCGTATTCTTTTTCGTCCTGAAAATTCGTAAATTTGCGGCGTAAACCACAAGGCAAAAGTACGAAATTAAATGAAACCTGTATATATACTGGCAATAGAATCTTCCTGCGACGACACATCTGCAGCCGTCCTGGAGAACGAGAACCTGCTGTCGAATGTAATAGCCTCCCAGAAAGTGCATGAAATGTACGGCGGAGTCGTGCCGGAACTGGCCTCCAGGGCACATCAGCACAATATTGTCCCCGTTGTTGATCAGGCACTTCGACAGGCAGGCATCAAAAAGGAGGATCTGACTGCCGTCGCTTATACCCGTGGTCCGGGACTTATGGGGTCTCTTCTTGTTGGCACCTCCTTTGCCAAAGGGTTCGCACGTGCGCTTCAGTTGCCGATGATGGATGTCAACCACCTACAGGGGCATATCCTGGCCCATTTTATTCAAGTCAAGGATGCTCCGCATACACCTCCGGCATTTCCGTTCCTGTGTCTGTTGGTAAGTGGCGGAAATTCCCAGATTGTTCTGGTCAAATCGTACAAGGATATGGAAATCATAGGCCAGACCATAGACGATGCTGCCGGCGAGTCTTTCGACAAGTGCGCCAAGATGATGGACCTTCCTTATCCTGGCGGTCCGGTGATTGACAAGCTTGCAAAGGAGGGTAATCCTAAAGCCTTCACTTTCAGTAAACCTCAGATTCCAGGTTTCAATTACAGTTTCAGCGGACTGAAGACTTCGTTCCTCTATCAGTTGCGCGATGAAATGGAAAAAAATCCCCATTTCATCGAGGAAAAAAAGTGCGATTTATGCGCTTCGCTGCAAAAAACGGTGGTTGATATTCTAATGGACAAGTTATACAAAGCCACGAAAGCACTGGGCATTAAGGAAGTTGCTGTGGCCGGCGGAGTTTCCGCCAATTCAGCCCTGCGACAGGCATTCACAGACTATTCCGCCAGATACGGATGGAAGATTCACATCCCCAAACTTTCCTATACCACCGACAACGCCGCTATGGTAGGCATCTGCGGTTACTTCAAGTACCTGGACAACGATTTCTGCCCCATCTCCGCCGCTCCATTCTCCCGTGTCACAGTGTAATTTTTATATGACAAAAGTTTCGATAATCGTTCCCTCTTATAAACCAGGAGAATACATTTTTGAGTGCTTGGATTCCATATACAGACAAACTCTGTCTGGAGCACAATATGAAGTGGTCATTGTTCTGAACGGGTGTAATGATCCATACAGAACTCAAATTGAGAACTATATTTCTTCTCATGAGGACAAATGTATTTTCAGACTGATTCAAACAGATACTCCGGGTGTGTCAAATGCCAGGAATATTGGAATAGAAGAGTGCCAGGGAGAATATATTACGTTTGTGGATGATGATGATGTAATTTCAGAAAGGTATTTGGAGGAATTGCTTAAAGTAAGTGGAAGGTATTCTATCGGTTGTTCAAATTCTTTTTATTTTTCAAATTCCATTTCGGATAAGGGGACTACTTTTGTTACATCTGTGTATTATCGGGTTTTAAACAAGCCATACAATATTGTCAGGTACCGTCAGTTTATGTCACCGGTATGGTGCAAATTAATTCACAGAGAAATAATTGGCGGCACAAGATTCCCGACCAATATACGGCTAAGTGAAGATTGCGTTTTCTGTTTCAAACTTATGACCAATAAAATTGTTCTTAGGTTGGCTGCGGAAGATGCAATATATTACCAAAGGTATAGAGTCGGTTCAGCAATGAGGGTTCCTGCCGGTTTTTCGAAGGAATTATCTGAATTTTTGAAGATAGAAGCAGCATACTTCAAGCATTGGCTATTTAATATAAGAAGCGTAAATTTCTTGTTTTATATGTCTCGAGCCGTTGCTGGAACACGATGTTTCTTCAATAGATTAAGGATGTAATTGCAATTTGTCTGATAGATGCTGCTATTATAGAAATATAATGCCCCGGAGAGCAGAGTTTGCATCCGGGGCATTTTGTTATTATGACCTGAGGAGATCAGATGAGCTGGTAGCTGCGTTTGACGAAAGCGTTCAGGGCTTCGCCTTTCAGCATGTTGTTGGTCAGGAGGGCCAGGTCGGTCACCTGATGAATCAGGGTCACGGTGTGGTCTGTCAGAATCAGCTCTTCTTCGGGCTTCTTCTCTTCTTTCTTTCCGTCCTTCTTGTCCTCACTCTCTTCGGCAGGAGTCTCGGGGACGGGCTTCAGAGTGATGGCGGGCAGTTCGGCAAGAATCTTCTTGATAAGGTCACTGTCGCTGTTGAGAACCATATTGTACGAAGCTGGCATTTCACCATAGAATGACATGTTCGGCTGAAGGACTGACATATCTTTCATACGACGCATGAACTCATTCTGCGTCAAGATGATAGGTTGGTTTTCCTGACCTAAGGCTTCAAGTGTTACGATAAAGTTTGCCTTGGATACAACGGGAAGATTGTCTTGGAAGGCCTTCTTCAGACGCTTCTGCTCATCCTCGCTCAGTGTCACTTTTGCCTTGTCTTCCTTTTGGATAAGGTTATCGACAATGTCGCTATCGACGCGGATAAAGCGTGTCTTCTCCTGCTTGGTCTCGACGTGCTGCACAAACGGCAGGTCAAGTTCGCCGCCCATCAGAAGCACATCGTACCCCTTGTTGTGGGCCGCCTCAATGTAGCTGTACTGGGCCTCTTCGTCGGTTGCATAAAGGCACACCAGGTTGCCGTCCTTGTCGGTCTGCGTACCGCTTACAAGAGTTCTGTATTCTTCCAGAGTGTAGTACTTTTTGTCGGTGCTCTGTACAAGGACAAACTTTTCGGCCTTTTCCCAGAACTTTTC
>DCHH01000027.1:5539-13541 GCA_002315625.1 Bacteroidales bacterium UBA1757
TCGTTGAAAATCTTCTGCAGGCTGTCGGCCACCTTCTTGGTGATGTGGCTCGATATCTTCTTGACATTCACGTCATTCTGCAGATATGAACGGGACACGTTCAGAGGAATGTCCGGAGAATCAATCACACCATGGAGCAATGTCAGGAAATCGGGGACAATGCCTTCGACGGAATCGGTCACAAACACCTGGTTGCAGTAGAGCTGAATCTTGTTCTTCTGAAGCTCTATACGATTCTTGATTTTCGGGAAATAGAGGATACCGGTCAGGTTAAACGGATAATCCACATTCAGATGAATATGGAACAGCGGTTCGTCGGCCATGGGGTAGAGGGCCCTGTAGAACTTGTCGTAGTCCTCTTCCTTCATGTCGGCTGGCTTGCGGGTCCATGCGGGCTCGGTGTCGTTAATCTGGTTGTCCTGGTCGGTCTCTTCGTATTTGTCCTTCTTCCATTCCTTCTTCTTGCCAAAGACGATGGGGACGGGAAGGAACTTGCAGTACTTGTTCAGTAGCTCGGTGATTTTCTCTTCTTTGAGGAAATCTGCGTAGTCATCAGAGATATGCATCACGATGTCGGTGCCGCGGTCTTCCTTTTCTATTTCGTCAATTGTGAAGGCGGGCGAACCGTCGCAGCTCCATTTTACGGCCTGTGCACCTTCCTGCCATGATTTTGTGATGATGTCAACCTGGTTTGAAACCATGAATGACGAATAGAAGCCGAGTCCGAAATGGCCGATGATGGCATTGGCGTCATTCTTGTACTTCTCAAGGAACTCTTCGGCACCCGAAAAGGCAATCTGGTTGATGTATTTGTCGATTTCATCAGCAGTCATTCCGATACCGCGGTCGCTGACAGTCAGGGTCTTGGCATCCTTGTCGATTTTTACGCGGACGGCAATGTCGCCCAGTTCGCCTTTGTAGGTTCCCATGCTCGACAGGGTTTTGAGCTTTTGGATGGCATCGACTGCATTAGACACGATTTCACGGAGGAAAATTTCCTGGTCGCTGTAAAGGAATTTCTTGATTACGGGGAAGATGTTGTCGGTCGTTACCCCAATGTTTCCGGTTTTCATAGATGTATGCGTTAGTGAATTATACTAAATTGATGGTTTTGGATTCTAAGTTGTAAATTGCACGGAGATGATGCGTCTCGTTTCGGAGGATTGCTTCGGAGAGAGGATCCTCGAGATACTGCTGGATGGCGCGCTTGAGAGGACGGGCTCCAAACTGGACGTCGTACCCTTTTTCTGCGATGAAATCGCGTGCTTCGGGGGTGATTTCCAGTGTAAATCCGAGTTTTTCGACCCTCTCAAGGAAGGGCTTGAGTTCCAGGTCGATAATCTTATTTATGGACTCTTTAGACAGCTGTTCGAAATAAATGGTATTATCGACACGGTTCAGGAACTCGGGTGAGAATGTCTTGCGGATGGCCTTGTCGATGATGCCTCTTGAATAGTCGTTCATCTTTCCGTCCTTGGCAGCTCCTTCGGCGGGGCCGAAACCGATTCCCTGGCCGAACTCCTTGAGCTGGCGGGTTCCGACGTTTGAAGTCATTATGAGAATCACATTGCGGAAATCGACCCTGCGTCCGAGGCTGTCGGTCAGGCGTCCTTCGTCCATGACCTGAAGCAGAAGATTGAACACATCGGTATGGGCCTTCTCAATTTCATCGAGCAAAAGGACGCAATAGGGTTTGCGGCGCACCTTTTCGGTAAGCTGTCCACCCTCTTCGTATCCTACGTATCCCGGAGGGGCACCGACAAGACGCGAAACCGTGAATTTCTCCATGAATTCGCTCATGTCTATACGCACAAGGGCATCTTTCGAATCGAACATGCACTGGCTGAGCAGTTTGGCCAAGTGGGTCTTGCCAACACCTGTAGGACCGACAAAAAGGAAGGTGCCAATGGGCTTGTTCGGGTCTTTGAGCCCGACACGGCTGCGGAGAATGGCCTTCACAACGGCATCAACTGCTGCATCCTGTCCGATAAGTCGGCTCTTGAGGTCGTCGGCCAACTTGAGCAGACGGGTACTCTCTTCGGTGGCGATACGCTCCAAAGGCACTCCCGACATCATGGCCACAACCGAGGCAATCTGCTCGTAATCGACCGGACGGCGCTGTGCATCAAGGGTTTTCACCCATTCGGCCTTCATGTCCGACAGGCGTGCAAGCTGCTTTTTGCTTTTGTCACGGTAGTCGGCTGCCAGCTCGAAGTTCTGGGCCTTGACTGCTTCAGCCTTCAGACGGTCCATTTCGTCGATTTCCTTTTCCATCTGCTCGATTTCAGCCGGAACGGTGATATTGTCGATATGTACACGTGCACCGGCCTCGTCCAGGGCGTCAATTGCCTTGTCGGGGAAACTCCGGTCGGAAATGTACCGTTGTGTCAGGGAGACGCAAGCCTGAAGAGCCTCGTCGCTGTATGTTACATTATGGTGTGATTCATAGCGGTCCTTGATGTTGCGCAAAATCTGGAGCGTCTCTTCGGGGGTGGTTGGTTCCACTATTATTTTCTGGAAGCGGCGTTCAAGTGCGCCGTCTTTTTCAATGCTCTTGCGGTATTCATCGAGCGTGGTTGCACCAATGCACTGGATGACTCCGCGTGACAATGCGGGCTTGAGCATGTTTGCCGCATCCATTGAACCAGAGGCGTTTCCGGCTCCTATCATGGTGTGAATTTCATCGATGAAAAGGATGATTTCGGGGTTCTGTTCAAGTTCGTTGATTACCGCTTTCATCCGTTCTTCGAACTGTCCGCGGTACTTGGTGCCAGCCACCATCGATGCCAGGTCGAGCGAAATTATGCGCTTGTCGAAAAGCATTCGCGACACCTTTCTTTCTACTATACGGATTGCCAGTCCTTCGACAATGGCCGATTTACCCACACCCGGTTCGCCGATGAGAACAGGATTGTTCTTCTTGCGGCGGGAAAGAATCTGGGCCAGACGGGTCATTTCCTTTTCGCGTCCGACCACCGGGTCAAGACGTCCTTCGCGGGCAGCCTTTGTCAGGTCATTGCCGAAATTGTCCAGAGCGGGGGTGTCTTTCTTTCCACCGCCACCGGCAGAAGCTGTTGTTGTCGGTTTGGACTGGGCCGAAGAACGCCAGCTTTCACCCTGAGGTGCTGAATCTTCATCCCTCTCATCATCCTCCTCGTCTGTATAGTCGGCAGAGGCAGTAGGAGAGGCCTTTTCTGGCTCTGAGGTGAAAGCTCCTTTCAAGTTAGTGTAATCGACTCCCTCCTGGCGCAGGGTTTCTGCTGCCAAAGTGTCATCATCGCGGAGTATTGCGAGCAGCAGGTGCTCTGTTCCGACGGTTTCACTCTTGAGCGAACGGGCCTCAAGGGCACCCATCTTGATGATTCTTTCGCTTTTGGCATCAAGGACGGGAGTCTGACTGCCAGAAACGGGGTCAGAATTTCTCATTCTTTTCTCTATCAGATATTTAATGAGTAAAATATTTATGTCTTTTTGGGCGAGGTAGTCCATTGCCTTAGTGTTCTTGCGGCGGAAAAGACCAAGGAGCAAGTGTTCGGGCGTTATGGTGTCATTACCTAATCGGCGTGCCTCTTCTATGCTGAAATTCAGCACCATGCGCAAATCTTCCGAGAGTTTTACAATATCCATTTCGTTGTGCATAGGAATAAACCACCAAATACCCTTGCAAAAACCTTGCCACGGGACAAATTGTCATTCTATCACCACACAACATTTTTTCTCAAAACCTCTTTGTTCTGACCAAAAAAACATATATCTTAGCGTGATTTTAGAGAAAAATAATAGCAAATACTTAAATGATTGACCAAGAAAGAATTATCCCTGTCGATCTGGAGGCTGAAATGAGGTCCTCCTACATCGACTACTCCATGTCCGTCATCGTGTCGCGTGCCCTGCCCGATGTGCGTGACGGTTTCAAGCCTGTCCACCGCCGTGTACTGTTCGCCATGAACGAAATGGGGAACAATTCGGACAAACCTTATAAGAAATGTGCCCGTGTCGTTGGTGAAGTGCTCGGTAAGTACCATCCCCACGGCGACTCGTCGGTCTATTTCGCCCTCGTGCGTCTGGCCCAGGACTGGAATATGCGTTACATGCTGGTTGACGGCCAGGGTAACTTCGGAAGCGTCGATGGTGACAGCCCTGCTGCCATGCGTTACACCGAGTGCCGCCTGCGTCGTATCGCAGAGGAAATGCTCGATGATATCGACAAGGATACCATCGATTTCCAGATGAACTTCGACAATGAGCTCAAGGAGCCGACGGTTCTGCCAACCCGTATTCCGAACCTGCTGGTGAACGGCTCGTCGGGAATAGCTGTCGGTATGGCTACCAATATGCCGACTCACAACCTTTCCGAGGTGGTTGACGGCATAGTTGCCTATATCAACAACAACGACATCACTATCGAGGAGCTGATGCAATATATTAAGGCCCCCGATTTCCCGACAGGCGGTTACATCTACGGTTATGCCGGTGTCAAGGAGGCGTTCGAGACGGGTAGGGGACGTATTGTAATCCGTGCCAGGGCCACTATCGAGACCGACCGCAACCACGAGCAGATTATCGTGACGGAGATTCCTTACGCCGTCAACAAGGCTGAGCTCATCAAGACGATTGCCGATATGGTCAACGACCATCGTATTGATGGTATCTCCAATATCAACGACGAGTCGGACCGTAGCGGTATGCGCATCGTAATCGACGTCAAGAAGGATTTCAACGCTAACGTGCTGCTCAACAAGCTCTTCAAGATGACGGCTCTGCAGTCGTCGTTCAGCGTCAACAATATTGCCCTGGTCAAGGGACGTCCGCGTCTGCTGAACCTGAAAGACCTGATTCGTTGTTTCGTCGATCATCGCCATGAGGTGGTGACACGCCGCACACGGTTTGAACTGGCCGAGGCTGAGAAGAGGGCCCATATCCTGCAGGGACTTATCATAGCCTGCGACAATATTGACAGGGTTGTAGCCATAATCCGTGCCGCCAAGACCCCCGATGAAGCCCGTGAAAATCTTATGGCCGAGTTCTCGCTGAGCGATATCCAGGCCCGCGCCATCGTGGAGATGCGTCTGCGCCAGCTCACAGGTCTTGAAGTCGAGAAACTTCATAAGGAATACGAAGAACAGATGGCCAAGATTGACTGGTGCCACCGTGTACTCGAAAGCATCGAGATGCGCATGGACATCATCAAGGACGAAATGCTTGAAATCAAGGAGAAATACGGTGACGCACGTCGCAGTGAAATCGTCTATGCTTCGGAAGAGCTTAATCCGGAGGATTTCTATGCTGACGACGAGATGATTATCACCATATCGCACATGGGTTACATCAAACGTACCCCGCTGGCTGAGTTCCGTGCTCAGAACCGTGGAGGTCTCGGCTCGAAAGGCAGTTCGACCCGTGACGAGGACTTCGTCGAGCACATCTATCCGGCATCGATGCACAATACCCTTATGTTCTTTACACAGAAGGGCAGATGCTACTGGCTGAAGGTCTATGAGATACCCGAAGGCAACAAGGGTGCAAAGGGACGCGCCATCCAGAATATGCTCAACATTGAGTCAGACGACAAGATTACCGCATATATTAAGGTGAGGACTCTCAACGACACGAATTACATCAATTCGCACTACATAGTCTTTGCCACACAAAATGGTATCATCAAGAAAACGGCTCTCGAAGCCTATTCACGTCCTCGTGCAAATGGTATCAACGCCATCAACATCCTTGAGAATGACCGCGTTATCGATGTCTGCCTGACCGACGGCCACAGTGAGATTGTTATTGCCAACCGCAATGGCCGCGCCATCCGCTTCCCCGAAGAGAAGGTCCGCCCGATGGGTCGTCCTTCGACTGGTGTACGCGCCATGTCACTCGATGAGGACGGAGAGGATGCAATTGTCGGCATGATTGTAATCAACGACAAGGAGAAGGAGTCAATTCTCGTTGTTTCTGAAAAGGGCTATGGAAAGCGCTCATGTATTGACGATTACCGCGTTACCAACCGTGGCGGTAAGGGTGTCAAGACCATCAACGTGACCGAAAAGACCGGCAAGCTTGTGAGCATCCAGAATGTGATAGACGACAACGACCTGATGATTATCAACAAATCCGGTATCGTCATCCGTCTTTCACTGGCAGAGATGCGTCTGGTTGGACGTGCCACACAGGGAGTGCGTCTCATCAACCTTGAGAAGCGTAACGACGAGATTGCCTCGGTTTGTAAGGTGATGTCGGAAAAAGACGAGGAAAATGCAAGTCAGGAGGCTGAGAAAGAAGCAGTTGAGCAGTCTGCCACCAGAAATGGAGAGGGTGGGGAAGAGGCTCCCGCAAACTTCGTCAGCTCATCCGATGTTGCCTCCGAAGAAGGAGAAAACGAAAATAATGAAGAGTAACCAATTTTAAATCAATAGTTTATGAAAAAAATCGCTATTCTTATTGCAGCTGTCCTTTTGATTGGAAGCGGCAATGTCTTCGCACAAAAAAAAGAGGTGAATAAAGCCAAAGCTAAGCTGAACTCCGAAACCCCGGACTACAAGGCTGCCAAGGACCTTATCACCCCGGCTCTGACCGACCCGGAAACAAAAGACCTTGCTGATACATGGTTCACGGCCGGAAAAATCAACTACAAAATCTTCGACGGCGAGCAGCGTAAGGAGTGGCTCGGCCAGAAGGTCGATTCAAAGCTCATGGCTGAATCCCTGATGGCTTGCTACGATTATCTGGTTAAGGCCGATGAAATTGAGCAGACTCCTCACCTTGATAAAAAAGGTAATATGGTGACCGACAAGCCCAAATTCCGCAAGGAAATTACCGAAATCGCCGGAGCCATGCAAAACGGTTTCATCAATGCCGGTGCCTATTATTTCAGGGAGGCAGGCAATGCTTCAGACAACGAGCAAGTGGCTTCTGAACTCTACCACAAGGCAATTGACTGCTTTGAGAAATACCTGTCTTATCCTGAGCTCAAGTTCTGGGATGCCGAAAAGGCTGCTGCACTCAAGGCTGACACCCTTATCGACGACATCCAGTACTACTGCGGTGCTGCTGCATCTCAGGCTGGTGATTCAAAGACCGCTCTGAAGTATTTCAAACAGCTTCTCGGAGTCTATAAGCCCGAAGAGGAAATGTACCAGTTCGTGATTTACGAATATGGACGTCTGGAAGACACTGTGGCTATGATGGATATGTACAAACTCTGCAGCCAGAAGTTCCCCCAGAATCCGTTCTATGCCCGCAGCCTTGTCAACGAATACCTCCAGAAGAACAATCTGGACGAAGCTATGAGGTGGATTGACCAGGCCATCAATAACGGCGACTCTACATCGATTTTCTACAACCTTAAAGGTCAGATTATCGAGCATCAGGCACAGGCCCTTAGCGATGAAGCCGCTGACCTTAAGCTTAAAGCAAAGGATTTGCAGACCGAGGCCAACAACCTGAAGAAGGCCAAGAAGAATGCTGAAGCCGAAGCCAAGCAGAACGAGTCAAAATCTCTGACGGCTCAAAGCGAGGCTAAGTCTGCTGAAGCAACTAAGCTTTTGGGAGATGTCGAACAATGGTTCATCAAGGCTGTTGCTCAAGATTCCGAAAGTGCCGATTCCAACGGCAATCTTGGACGTATCTATTACAACCGTGCCGTTGAAGAACTCGACCGCGTGAATGCAATCAAGGACGACAAGGAATACAGAGCGGCCAAGGCCCAAATGAAGAGTGTCTTCGAGAAGCCGCTCAAGTATATGGAGAAGGCTCATGCACTGAATCCTGAAGAACGTGACTACGTTGTTGCTCTGCGTGGTATCTACTACAACCTTGGTAAAGGTTACGAGAACAAATATCAGGAAATGGATGCTCTCATGAAATCCATGTAATAATCCTCTTGCAGGCCCGTCTTCCGGCGGGCCTGTATTTTTGTTCCATAATTAATATTATGTTGAATTATTGGGCTGTCTTATTGGTCTATATCGTACCAACTAATAATTTACTCAAGTTTCGCAAGTAA
>DCHH01000027.1:13620-13907 GCA_002315625.1 Bacteroidales bacterium UBA1757
CTAAACCCCGCGCCTACCGGCGGGCCGCTGAAGCGGCCTTATTTGAGTCTCGCAAATGCGAAACTCAAATAATTTAGAAATTGTAGATTACGGCACCGTTTATCCAGATGCCGTTAGTTCTGTTGGTATTTTCAATCTTGCCTGTCTCTGACATCGTACCCCAATTGGCACTATTGTAATAGGCTTCAATACCGATATTCCAACGTTTTGGATTGTACGTGAAAGTAAGACCGACTCTATATATGTCCTTGGTCACCTGGTTGCCGGATTTTCCAGAGCCATAAAAC
>DCHH01000027.1:13962-34308 GCA_002315625.1 Bacteroidales bacterium UBA1757
CCAAACAGATTGCACTTGTACAATTTACCGACTGAGATGTTCACATACGACGACAGCGTTCCGTAAGGCGCAAAATCAAGAACATAGCCTTCAACTCCATCGACCGTTACGGCTTTATATCCGACTGCATAGCCACCAATCAATTTGTGTTCGTTCAGATTTGAACCAAGTATTACTTTTGCAGACATGTCAAAATAATCAGCCTTGTAATCGCCGTAAATCATGGCTGACGCAGTATGAAGAAGATGGTTGTTTGTCTTTGTCTGCCCCTGATAATTGGTATAGGTCTTGACAGGATTCAGGGCCTTATAATCTAATCCAAAGCCAAGAATCCAGCGCCAGATAGTGTATTCACCACCCAAAAATACATTGGGAATAACGGCATCCTTCTGGAATTTGTTGGATGAAATCTGTGTGATTCCGTCCGACGGATCCGGCCCATAGCTGGCGTTAGATGCCTGATACACAATTGCTCCTATCAAATCGAATTTGATGAAGTCATATTTGTTCACAGCGTGAAACGTATAACGCACCTGGGGAATCCGGCTGAAGGGTGCGTATGGTGCACCGGCAGTTGCTGAAAGTGTGTTGGGTAAGATTTTTTCCGTGCAGAGCGGGTGCCACGTCTGACCGATAATCAGGTCGGACTTTTTCCAGAACATCTGTACGAAAGCCTTACGCAGGAACAACGACGCACCGGTGGTTCCTCCGGTGAAATCGGCTTCGACACAACCTGTAATTTTCTCGGTACCAAGCACATTGTCACAGCTTGCCTTCAACCCTAAACGGGTGGCCATACTGTAGAAACCGGCCGAGAATGTCTGGTTAATATCCTCTCCGTATTCGTTGTAGGAAGCAGGCGTCGGATAAAGCGGCAAGAGTTCCTGCACGACCGATTCCATTTTGTGAGACTGTGCAAAGAAATCGGTCCGGATAAAGCCATAGAGGCTGTACCACTTTTTTTTGGTTTCTGTAGAGTCATTCTGCGCGGTTGCACAAAGTGCCAATGTCAGGCACAATAGTGAAATGAAGCGTTTCGTTTTCATAAAATTACATGTCCATATAAATCATAGACATCGGCCTCGTCTATCATAGCCTGATAGAACTGTCCGATTGTCAGGGCTTTACGTTTGTCGATAAAAACTTCAGGATCTACTTCCGGAGAATCGAACTCTGTCCGTCCGATGTAGTAGTCCTCCTCTTCCCTGTCGATAATCACCCGCAGACTCTTCCCTACCTTCTCCTGCCCCACCTCCTCGGAAATCTCCTTTTGGAGGGCCATCAGCTGGTCCAACCGCTCCTGCTTAACCTCGGAAGGGACATCGTCTTCATATTTGTCACCAGACCAGGTTCCCTCTTCGCTTGAAAAGGCAAAAGCCCCCATCCTCTCGAACCTTGTCTCTTTGACAAATTTCAGCAATGAGCTGAAATCCTCCGCGGTTTCGCCCGGATGTCCTACCATAAGGGTCGTACGCAGGTGAATACCAGGGACATCCTCACGAATGCGGGCTATCAGCTGCTTGGTCTCATCGGCGGTAATATGACGATGCATACGCTCCAGTATATTGTCGCTGCAATGCTGGAAAGCCATGTCGAGGTATTTGCAGACATTGTCGCGCTCCCTTATCACCCGTAGCACATCGTACGGGAACAAGTGTGGATAGGTATAGTGGAGACGGATCCATTCCACGCCCGGAATATCGGAAATCCGCTCCGTCAGTTCAGCCAGTTTGAATGAGCCGTACAAATCCTTGCCGTAAAACGACAAGTCCTGGGCAATAATCTGAAACTCCTTGACGCCCTGCTGAGTAAGCTCCCGGACCTCCTGCAGGATGCTCTCCATCGGGCGGGAACGGTGCGGACCGGTAATCACGGGAATTGCGCAGAAGGCACAGTGGCGGTTGCACCCTTCCGACACCTTAATATATGCATAATGGGGCGGCGTGGTCAGGATACGGCGCGTGGAAGCCTCTTCCTTGTAGGTCTCACCCAAGTCCTTCAGGATATTCTGCCAGTTGAACTTGCCGTAGAACCCATCGACCTCAGGAATCTCCTCTTGCAGCTCTTTCGTATAGCGCTGCGACAGACAGCCCATCACAAACAGCTTGCTGACCTTTCCACGCCGTTTTGCCTCACAGTATTGCAGGATTGTATCGATTGACTCCTCCTTGGCATCCTGAATAAAACCACAGGTATTGATGACAACAATACCGCCCGCAGGCTTGTCCGTATTGTGCTGTACCTTATAGCCGGCTGCCTGCAACTGGTAAAGAAGCTGTTCGGAATCGACCAGGTTCTTGGAGCATCCAAGAGAGATTACTGTAGCGGTCTTTTTCATAATGTGTCCATTCCGGCAAACAGCGAATCGATAAATTCCCTGCGGTTGAACACCTGCATGTCGTCCATTCCTTCGCCAAGGCCGATGTATTTGACCGGCACCTTGAACTGGTCGGAAATACCGATTACTACCCCACCCTTTGCCGTGCCGTCCAGCTTGGTGATGGCCAGTGCGTTGACTTCCGTTGCAGCGGTGAACTGGCGGGCCTGCTCGAAGGCATTCTGCCCGGTGGAACCGTCCAAAACAAGCAGAACCTCGTCGGGAGCACCCGGTACAACCTTCTGCATCACATTCTTGATTTTGGTCAGTTCATTCATCAGTCCCACCTTATTATGAAGGCGTCCGGCTGTATCTATCAGCACCACGTCGGCATCGTTTGCGACGGCCGATTTCAACGTGTCGAATGCCACGGATGCGGGGTCTGCCCCGTTGTGCTGCTTGATGACCGGCACCCCGACCCTCTGTCCCCAGATGTCGAGCTGCTCGATGGCAGCTGCGCGGAACGTGTCGGCGGCTCCGAGATACACCTTCTTTCCACTCTTGGTGAACTGGTAGGCGAGCTTTCCGATTGTCGTAGTCTTCCCCACTCCGTTCACACCCACAACCATGATTACGTACGGCTTGCGGACTATAGGCGCATCAAAGTTTTGCGAATCTTCCAATCCGTTTTCTATCAACAGATTAGATATCTCATCTTTAAGCAGGTACTTTAACTCTTCGGTACCTACATACTTGTCTGTCTTTACACGTTTTTCGATACGCTCAATGATGCGCAGAGTCGTTTCCACACCCACATCGGAGGTAATCAGCACCTCTTCCAGATTGTCCAGCACCTCGTCGTCAACCTTCGATTTGCCTGCAATGGCATGCTCTATTTTGGAAAAGACACTCTCCTTAGTCTTAGACAGACCCTGGTCGAGCGTCTGTTTCTTCTCCTTTGAGAACAGATTGAATAATCCCATGAACTGTTATTTGAAATTCAATACAAAGTACGGCATTTCACTCCATAAAAAAAAGAGCGTCTCCCCTATTTCAAGGAAAAACGCCCTTTAATTTTATTGGAACTATACCTTATTTCTTGATATATTCGTTGACCTTGTCGTTGGGAACCATTTCCTCGTCAAAGAAATAGGCGCCAGTCTTCGGAGACTTGACCATTTTGATAACCTTGACAGAGGCAACCTTTTCACCCTGATGCAGGGTAGCAACTGCTTTCTTTGCCATGACTTATATAATTTACTTGATTTCTTTATGAACGGTGACGCGTTTGAGGATGGGGTTGTATTTCTTCAACTCCAGACGGCCCGTTGTGTTCTTACGATTCTTGGTGGTGATGTAGCGTGATGTGCCCGGCATACCACTGTCCTTCATTTCAGTGCATTCGAGGATGACCTGAACCCTATTGCCTTTTGCTTTCTTTGCCATAGCTGTAACTCCTTATCAGTTAAGAATTAATACATCTTCCATGCGCAGAATGCCCTCATTGAAGGCATCGGTCATGGCTGCGTTCAAACCTTTGCGGTTGATTGTGCGCAAACCGGCAGCTGAAATGGTCAGCAAAATCCAACAATCCTGTTCTACCCAATAGAACTTTTTACGGAAAAGATTTACGTCAAACTTGCGGGTTGTGCGTCTCCTTGAGTGAGAAACATTGTTTCCCGACAATGCTTTCTTACCTGTGATCTGACAAATTTTCGACATCTCTGTTTATTTTATTTGGTTTGTATGCGTTTTTTAAGCGGGCGCAAAGTAACGACTTAATTTCGAGAAAACCAACTATTTTGTCAATAAATTTCCAAAAACTTTCAGTCTGGGTTAATATTCCCCATTTCTGCCCTCTTCCACTCCTCAAATTCCCTCATCGGCTTGAGATAATCGTCCTGGTCGAAATGTTCGCTGGTGGCTACCAGCACCACTGCATCGGCCGAGAAATCCTTTAGTTCGCACCATATTCCGTTGGGTACGACTACCATTTTATAAGGAGCATCCATTGTAATGGTTGTTTCCTGCTCCAGGTCGGTCAGATAGAGTGAGAAACTGCCATGGATGGCTATGATGGCTTCCTGGCACTGCCTGTGGGCATGGCCGCCTCGGGTGGCTCCCTGCTTTACGTCGTATATCCAGAAGATTCGCTGAACGTCAAAGGGTATCAGTTTGCAGCTTTCGGCATAGCTCAGGCTCCCCCGGCTGTCGTGAAACGCCGGAAGCACAACCTGTCTGACATCCTTCAATTTGTTCATTTTTTTCTTTTATTCCTTTTTAATATGGGCTCTTCCCCTAACCCCCGCCCCTAACGGCGGGATAGAATCCTGAAGAATTTGTGGGGAAGTTCGAAGACTAGCACTATGCCCAGGACGATGGCGAAAGTACACTTGACAGCCATCACACCATACTCCAGAGAGAGAGTCAGCTGATTCTCGACAAGATAATATGTACACCAGTAAATTCCGGCACCGGGCACCAACGGGAAGATTCCCGGAATCATGAATGCCATTGACGGAATCCTCCTCCAGACGGCGAAAAAGCGTGAAGCCAGCACAACGGCTGAAGATCCGAAGAAAGTGGCTCCTACGGCCCCTATTGCCGTATTTACCAGTAAAAGATAGACCAGCCATCCCAGCGCACCGACCAGTCCGCTGAAAACGCACTGGTTGTTCGGCAAACCGTACAAAAGAGAGAACGCAAATGTTCCCAGGAAAGCCGAAAGAAGCTGTGCTGCAATCGAACTGTGGTCGCCCGAAAGAAACTCCCCTACCCAATCAGAGCAAATGACAAGGGTCAGGCTGACACCGATAGCAATGCACAGGAAAATCAGCATGGCATCGAGAAGTCGGACGGTTCCGGAAAGATAGTCGCTGTCGGCAATGTCACGGATGCCGTTAGTGAACGACACTCCGGGTATGAGGGGCATCACAGCACCGATAATAATGAGGTTCAGATGATTGCCCAGTCCGAAATGAAAGCATAGCAGACTCCCCAGACAGGCAATAGCCCCTCCGACGATATTGTTGACAATCTTTGAGAAATGGGGAGCCCCTACGAACAGAACATAGACGTAAAGCAGCAGACCGGTAATGGCAGCCGCCAGAGCATCTGCCATACTGCCGCCGAAAAGAAAAGAAAAACTCCCAGCACCCAACGACGATGCAAAGATTTGAATGGTATATCCCTTGACCGGCATCCTCCCGATTGCATCCAGTCGTCTGGAGGCCTCCTCCACACTGAGCTGCTGCCCTGGAATATCCCTTGACAGCTGACATACGGCAATCACCTTATCCAGCTGCGTCCCCTTGACCGGAATATGTTCCACCTTGGCATACTCCTGCTTCAAATCACGAGTGCCACCAGTGGAAAATATTCCGTTACTAAGGACGAAAAAATTGCTTGTCTCAACCCCGTAGTACGAGGCGATGCGCTCCATAACCTCCTCCACGCGGGAAATCTCCGCACCGTTTTCGAGGAGAATGTGCCCGGCACGCTCGGCCACCTCCATGGCCTGAAGTTCCTGCCCGGTTAACCGCTCAGGGCACTTATCGTCAGGAATCCGCTTGACATGCATAGCCTTCAGACTAATAGACAGATGACTATCTGGCCGGTGCAGGCCACTGAGGCATACCCTCGGGCTGTTTGCCAAGGAGTTCGACATCTACCCAGCGGGTGATTTCGGCCTTCATCTCAGCGTTGTATGAAAAGAACGGGAGTATTCCGAAGCCGTGTCCGCCTTTTGGATATATGTGCATAGTGGCAGAAACGCCGTTTGCAACCAATGCCTGATAGTAGCGGATGCTATTCTCGACGGGCACTACATTATCGTCGGTGCAATGGATGATAAAGGCTTTCGGGGTCTCCTTGTTCACCTGAAGCTCATTGCTGAAAAGGGTAATATCCTCATTCGAAGGCTCCTTACCGATGAGAAACTCACGCGAGCTGGCATGGGTAATTGCGGCATCCATGGAAATGACCGGATAGAAAAGAATCTGAAAGTCGGGCTTTGTGACATCATCCACATAATGTGTAGCAGCCGTGGAGGCTACATGTCCACCTGCAGAGGCACCCATAATGCCAAGCTTGTCGAATTTCCATTCGGCGGCATGGGCTTTCATAATGCGCATAGCCTGCTGCACGTCGCTCAGTGGAACATCCTTGTGACCGCCGGGCATTCTGTAATCAACACAGGCAAAAGTGATTCCTATTGAATTGTAGAACTCATGGAACATCTTGCACTCGTGGCTGTTGGAAAGCATGTAGTATCCGCCGCCCGGGCAGCCAAGGATTGCCAGGCCATTCGGATTCTCGGCCGGATAGACGGTGAGAATGGGCTCAAAATCCCATGCCTGCCCGCCCGAAGCGGGATTCTCGGCAGTAGCACCATTTGAAGTTGGAGCTCCGTCAGGCCATACTTTGATGACGATTGGCTCGGCAGCAAAACTGAATGTGGCAAATATAGCCACCAGTGTTCCAAGACAAAAGATTCTTTTCATGGCTAGTTATTTTTAATCAGTCTTCCAATCATATAGACAATCACGGCAACAACCATACCGTTAATTGAGGCGATACCCCAAGAAAGAAGGTTGGCCACGACGGCACCGAGTACGACACCACCGACTGCGAACCAGTTAACCTCCTTGATTACAACAGTATCTTCAATATAAGCCTTGCGGTTGAGGAAATAATCGACAATCAGGATAATGCCGATGGGAGGCAGCGTGCAGTTGAGGATGTTGAGCCATCCGCAGAAGTTCCAGTAGAGCCACACGGCGAAGACCGTGCCGAGAACACCGCAGATAAGAACCTGCACCTTCTTGGACATGCCGGTAATGTTGGCCATTCCCAAACCTGAAGAATAGATGGCGTTATCGTTGGTGGTCCAGATGTTCAGGCCAAGAACAATGATTGCAAACCAGAAGAGGTTGAGGTTCAGCATTACCTCAAAAATGTCGTTTCCACCGACATAAATTGAAGAGACAGCACCGAAGAAAAACATCAGCGAATTACCAATGAAGAAGGCGATTACAGTGATAATTGCAGCCGTTATCCCTTTCTTGCCGAAGCGGGTGAAGTTTGGTGTGGCCGTACCACCCGAGACGAAACTTCCGATTACCAGACCGGCTGCAGCAATGACGGTCATGTCCTTTGTACCTACTGAAAACTGTTCAATGAGTCCCATGTCGCCCTGCTTGACAGCCATCACCATAGCTACCGTGCCGAGGATGGCAACCAGCGGAACTGCTATGTAGCTTATGATTGTCAGGCTCCTGATGCCGAAGAATGCGCTTGATGTCATCAGTACACCAGCCAGCACCACTAGAGCATATCCCTGCCATGGCATAGCATCGGGGGTAACGTCAATATGGAGGATTTCCTTGACGACTGGAATTGCAAACATAGCCAGACCGACACCGAACCAGCCCGTCTGGGTGAAGGAAATCATTGCGCTGGGCAGCCAGCTACCCTTGCGTCCGAAACTGCGCTGAGCCAGAAGGTCAAGAGAAAATCCGCTTTCGGCACCGATGAAGCCGAGTGCTCCGGTGTATGCGCCCAGAATAGCACCTCCCAGAAGAAGGGCAAGTATGAAGCCCGAAAAATCTAAGCCGGCTGCAAGTTTCTGCCCGGCCCACATGCTGGCTGAGAAGAAAGTGAACCCCATCATAATCATGAAAAGGGTCGTGTTCGAACGCCGATTGGCGGTTGGGACCTTGACGGTCTCGAAGTCTTGGTTCTGTTTGCTCATAGTTGAATTATTTGATGTAATTGGAAAAATCGCGTTTCAGCTGTGTGAGCCGTTCGTCACAAATTTCTCTCAGCGGTTTCTGCCTCAAAGCATCGGCATACTTCTGCTCCTTATTATATAGTTCGTGAAGCTCCCATCCGGACGGATAGCAAATCCTTCTGAGCCACTCGTCGTATAAGACCCCCATCGGATATCCGAACTTTTCTTCGATGAAATCGTCAATCGGAACATTGTCAGCGACTTTACGAAGCCTGTACCAGAAGTCCAGAACCTCCTCGACATGGTCACCGATATTGTAACGCCGGGCACCTCCGTCGTAAATGATACATTTCTCAATGAGCGCCGGAGTATATGTATAGTCCATAATGTACTCGCGGAATTCGGGCGAGACGGCTCCTCCGTTCCATCCGAAATCAATCTGTGGAGTGCTTTCCCCCGTCACACCGCGGTCTTCCCAAACGGTGAACACCCCTTCGTAGAACACGCACTCAAAGCCCTCGAACGACGGCCACGCCTCACGGAACTGTTTTGTGAAGCGCTCCATCATGGTGATGGCCTTGGTGCCTCCCACTGTAAAGAAAATGAACTTGCGGATATTGTGACCTTTTGACTTGAAGACTTCGAAAACATGGGAAAGACAATAGCCCAGTGTCTCCCCGCTGGCTATGATGTCGCCAATGACAATGACTGCATCCTTCTCTGTATGGAGCTTTTCGTACTTTACGTCAAGCCCGGTTATCACACCATCTACAACAACCCGCTCGCAGCTCATAAAACTCATGTCCGACACTGTGATTCCAGAGTCGTGACAGCACTCTTCGACTGGGTAATTCAGTCCGCCGCGCAGAATTGTAAGGATGTTGACACGGTCCAACTGGCGGGAATCCTGCTCTTTCAGATATTTCAGGGCGGTACTCGTGGCCGGAACCATAGCCCGGTAAGCATCGATGCCTATGACCTCCGGAGAAGCCATCAGACGGCGTGTGCTGGGGCTGCTAATTACATAATATTTATTGACAAAAGATTCGCTTTCCAGCTTGTAAAAACTGGAAGAAAGGTCTAAGAGTGATAATTGTGCTTGCATCCCGATGTGGAGTAATCGGGATGCAAAAGTAATAATTTTTCAGACTTTTTCCCACTAAAACCGAAAAATAGTGTCACGGTCTTACGGGTGGCGGCCCTATCGGTGCATCCATCGGACCCTGCATCGGCGGTTCCATCGGTGGACGCTGCTGGAACTCAGAACCTTGCGGACGCTGCTGCATTCTGCGCCCCGACTCATTCTCAAGCTGGAACATCCTCTGAATCTGGCTGGGCTTCATGAACTTTTTGAAGCGTAGATAGTACTTCTTGCGGATTTGAAGTATCTGCTCGCTCACCTTAAAGTTGTTCTGGATAGCTTTATCAATATCATCCTCATTATCAATAATTTGAGGTGGATTTGCGTTTTTGGCGACGGCGTCGATTTCTTTCCGGAAGTCCGAATACTCCTCGGCGAAAAGGGTCTTGGCCTCCCCTTCCAGGTTCAGCCACATAACCATATCCCGTATCTGCATCTGGAGGATTTCCTCGTCACTCAGTTGTTCGGGATGGAACATCGGGGGTTGTGCATTGACGGCAAAAGCCGACAGCAGAAGGCATAAAGCAATAGCAAAATGTTTCATAGAATCACTGGAAATTAACTTGAAGGAAAATATCGTATTGATAGAGATTAGCAAGTTCATTGGGCATCTCCGTCACCTCCTGAACCGAATTGTCCGAATGACGGGATACGGCTGGCGCAATCAGGAGCACAGCGACAACAACTGCTGCGGCGGCACCGATGCGGATGGCGCGCCGTTTGTTCCGATACCGGGAGATGGCTTCACTGCTGGACTTCTCAAAGAAATCCTCCGGCACTAAATAGGGGTTATAATTGTTCTTCATTGATGAATTGGGTTACTTTTCTTTTGGCTAAACTATAACTTACACGAAGGGAATCGATGCTGGAACCTGTGACTCTGCTTATTTCTTCATATTCCATTTCATCGAAAAATCTCAGATGGAAAACCACCTGCTGCATCTTCGGCAGTCGCAGGATTGCCCGGTGAAGATCCACATTGGCGGCTTTTTCATAGTTCACATATTCGCTTTCTGCCAGCTGGTTCTCAAGATACTCGCTGATGTCGTCGCACCGGATTTCGCGGGCCTTTCTCTTGAGGAAGCGGAAGGCTCTGTTGGTGGCTACCGTATAGAGCCATGACTTTGCCTTTTCCGGGTCCTTCAGCTGCCAAAGATGCAGAAACATGCTGGAGAAAGTGTCCTGAAGGATGTCCTGGGCATCTTCGTGGCATACAACCAGACGACGGATATGCCAGTACAACGGTTCGCTGTACTGTCTGACCAGTGTCTCATATCTGTCAGGCTGTTTCATGTATATCACTTTAACACGCACAAAATAATAAACTTATAGTGAAAAACAGTATCCTATTGAAAGCGAAGCATTAAAAGCCTTCTCCCACGTGTATGATTTCAGCTTGGTGCCTTCAGCATTCGTATCGATGGCCTTGTCGCGGCACCAGTCGGCCACCAGCCTGAAATCAATCTCATGATGCCGGTTTATGTTCCACTCTACTCCGAGCGCCCCCCTCAGACGGTTGATGTAAGCGTCTGAATATCCGGTGAATTCGTAGTTTGTATATCTCCCGGTCGCTTCGTTGTAGTCTGCATTGAATGATGGGGCATTGAAGCAGTTGCGGAGTTCGGCAAAGATATATGGCTCAAGATGGGCAAAGCCTTTGTATGCCAGTTTTAACTTGGACTTTAATTCGACAAGGTTTGGAGTCTGCTGGAAGGCATTGAACTCGTATGAATAGTGTGTCAGCTGAACCCTTTCGCGAAGACTCAGTTTCCATGCCCCGAACTTGTATGAACCGGTGACATCAAAATATCCACGGTGACGTGGTTTGAAGTTCTTCTCGCTGTCGTAATGGCCGATAAAATAGTAACCTGCACCGATATCGAGATGCTTGACGGGAGAATACTCAAGACCTGTGTTAAGCTGATGCCTTTCAATTCGGGAAAAGTTTCCGGCGGTTCTCAGTTCATATCCGGCATCCAGGTGCAACCCCTTGGTGATTTTCCAGTCCATACCGACGGAGGTGTGACTTCTGAAATCACATTCGGTATCGGTGGCTGGCATCTGGGCTTCAGCCATTGCGGAGACCAGCAGCAGAGAAAGCAGTGTAATCTTAATTTTCCCCATTGAGTTTTCTGATGCTTTGAATGGAAAACGTCTCTTTTGCATCCGGACGATAGACGATTTTAATGAAGGCGGAATCCTTCAGGAAGTCAATTTGTCCGATTTCAACGTCAATAATGTCAAGTCCGGTTCTCTCTTTCAGGTCCTCAATCAGGTCGTCGTGCCTTTCAGGAACAATGAGTTTGATTTTATCGTACTGAATCAGTTTTGTGGCAGTACGGGGCAGACTGCGGGCCTGTTCCAGCACATACAGCATGACAATAATCAGGAGATTGGTCAGGGCACAGATGCATACGTCATGCAAGGAGAAGCAATAGCAGGGCAATCCTTCGGCGGATGTCTGTACCCGATAGACCGTCGAAAGTCCGTTGATTGCAGCCACTGTAATGATAATGAACAGGTAGGTCATTTCGCGGATGGGAACCGTCTCAGTGCGGTAACGGATGATTGTAAAGATGGCAAACAGTCCAAGTGTAAGCCCGACGCCCACTTCCACGCTCCCCATCTTGTGGAGCAGCAGCACCATAGCCGCCGAAAAGGCCATGAAGGTGAAATAATAGTCCGTCCTCCGGCTTTTCGGATAATACAACAGCCTGGTTATGATGAAGCAGGTCAGCAGGTTCAGGAGGAACCTGACGGCCAGTTCTGTCAGACTTTGAGAGGGGCTGAGAAGGCAATCTCCTATGGACTGTATGTCCAAGAGTTCTCCTTCGGCGAGGTTCATGTTTTGAAAATCAGTCATATCTGTGTCTTGAGTTTGTTTATGTATATAAGTTTCTGTTTGAATCTTCCCGATTTGATTTCATTATCTGTCATGGCGGTTCCGATGCAGTACTTGCTGATGCGTACCGGCTTGACGCGACTCTCAAGAAGGATTTCCCGCAATCTGGAAGGAAGGTTTCCGTCCTGCTTAACCTCGATGATTACCAGATCTCCCATTTCTGCAGATGTTCCCTTTCGGACATTACGGAATTGAAGGTCAAAATCTATGGTAGAGCGCTCGGTCTTCTCCGGATTGACAAGCGTTATCCTGGAAAACACCGTCTCAAGTGAAGGCGACATCGACTCCCGTTCATATTTCATCCTTTCGTCCAGCCATCCCGCTATGGGTTCATCCTTCAGCCGAAGCATGTCGTATTGCTCGGACGAAACCTCCAGCCGCTTTTTCTTCGTCCTTCCGTGATTGTTCTTGGACTTCAGCTCCAGGAAGGTCTGCTGTGTGGTTACGTAGCAGCGGGTTCTCAGTTTCTGGCGGACAAGCCTCCGGTTGTGATGGTCAAGATACATATCAAGAGTCGGGGTGTCGTAGTACATGGACCTGTATTCATTTATCCTTTTCCCATTGATTTCAAATGCCGAATAACCGCTCTCAGCCACGTCCTCCAGAATCAGCTGCAAAGTACGGAGGTCCGTAAGGTACTTTGTGTCAATGCGGTTCATCAGCCGGATGGCATCCATTTCGGAGAGTTCAATGGGACGCAACCGTTCAAGGATGTCGAAATTACTTAGCATGTTCCCGCAGGTTGTATTCAATGTTCTTGACTTTTACCAGCTTGCCTTTGGCATCGTAGGTATAGACAACCTTCTTTTTCCCGAACTCGTTGTACTCGAATTTCTGGACACTGTCGAGTCGCCCTTTCTCGTTGTAGGTCAGTTCACGGGTCATGTTTCCGTCAGGCCCGTACTCGAACTTCTTTGTCCAGAGTTTCCCCAGTTTGGTGTATTCCGTCTCCTGAATCTTCTTTCCGTTCGAGTCATAGACGGTTTCGTGGTCAAGATACCGGAGGTTGGTGGCGACATCCGTATTCCATTCCTTGATAACAAGGTCACGTTTGTCCAAGGGTTTCTGCTCACCTTGTGCTACGGGCGTTTGGGCCGGGCATGTTGCCCAACCGAGTAGGATGAGCAGTATGAGTGAAGCGTATCTTTTCATGTTGTCACAATTCATTACCATCCCCAACCGCCGCCAGGGCCGCCACCGCCTCCGGGCATATTTCCGCCACCGCCCATTCCGCCGGAAGAGGAATAGGTTGAAGCCGTTACGCTGGTGCTGTTGCCGTCGGATGCAGTGCCTCCCGTTGAAAGGATTCCGTCAAAACAGATATTTGCGCCGCTGACCGTGGCTGAGGTCTTGAGCGAGTAGCTCGTGCCGCTGACAAGCGACGGGGCTGTCATGTAAAGCCCTGTTCCGCCCGAATTTGGCGTTTTGAAAGAGTAAAGCACCGTCTCGCCGTCGCAAAGTGTGTAGGTGGTATTTCGGGCCCAGGATGTGCTGATAACCGGCTGGCTGATGGATGAACCGCTTTCCAGTCCGCCAAGGGCAATTACATTGCCTCCCTGGATGTAGAGCTTGTAGCCGCTCTCGGTGTTGGCGTCAATACCGACCTCGGGCTGACCGCAGCCGATTGCATAGACCGTACCACCTTTTATAATAAGGTTACCGTTAGCGTCCAGACCGTCGTTTCCGGTTGAATAGGCATAGACTGCCCCGTCGGAAATGGTCATAGTAGAGGCTGAATTGATGGCGTCGTCGGAAGATGTTGCACTAATCTTTCCCCCGCTGATGTAAATTGTCCCTTTTGATTCGATGGCCTCGTGCGATGAGGCGCTTGCAGTGATTTCCCCGCCTGAGAATTCCAGGTTGCCGTCAAACTTGATGGCTTTTGAACTGACAGAGTTGTTGGAGTCGCTCTGGTAGCGTCCGCTTGACCCGTAATTGGCTCCCGTGGCCTTGGCAACCACCTTGCCCCCCTCAAAGAAACCTTTCATATCGCCACTTATGCACTTGCTCCCTTTTCCGCTCACGGTGACGGAAAGTTCACCGCCTTGAATGACAAACAGCTGGTCGGCCTTGATTCCGGCTGCACCCGTCAGTTCTGAATCGACGGTTCCTGCCGATGCTTTATTAACCAGAGTCGTCTTGCCGCCGCCGATGTAAATCAGGCTGTCGGTCGTAAGGCATTTTTTGCCCGTTGCGCCCGATTCCAACGAAACATTTACCGTTCCGCCGGAGATGATAATGGCATCCTTTCCACGTACTCCGTGTCCTTTGGAGGAGTTGACCGTTACGCTTGAACCGGTCATGAAACGGACGTAGTCGTCGCTGGTGATACCAGCCTTGCCGACTGCCGTGACGCTGAGTGTTCCGCTCCCGCTGAAGACAAGCTGTCCTTCGCTGAAGATGGCCGCTTTCATGTCCTCTTCAGCCGTCTCTTCGGGATAGTTGCCGGCGGTGTTGACCTGGCCGTCAGATATGGTGTTGGTCCCTTCCACTACGATGAAAGTCCTTTTCTTGCTCTGGTTGTTGATGGCTGCTCCCTGCGAATTGGTCAGAGAGACACCATTGAGGACGATGGCCTGTTTCTTCGAGCTGTAGAGTTTGAAAAAGCCGTCGCTGCTGGTGCCGGAAAGGATGTATTTCACCTTTTTACTTCCTGAGTTGGTGGCAGTTACACGTGCCCCATCCTTCTGGACGGTGACATCCTTGACGCTTCCGGAAATTGTCGCATCCGAACCATTATATACTATGGTAATAGTCCCGTCAAAATCGGTGTTACTGACGTTGTCTTCCGAGGTGGTTTCCTCATCTACGGTCACCCCAGAGTAACTTGGCGATGTTTCTTCGGGCGCACTGCCGCCCTGATTCTGGCCTTGTCCCTGCCCCTGCTCCTGGTCTCCGTAAGGATAGTTGTCCCAAGGGTTGTTGCTTCCCAAGCATGATGAAAAAAGCATCAGGCTCAGCAAAAACGAAATAAACTGTTTCACGATGACAATGTTTTTAATGTTGTTCACCTACTAAGAGTCACCAAAGATACCAACATTAAAAAGGCATGTCAAATTTTTTTAGAACCAATTTTTTCCAATAAGTTTGTAGTACCTAATGAAACCTATTATGAATAATGTATCAATCAGAACTAAGATAACAGTGTTTGCATGTCTGCTCATGATGGTATATTCATCAGCCGTTATGGCACAGAGCAGAGAACAGTTACTTCTAAGCGGCTGGCGATTCCTGCGAGGTGATGCCCAGGGTGCTGAAGCTGCACAGGCAGACGACTCAGGCTGGCAGCAGGTCACCATCCCGCATGACTGGGCCATAACGGGGCCGTTTGACAAAAACATAGACATACAGGTAACCCGCATCGAACAGAATGGCGAGCTATATGCTACAGAGAAAACCGGACGTAGCGGCTCACTGCCATGGGTTGGCGAAGGGTGGTACCGCACAGAGATTACCATTCCTGAAGGTTTCTGCTCCTCGGAACTCATATTCGATGGTGCCATGGCCGAGCCTCGTGTCTATCTTGATGGCAAGGAGGTGGGTTACTGGGCCTACGGATACAACACATTTCGTTTGGATATAACCGATTTCATTCCGCGAGACCCGGTTGCAGGGTCTCTCCTTCCCGGCAGGCACACGCTGGCAGTCCATCTGCAGAACATTGAAGAATCAACACGCTGGTATCCTGGTGCTGGTCTTTACCGTCCAGTCCGTCTGGTTCTTCATCCGCAGGACTATCTGAAGACCTGGGGCACATTTGCCCGTACCACTATGGTTTCAGGCGTTTCGGCCGATGCCACACGGGCTGAGGAAGCGCGAGTGTATGTTACCAGCGAGATTGTGACGGGTAGCAAACTGGCCCGAAATCAGAAATTCCAGGTGCGCCAGTCTTTGATTGACGAACAGGGAAATACGGTTGCCCAAGGTTCAGAAGAGGTTAATGGTGGTGAGTCTTTGCATGTCCTGACCATTCGGAATGCCCGCCTTTGGAGTCCTGAGAATCCCAGTCTATATACCTTGGTCACCGAATTGCTGCTGAATGGCCAGTTGTGTGACCGTCAGGAGACAAAAGTCGGCATACGCTCCATCGAATATACTGCCGACGGGTTCAAACTGAACGGGCAGGTCCGCAAGTTCAAGGGAGTCTGCCTGCATCACGACCTGGGCCCTTTGGGAACAGCTTTCTACAAGGATGCATTCCGCCGTCAGGTACGGCTACTGAAAGAGATGGGATGCGATGCCATACGTACTGCACACAATGTTCCTGCCCCGTGGCAGATGGACATCTGTGACGAGATGGGAATGATGGTCATGGCCGAATCATTCGATATGTGGGTCAGTCCGAAGGTCAGGAACGGTTACTGCCGTTTCTTTGCTCAAAAAGAGACCCCTGACAGCGAACCGTGGTGGAAGCGCGACCTGACCAACCTTGTACTCGTGAACCGCAACCACCCCTCGATTGTTATGTGGAGCATTGGCAACGAGATTCCGGAACAGGGCTCAGTTCAGGGACGCAACTACACCCGCCTTATGCAGGAACTCGTTCATCAGCTTGACGGTACACGCCCCTGTACTCAGGGCATGGACCGGGGAACCGCAGCAATGAAGGTCGGTACCTGGCAGGAATGTGACATTCCGGGCTTCAACTATCGGCTTCACGTCTATCACGATGGATATAAGAACTCGCCAAAGGGAATAGTCCTTGGTACCGAGACTGCCTCCACCGTTTCAAGCCGCGGCGAATACAAGTTCCCCGTACAGGAGGAACACGGTACAGCCTACTCAGACGGACAAATCTCCAGCTACGACCTGGAGTCGTGCATCTGGAGCAACCTGCCCGATGACGACTGGATGTATCAGGACAAGCTCCCCTGGGTGATAGGCGAATTCGTGTGGACAGGCTTTGACTACCTGGGAGAACCCACCCCGTACGACGAATACTGGCCCTCACGCAGCAGTTACTTCGGGATTTATGACCTTGCCGGTCTGCCCAAGGACCGTATGTGGCTGTACCGGAGCCACTGGGCACCCGAAAAGGAAACTTTACACCTGCTTCCCCACTGGACATGGCCCGGCCGTGAAGGGGAAACGACCCCCGTGTTCTGCTACACCAGTTATCCTGAAGCCGAACTTTTTGTGAACGGGAAAAGTCAGGGCCGCCTGCGCCACAAGGACCTCAGTCTTGAGGAGTATGAAGAGCATCGGATACAGGCGCCAATGCCATGGGGCGGCACATCGACATACGCTGATCCCAATGCTGAAAAAAGCCGTCTCGACCGGTATCGTCTGCGCTGGATGGATGTCAGATATGAACCCGGAGAACTGAAAGTTGTTGCATACGACGACGATGGCAACAAGGTGGCAGAAGAGGTTGTCTGCACAGCCGGCAAGCCTGACCATATTGAACTAGTAGCCGACCGTTCCGAGATGCCCGTACTCCAGACTGATGCCGATGGGAATGCCCTGGACTGCCCCAGTCTGACTTTTGTGACGGCCCGTATAGTTGACCAGGCGGGTAACCTTTGCCCCGATGCCGATGTCCGGCTGTCATTCACTGTTAAAGGCAATTCTGCAGCCTTCAACAGCTGCTGCAACGGTGATGCCACCTCAACAGAACCATTCACTGCCCCCACAATGAAGACCTTCCACGGCCAACTAATAATAGTGCTGCAAAACACCCCCCACCCCGGCGTATCGACCCTAACCGTAAAAGCCAAAACCATGAAAACCGCAAAACTCAAGATGAGTCTGGATTTTTTGCCTTGAAGGCTGCGCTGTAGCGTCCGCGTTTGTTCTTTGTTTCCATCTTGTCACAAAAGTATTATAAGGTTATACTCCGACAAAATGGTCTGAAATTTGGGTTATTTTATAATCGTTGGTTTCCCCCATTTTGCGGCCCAAATAGAATAACCCGCTATTGGACCGGGGCGATGATGCCTTTGAGGGCTCTGATTTCCTCTGCGGTGAGGCCTGAAAGGAGAAGGTAGTTTTCGGCGGCTTTTGCCAAGCCTGCTTCTTCGATCGGTATCAGGTCCCAGTCGATGGTTATTATGTGTGGCCACAAGTGGGGATTGGCAATCATATTTAGCATCCGCAGACCGTTTTTCTTCCAGGTAAGCTCGTACTTGGGTGTGCCCTTTTCCTGCTTGTAGAGGTTCTCGAAGGTTTTCATGTAGTCTTCCTTCAGCTCTGCGAGGGGGGCGCCGCAGAGGGCTTCGAACATGAGACAGTAGAATCCTGTACGGTCTTTCCCTTCGTTGCAGTGTATCAGATAGGGCCCGGGGCTGGCTATTATTTTCCGTACGGCCTGGGCCAATTTCACTTGGAACGCAGAATCCGTGAAAGCCATATTGGAGTTCAGGCCAATGATGTTTCCCTTGGAGAGGCATTCCTGCACGTAAAATCCTTTGGTCTCTTCAGCCGAGAGGTATTCCCGAATCTTTTCGTCCGAATCGGCTATGTCTATGACGGTTATGATTCCTTTGGCCCGGCAGAGGGCATCCGCGTACTGGTAGCGGACTTTGTTGTCCTTGAAGTTGATGGGGCTGGTGCTCCGGTACAGCACTCCAGGTTTCAGCCCGGTTGTGGCCAACTCCCGGAAGTTTGCGAATATTTCATCCGATGCAAATTCGCTCCGGTCAGACGAATAAGTCCCTTTCAGCAGGTTGTATTCTTTCAGGTAGCCTTCTTTTTCCGACATTCCAATCACGAGACGGTCGCCGGCTTTTCCTCCAGCACATATTACAAAACTGCCGTTTGATATGCTGACATCAAGAGTCGCCCCCCGGTTGTAATTGCAAAGGCATGGCGACATGCTTCCCACCTGTGTATAGGCATCCACATACGGGGCAGTGATTACCAGTTCCTCACCTATGGTTATCTTCAGCAGGTCGCCAAAGTCCACCCCGGCGGCTGCCAGCTCTTCCGGAGTGAAGGAGGCGACCAGCGAGCCGAAGTTGTTGATTTCCACAACCGTTCCCTGTACAAGTATCCCGTCGTCAGGACGTTCCTGTTTCTGGCACCCCAACAGAAAGATGCCAATCGCCAATAACCAAATAACTGAAATCCGTTTCATGTTTTTCCTTTTGATGCGGCAAAGATAACAATATATTCGGTTCCCCACAGGTGAGTTGAGGTTCAAATGGAACTGTCCCTAATGAACCCTCAATGATCCCGTTCTATCGGCTCAATTTGCTGATTTGCTCCGTTGTCAGACCAGTGTATTTGATAATTTTCTCCAAGGGCTCACCATCAGCTAGCATTTTTAGGGCTGTTTCCTTGGCCTTCTTCGCTTCACCTTCCTCACGGCCTTCCTCTTTTGCAGCTTCCAGGTTGGCCTTGAAGCGGTTTTCGGTGTATATGATATCATTGATGATGCGCATTTCTTCCTCATAACGCTTATGCTGCTCCTCGGTGAGGGAGTCAATCTGGGCCTGATTCCACAGTTGCACCATTGCGGGATCATGTTTCAGGCATTCTGGCATTGTTTCCATAGCTGTATAATTAGACAGCAAATATATCCACTCCATCCATTTTTTCAAAGATGAGTCTGGAATTATTTCCTCTAACATCTTGTCCTTCAACCTGGGAAGCTGGACCATAGTAATCTGGAATCCCTTATAAAACTGTTTGTGCGTAAGTTTGTCGGCGATTACATAGTCATTGAACACATCCCTGCTTTGCAGATTGAAATTGAGCAGAGCAATGGTGTAACTTGGAAGCAGCTTGTAGTCGTCCCCCTTAATCTTCTGGTTCCCGATATGTCTGCACATATAATAAAGTATCCGCTCCTTGAAATGGGCATGACTGCTGACCTGCATTTCAATATTGAAGGAAGCACCCTCGTCGTCCTTGCAGAGAATGTCGAGCACTATCCTTTTTCCTTGGATGAAATCCGGCTGCAGTTCCGGATTCAAAAAGTCAATTTTGGCGACATGCCTTTCGCCCCTGAGATAGGCGTTCAAAAATGCAATGGTAATCTCCTTGTTCTTCTCGTCTCCAAAGAGATGCTTGAAACCAGTGTCGGATAGAATTGAAACAGTTTTGTTCATAAAGTGTTGTTATTTTAGTGAAACATTATTGTTTCCACAAAAATACAACCGCCGTGACCATATTGTCAATATACCTGTAGTTTAATTCGTTACATACAAAATTAATTTGTAAACCTCTGATATGGATTCTCCAAAAACAGAATGCCGATAAGGTCGTCGAATATAACCTAGATTCCCGCAATAATTCCTAACGAGAAGTATTAT
>DCHH01000026.1 GCA_002315625.1 Bacteroidales bacterium UBA1757
TGGACATCGACCAGTTGAAGACCCAGTGCCTTCAACATGGCCAGACTGACCGGGGAATCATTGACAAAAGCACGGCTCTTACCTGTATCATACAACTCACGACGGATAGTGCAAGACGACGGGTCGTATTCAAGGTCATTCTGCTCAAAATAGGGCTTAAGGGCAATAGTGTCGGTAAATGAAGCCTCAAGTACACATCGGCTGCAACCGTCCTTGATAACCTTCAGGTCGGCGCGCTGTCCGAGAATCAGGGCAATAGCCCCCATCAATACGGACTTTCCGGCACCGGTTTCACCCGTGATGACAGAAAAACCGTCATCAAACGTCAATTCAAGACGTTCAATCAGCACGTAGTTTTCTATATGAAGGGAACGTAGCATACTCTTATTACTCCTTGATGGCCGCCAATTTGTTGCTCTGGCCCGGCCATAGTCCAGTGAGCAAATCATAAACCTTGTTCTTTTCTGTCTGCCCGGCCTTTGAATAGAGCTGTATCCATTCGTCCATCTTTGCATCCGAGAGATTTGAAAGGAGCGGCGACTTGGGATAGCGCGCCTTGATATCTGCCAATCCATCGAAAGAAGCGGTAACGGCTGCTCTCCCTTTTTCCACATCCTGAGACATGACATCCAACCCCTTACGATGGTAATTGTATGTAAGCATACGGAGGGGTTTCTGGTTCTCGTCGCCCAGTGCATCGGTCCATCCCCACAGGTTTTTATCATCGTTATGGGCACTCCATAAATCGCCCAGCATACCTTGAGCCGTGGAAACTATATCCTGGGCCTTTTGGATAAAGGCGGTTCCCCCAAATGGAGCGAACGAGTCGAAATCCATCGCCAGTATGATATAGGCCCAGCAGGCAAGGGCGGCCGTCAGGTTGTTGTCGAGATTATTCGGGTTGAAATCCAGCTGCTGGTTCTCTGCAAAGGTGAATTCGATTGTCTGGCGGGCATTTATCAGGGCTGTCGTGTAGTTGGTTCCATAGACCGGGCGACGGGTCATGACCTGCATTTCGGCGGTATGGGTGTCGCCGTCGCGGGAAGCGAAAATAAAGGCCAGGGTACACTCAATCCTTTCATTCTTGCCCATCGGGGCCTCGCTCCACTGGCGATTGTTCATGAATTCGGTTACGGCATTCTTGAAGGTCTCATAGACTGCCTTGTCGGTACCTTCTATCTGGTTGGTATTCACCTGCACACGACAGTTGAGCTCCTGTGCGGAGATTCCCGCCGGGAGCAGACAAAGCAAGAACACTATCCAAAATTCAGACTTGAACATTATTGGAGGCCAGTTGAATTTTTTCGGTTAGACAGTCAAGTATATCGCAGGCCACCTCCCGTTTGCTCTTCAGCGGGAAAGGCCTGACGGAACTCCTGTCAATAATCGTCACCTTATTAGTATCGTACCCGAACCCCGCACCGGCATCGCGAAGCGAATTAAGCACGATGAAATCGAGGTTTTTACGCTCAAGCTTGTCCTCAGCATGGGCCTGCTCGTCGTCTGTCTCCAAAGCAAAACCGACCATAACCTGGGAAGGACTCTTCATACGCCCAAGAGCGGCAGCAATATCCTGCGTAGGCTTCAAACGGATGAAAAGGTCGTCGCCTCCCCGCTTGATTTTCGTGTCGGCAACAGTTTCTGGGGTAAAATCGGCCACAGCAGCACAAAGAATCGCTGCATCACAGGACGGAAACTCAGCCATGCAGGCTTCATACATCTCCCCTGCCGATTCGACATCGATGCGCCGGATATCACCTCCCGGGGTTGGAAGGCTGACCGGTCCGCTGACCAGAATGACATTGGCACCACGGGCAGCAGCCTCAGCAGCCAGAGCGTATGCCATCTTTCCAGTGGAATGGTTCCCGATGAAACGAACCGGGTCAATCCGCTCGAAAGTAGGCCCTGCCGTAAGAAGTATGTTCTTGCCTTTCAGTGCACTCTGCGATTCAAAAAAACCATCGATGAAACCGACTATTTTGTCGGGTTCCTCCATTCTTCCCTTCCCCTCCAGTCCACTGGCAAGGAAACCGTCCGCAGGCTCAATTATGTGATTGCCATAACCTCTGAGCAGCGACAGGTTGTGCTGGGTTGATGGATGGGCATACATATCCAAGTCCATGGCCGGAGCTACAAATACCGGGGCCTTCATCGACAGATATGTAGTAATAAGCATATTATCAGCGATGCCGTTGGCCATCTTGCCGATTGTCGAAGCTGTAGCCGGAGCCACGACCATGGCATCGGCCCAAAGCCCCAAATCGACATGGCTGTGCCACTCGCCGTTGTTTGCAGAGAAGAATTCGCTCACCACCGGTCGGCCCGAAAGTGGCGACAAAGTGACGGGTGTTATGAACTCCTTAGCCGATGGAGTCATTACTACTTGTACCTCGGCACCCGCCTTTTTGAAAGCTCGCACAAGATACGCGGCCTTGTAGGCGGCTATGCTGCCGGTAATACCCAAAACAATATTTTTACCCCTTAACATTTCAGAACAAAGAGTTAGCACTACGTAACCGTATCTGAGTCAGGACGCGCTTGGTGTCGAGCGAGAACTCGCCGTTCATAATCCAGCCGTAATAGCCGGTATCCTTGCGCAGCACATCTTCCACAGGCACATCCTTATATTTCCCAAAATTGAACACCTCTACCCCCTTGCTGTTATAGACAATCTTGCCGGCGAAATCTACATTCCTGTTCTGGCGGGAATACTCCGACAGAAAAGCCACATCGTTCTGCAAGACATCTGGATATTTGTCCAACTGCGCTTTCAGCACCTCGTAGGTAGCCATCGTATCGGCATTTGCCCCGTGCGCCCCCTCAAGCTCCTTGCCGCAATAGAACTTGTACGCCGCACTCAAAGTACGCTGCTCCAACTTGTGGTAAATCACTTGCACATCAACGAACTTGCGGTGCGACAAGTCGATATCCACATCGTTGCGGAGAAATTCCTCCATCAGCAGAGGTATGTCGAAACGGTTCGAGTTGAAGCCTGCCAGGTCGCACCCCCTGATGTCGTTGGCAAGTTCTGTGCCGATTTCCTTGAATGTGGGGCAATTTGCCACCATTTCATCGGTAATATGATGGACTTCGGAAGCCTCTTCAGGTATATGCATACCCGGATTCAGACGCCAGGTCTTTGTCTCCTCCTTGCCGTTCGGATAGACCTTGAGATATGAAAGCTCTACAATCCGGTCTGAGACGGTGTTGGTGCCGGTCGTTTCCAAGTCGAAAAAAACGAGCGGGTTCTTGAGATTCAGCTGCATAGGGTTATGCTTTTATCATCATGGGCATAAGGAGCATGAGCAAATCCTGGTTCTCCTCATTCTCAGACGGGAGGAACAGTCCGGCACGGGCCGAGTCGGCAAGTTTCATTACCACGTCGGTTGTGCTGAGGTTTGAGAGAATATCCACCAGGAACGAAGCCTTGAACCCGATTGCTATTGGGTCCATGTCGTACTGGCAAGTAACAGACTCTTCTGCGGAAGTTGAGAAATCGGGATTTTGAGCCGTGATTTTCAACACATTGTCAGCGATATCGAACTTCACGAGGTTGTTGGATTCGTCTGAGCAGAGCGACACACGCTTCAGGGCCGAGAGGAATGACAGACGGTCAATCCAAATGGTGAAAGGATTGTTGGTTGGGATTACAGAATTGTATTTCGGGAAACGCCCTTCAATCAGAAGTGAAGACATAATGTATTCACCATACTGGAAATGAATGCGCTTTTCATCATACACTATATTCACATCACCGTCACCGGTAAGAATCGACTTCAGCACCTGAGATGGTTTCTTGCGGACAATGAGCATGGTGCTAGTTCCTTCGTCCATACCCTGCCCGTGGAAGGCGGTGTTTGTCAGGCGGACCAGTTTGTGGGTATCGGAAGCCACGAAAGTGACACTGTCAGTAGAAATATCCAGAACGACACCGTTCATGACCGGACGGATTTCATCGTCGGCAGAAGCGAAAATGGTTGAAGTGATACCCTTGAGAAGGGCCGGCGCTGTGATGGTCAGGCTGCCGAGCGGGTCGGTAAGCTCTTTCATCTGAGGGAACTCGTCGCCGTTTGCAGCCATGAAGTTGAACTGTCCGTTCTGGTAGCGGATAGTGACCTCAAGCGTTGAAGGGTCGATGTTGAAACTGATGGGCTGTGAGGATATTTCCTTCAGCGAATCCAGCAGGTTCTTGGCGGGGATTGCCAGGACGATGTCGCCGTCCGACTCAATAAGGTCTATTGTACAGCGGATAATGGTTTCCTGGTCTGAAGCGATAAGGGTCAGGTTGTTGCCCTCTATCATGAACAGAACATCGTTGAGAATCGGCAGGGAGTTCTTGGAGTTGATAACCTTTGAAACGGCCTGCAGGTGTGAAAACAGGTTTGAACTTGATACTGAGAATGTCATAATTTATAATGTTAATTTATTATTTACCAACTATCTACAAAACTCAACCTTCATATCAACGGCATAGAGCATGCAGGTCAACAAAGGTAATACAAAAAAGCAATCCCCCAAACGAAAGATTCACTACAGCACCAGATATTTTTTTCCGTTGCGGATGTATATACCACGTGGCAGGGCCTCATCTGTCATACGCCGTCCCATCAGGTCATAGACCGGGCCGTCCTCAGTGGTGTCATCCATCTTTATGGTTTCATCGTCGGTACCTATGCGTTTTACCCGGATTCCAACTATTTCGTTCTTCTGCTGCCTTCCGTCGAAGTGGACGGTAAAATTGACGGGTGAGATTTCCCCGGCTTTCAATTGGGAGATATTGAAAGTGAAGTCCCCTTCCAGATCGAGGAATGTGTTTTCAGGAACCTGGATTAGCAGAGAATCGTTGACCACATTCAATTTGTAGGTTCGTGCTTTTATAAGCGAATCAGCCCGGAGGGTATCAGTCCTGGTCGCCTTCCCGAACCATTCTTTAATAAGGAGTGAATCCTCATGACTCATACCGATGGAATCATTGTGGTGTTCGACATACAGACGGACAACGGGGCAGGAATCTCCCTTGTTTTTCGAGATATATGGCCATTTGTAATCAATCTTGTAGTGAATGGTGGCCATGGTGTCGATACCTTCTCTGAAAGATTCCCTGGTAAGTTTTGTCTCCATACGAACCGTATCCTTCACCTTCATGGCAATGATTTTCGAATGACTTTTGAAGTTGCTATTTGTCAGGGTCAGATACTCTCCAAGGTCAGGTTCATTGATGAAATATTTCACAGTGTCAACGCCTGCCAGTCTGGGATAGCGTTCTACGTTGAAATTCAATACTTGAGAATCATATCGCCAGTTGCGGAGGGTATCACCGCCGGCTTTTCCGTTGCGCGGTTTGATATAGACCACTTCGTACTGATATACATAGTCCTTTTCGCGAATTGAATCTGCGTATGGATATCCCGTATTGGCATCTGCTTCGAATGAAATCTTGTCACCGATGGTCAGGTCACTTTTAAATGAGTAGC
>DCHH01000023.1 GCA_002315625.1 Bacteroidales bacterium UBA1757
CCGGCCTTCTGATATTTCTTTGCCAAATTTTCGTCCCAGAAGAACTTATTACCCTCTCCAGCGGGATAGAGAGCCGGCTGCGGGTCGTATGTATGACAATCCAAATAACCCGGGTCGTTGTTCATACGGTGCGACACACGTACCAGGTCTTCCCAGCGATGACCTTCAAAGCCTGCTTCACGTGCGGCCTCTGCAATAATCAGCTTCTCCATGAAGCGGATAGAGTCGGCCGTTGTCAGACAATCTTCCGGGAAATCCTTGTTCGGAAGGTTTGCACGTCCGCGTACACCGCCGCTTCCACGCCAGGGCATGGTGAAAACAGGACGTGGCGACTTTGAATAGCGAGCGTCGAACTGGAAAGGATAAGGATAGGGATGGAATGTATCCCAACCCGACACCTTGCAGGAATCTTCCGTATAGGCAGTTCCGTCTTCATGATAGAAAACGAAATTGTTGCTTAGTCCGTCGTTGACCATAACCCATGCAAGATAGGGGAAACCGCAACGGTTTGCAGCCTCAGCATAGCGGAGGTGAAGCAAACCTGCACGGTAGAGGAACCAGTCGCCAACCGTTCCAGTGGTTTCTTCCTCATACTGGGAATATTTCGTCACAAAATAGTCATCACCGACCTGAGAGAAGGCACCCGAAAGGCCGCGGGCGTCAAATGTGACACCACTGTTCTGCTGCTCAGTTCCCCAAACGTCCTCAACGGCATACTTGGAAGGCTTCAGCTGATAGAGTCCGCCGTTCTGTCCAATCGGATTGAAAAGTGAGAAGAAAGGATAGACCGGCTCGAACTTCTTGTCGTATGAGCAGAACCAGATAAGTTCACCCAGACGGTATTTGTCGGTCGTATTGCCCTTGAACATATTCACCCAGTCATTGACCATGGCATTAGCATCGTTGTAACGTCCGCGCTCGTTACGGATTTGCCATGCACCGCTTGTACCAGGATAGACCCATGTATATAGACGATAGGTGTATTGGGTTGCAGTGGCTTCCTTCTCTTCATCGGTCATCAGGACATCACGATATATTGCTGCAGCATCCCAGAAACGGTTGTCCATCAGATAGAGGTCGCCCAGGAAACAGCGCTTGTCAATGAAAATCGGCTTCAGTGAATAACCATCCAATGAGTTCTGGACCAGCTTGCTGCCGGTGTAGTTCTCCAATGTCGGAAGCGACTCCATGCACGCGATGAGTTCCTTTACCAGTTCGGGAAGAGCAAGCTTCGGCCCCGTCACATCGCCTGGCACCACAACAGGGGTGGTGATGTACTGCACCTGACGGAAATGAAGACCCAACTGGTAGTAGAGCCAACAACGGAGTGCGGCGACATCGGAATAACGTTCCATGTACTCGTCCTCCGTCATTTTCTTGTCGGAAAGCATCTTGTCGAAATTGTCCAGCATATCGTTGCAGGAACCAATCACCTTATAGAAAGGAGTTACATCAGTCCATGGATTGTCCTGAGAATTGCGGTTCATGTTGACCTCCTCCAAAGCTGACGATGCGTATGGAGTCACATCCAGAAGGTCGGCGCGCAGTTCGTTCAGCACTACCACCTGTCCCGCCAGGCCCATGAATTCGCCGTACAGACCAAGAATGGCCGCATCGGCATCATCGGTCGTCTTGTAGAAATCATTGTAGTCGAGGACCTCTTCCGGAGCTGTCTTGACGCAAGACTGCATGCCGGTTGAAAGCAGTACCAACGCGCTCAGGGCGAATGTTGACCATTTGATTTTTTTCATATCCTTATTCTTTTCGTTTCGTTCTACAATCCAGAAATTACAGACCAATCCTGATTCCAAGGGAAACAACCATCGGCTGTGGAGTGACACACGGGTCAACACCATAGTTGATGGCATTCGAACCCATAGCGGATTCGGGGTCAAGTCCCTTGTATTTGGTCAGGGTCAGAAGGTTCTCACCAGTAACAAACACGCTGCTGTTCTGGATGAACTTCACACCCAAGTTGAAATCGTAGGAAAGGGTGACTTTCTTCAGGCGGATATAGGAACCGTCCTCAATCCAGCGGTCGGAGAAGCGGCTGTTGCCCATCGGGTCGCCCAGAACAGCCCTCGGAATGTTCGTGACATCCCCTTCGTTGCGCCAGCGGTTGATGACGCTCTGGCTCTGGTTGTCGAGCTGGGAAAGACTCTCCATCTGGCTACGGGTGTAGTTATAGACATCGCCGCCAAGACTGTAGGTGAACAAAGCGTTCAAGCTCCACTTGCCAAGGGTAAATGTATTGACGATTGAGCCGTAAAGGGTCGGATTCGGATCTCCTATCATAACCATATCCTTCTCGTCAATCAGCTTGTCACCGTTCTGATCGACAAACTGGACATCACCGGCAGCGAAAGGCACACGGACCAGTCCCTGCATAATGCCAAGTCCGTCGGCCTCTGCCTGAGCCTGAGTCGAATAGACAGCTCCGTTCTTGGTCTGGTACCCATAGAAGACACCTATTGGCTGGCCGACCTTCGTCTGAATGGTAGCACCCAAAGCAGTATTATAGATGGTTTCGCCGGAAAGGTCAAGCACCTCGTTCTTATACTTTGAGATGTTCAGGCCAAGGTCCCATTTGAAAATCCTGCGGTTGATAAGGCGTGCATTGATGCCCAAGTCAAAACCAATGTTACGCATCGAACCGGCATTGTCGATAAAGGTGTCGAAACCGGTCTGACGGGCCTCCTGTGTGGCCAGAATCATATCGCGGGTAGTATTGTAGAAGAACTCTCCCGTCAGATTCAGACGCTCGTTGAAAGCGGAGAAGTCAAGTCCGACATTAATTCTTTCAACGGTCTCAGGCTTCAATGCGGTATTCACCAGATTGCCGCGAACCAGTCCGTATGTTCCAAGAATGTTCTGCGGAGCATAGTAGCGTACACCGTTGAAATTACCGATTTCGTCATTTCCGGAGAGTCCGTAGCTGGCACGGAGTTTCAACTGGTTCAGCCAGTCGGCCTGTGCAAACTCCTCTCCACTGATAAGCCATGCGGCCGACAGCGAAGGATAGACAAAGACACTGGCTGCCTTCTCGCCGCTGCGGGAAGTGGCATCGGCAGAAATCGTAGCATTGAAGAAATATTTGCTCCTCAGCGAATAGTTCGCGGTCAGATAGCCTGAAAGCCAGTTCCACGAACCGATGCTACCGCCAATCTGACGGAGAATCGACTCGCCGTACTGAATCGACTTGAAACTGTCGGAACTGGAGTTGTAGCCCTCTCCAAAGTCGTTCTCTGCCTTGTTGTTCTGGTAGCGGACACCTAGTCGGGCCTTCAGTCCGTTGTCAGCCGTCTCACGGGTCTTGAACTGTAGGTAAAAGTCATTATAGACGGAGAAAAGACGATCTACACGGTGCTGGGCCTCATTATAGACCACATATCCGTACATCGGGTCAAAGGCGACACCATCGCTCGGGTAGAATGACTTTTCACGCTCCTTGTTGTAGTTAAGACCAATCATTTCGGTCAGGGTGAAATGCTTGCCAAGGAAAATGTCAAACTTGAACGAACCCATGAACCGGTAGTTGATGTTCATCATCGTCACATTGTTGGCCAGCACGTAGGGGTTGCTGCTACCGAAGTCATCGACCCCTTCCACATTGGGCGAAAGGGCTCCCTGCTCGTCGTAGATATGGGTTGACATGAACGGAGCCTTGAGCATGGAGGCCAGAATAGGATTCTTCGACGCATCACCACCTTCGTTGGCCAATTGCTTCGAACCATAGACGAAGCTCATGTTTGCCGAGAAGTCGATGATTTTCGACATGTGGACGAGTGAGTTGAAGCGGGTGTTGAACCGCTCGAAATCGGTATTCTTCAGCAGTCCCTTCTGGTTCAGATAACCCAGCGAGAGGGTGTACATGGCCACATCGTCACCACCCGAGACGTTCAAGTAATAATTCTGGTTCCATCCGTTCTGGTAAATCTGTTTCTGCCAGTCGGTTTCGTTGTTGTAGCGGTAGTAGTCGGTATTCCCTTCCCAGCCCCACTTTTCCTTATATGGCTTTACCATATTGAAATAAGGGAGCGTATAAAGGCTCTCAGGAGCATCGTCACCCGACTGGATAAGTTCTGCAAACAGCGTCTTGGAATCGTCCGCACTGAGTACCGGGAGGTATTTCGGATTCATCGTCACACCCGTATGGACATGCAGGCTGATGCGGGTTTCGGGGTCTGAAGACATCTTTGTTTTGATGATGACCACACCGTTCGCACCCTTCAGACCGTAGAGCGAAGTTCCGTCCTTCATGACCGTTATGCTCTCAATATCCTTCACATCAATTGAGGAGAGGGGATTGGCCTGATAGTTGCCAATCAGCGAAGAGGCATACGAAGAGTTTTCCAGCGGCATACCGTCAACGACGTACAGAGGCGCTGTTCCAGCGTTGATGGTGTTGAAGCCGTGGATGTAGATGTTGGCCCCACTTCCGGGCATTCCCGAGCGGAACACTGTATTGACACCCGTTGCATAGCCCTGCATAAGGGCATCGGGGGTCACGGCAACGCTTTGTGAGGTATTTTCACGAACCACACTCTGTGAGGAGGAGAGTTTCAGGGAAGACTCCGGACCGAAGACTGTGACAGCCTCTGCAGCAGAACCTTTGTATTCCGACTCGTAAAGCACGATGTCAAGCTTGCCAGTTCCGGCCGGAACCTGACGCGTGGCATAGCCCACGGCAGAAATTTCCACAATTGCCGAAGGATTTGAAACCTTCAGTGAAAACGAACCGTCCTCTTTGGTGAAAGCCGAAGAGAATCCGACGATACGCACCGAAGCTCCGGCGATTGCCTGCTGCGTTGCGGCGTCTTTGACCGTTCCGTCCAGCATGTCAGAAGTTGTCTGAGCCTGAAGGGGAAGCACGACGGCTGCCATCAGGAGCAGCGACTCAAGCAAACGAATGATATTCTTTCTCATAGCTTTCATTGATTAATCGTTTACATCTACTTGCGGAACCAGTTTGATGTAGTCCAGGAAAACCATACCGGCATTCTTGTCGGTGTTGCGTACCGTTCCAGCAACCATGAAGGAGGCAAATCCGTATGTCGGGCAAATCAGATTTGTCTTGTCGCCGAAAGCATCGGGCTTTCCATCGTATGGCTTGTCGATAAGGAAGTAGTGGTATGTTGCCGACGACTTCGTATTGTTGGTGTCGATGGGCCGGTAACGGATTATCTGGTGTTCCGTCGCATCTCCGGCCGACACTGCTGTGGCAAACACGGCATAATCGGAGAAGTTGTTGTTGATTTGCCCGCCGTTATATCTCAGAGCAGGATAGCCAGGGAAACTTATCATCAGCTTCTGTTCCTGTTCAATGGGAACATTCCGGAAATCATCATCAATTTCAATTGTATCACCGAGGAAGAGAGCCCTCTGTGTCACACCTTCCACTGAAGGAATAGTGTAGTACTGTCCGGAGAGGTCATTGTAGGTAACCCAGTAGAGATTGTATCCGCAAGAATACATCAGCGGACTATACTTTGCGTATGAGTTGTTGGTCTTGCTAATCAGGTAACTCGTCTGGTCATTGTCGTTGTAGGTACCGGTTCTCGTTATTGTAGCCGTAGAGTCATTCTCAGCGTAATAATTGAACCATGTATGGGTGAAACTCGTCTGCGCCTTGAGCATCAGGTCGTATCCGCCCCGTGCATAACTGCGGCTGCGCACCATCCATGCATTCTGGCCGTCATACACATCGTCGTATTCCTCAGCCTCGATGTAGGTCGTCTTGATTTTGTTCTCGTACAGCTTGATGTCGGCTGCCGTCATGAAATAGACCATTCCGTTGGAAGCCTGATAGGTATCGGTGATATCCTCGTACTGCATATCCACCAGCACATCCTTTATATTAAGGTAGCGTCCTGATTCATTCACCTTCAGTTCTCCGAATATCAGGTCGCTTGTCACCTCGTAGAGGATGTCAGCCGCCTGCTGTGCAGAGTCGGTCTGGTGCATGTATTTGCCATACTTCGACTTCAGGGAATCAAGAGCCTCCTGTTCTATCAGAACCACTGAGAAGATTTCTTTCTCATCATCCAAAGGATAGAGCTCCAGGAAGGGGTTGCTTTCTGTCCATACAGTATCATAGACGGGCTGGCCGGTTATAGGATCCAGACCCGTCTGAACACTATGCTCCATATCCATCACCTTTTGTGTATAGGATTTGATACAGTCAACCTGCTCGTACCCTCCCAGAGTTTCGAGATATTCCCGGACATTCAGCCGGTAGGGGAGCGATTCCTTCAATATATGCAGGACACCGTTGGCGGCTGGGATGTTAGACTCTTGTATCATCGACTTTGTGATGTAGGCACACTTTCCTCCTGCCATCATCAGGCGTTCAACCTTCTTGCCCTCAAGTGTGATATCGCCCTGAGCGTCAACAACCACCTGGACACCGGCGATATGGTTGACCAGCCACCCCTCAAGCATATCCTTGTCGGTCATATCCAAGGCGGGAAGCGTTCCGTTGACCGGAGCAAAAACCGTCAACAGGGCTCCACTCTTCAGGATTTCTCCGTAGTCGGCGGCTTCCACCACCTTCATGAAATCAGACAGCTGCGGCTGGGCGGAAAGGGTCTCATAAAGTGTCTGACCGTAGCGTGCATCCTTGAGCTGGGTCTCATCCTTCCAGGGATTGCAGGCAACCATGGCAACCAGTAGTGTCACCAGGCACAGACGTGAGCATAACGAATAGTTCTTCATATTCTGATATTTTCTTGTTTCGCAATGAGTTATTCCTCAGTTTCTTCCGGTTCGGGCTCTTCTCCGTACGGGAAAATCATCCAGTTCGGGGTTCCTTCCTCAATCATGTTGCCAAGAATGTCAACACGGGGCCATGTCTGGTCTTCGTCCTTGGGGATGAACTGGAAGAGGTCCCAGTTACCGTATTGTCCCTGACGGTTCGAATAAATCGGTTCCAGATAGAGGTAGTGCCGTCCTTCGTATTCCACCTTGATGGTTCCAAGCAGGTGGCTGCACACGACGGAATTCTTTTTCTTCGCATTGTACTGCTTCCATCCCTGAGCCACCATGGCCTCTTCGGTAAGGTCGGTGGGCATATAGTCAGCCATATTGAAGACGTATGGCATCACCTGGTCGTCACGTCCGTCCTGCTTGAAAATCACCTTCGGCTGGATATTCAGCTCACGACGGTAGCAAACCCACACTTTGTATTCACCCGGCATGAGGACCGGCAGCTTGAACTGAATCCACTTCACCGTTCCAGGGTTGAGGTTGAAGCGCAGGTAGTCGGAATAGATGTACTGCTGCTTCCAGTCGGCAGCTTCCATTGCAGCCTCGGTCATGGGAACGTTATATGCTCCGTATTCAATAGTGGCCAGATATGTTCCTCCCCAGCGGACCTCCGAAAGTTCACCGTCATTGAAAGTCTTCGAACCGCTCTTGCGGAAAGTTGACATGGCCATGATTTCCGGCTGTTCGGCCACATCCCAATAGACACGGTAGGCCGAACGGTTCTTGACCTGAATGTTTCCTTCAATACGGTGGACAACACCGTTCGAACAGGTCAGGTCGGTATATTCGCTTTCGCGGTCAAGCATGACACCCTCGTCATGGATGTTCGAAGTCATCAGACGGTCGAGGTAAAGGTCCTGGTCAACCCTCTCAAAGAGAATCGGCTTCTCTTCCGGGGTAAGGGTCGGAAGAGAAGAGGAGACCAGAAGGTCAACGACATACTTCGGTGCGATGTTCACAACTGCATGGTATCCGATATAGTCACGGAGAAGTTCTTCGTCGGTCTTGGTAGTATTCTTCTGGTTTGCACGAAGATCTGCAATCAGTGCGGAATCGGAGTCAATACCGGCCTCAACGTAGCTCATGTCGTCCTGAATAAAGAAGGTGTACCATGTCTCATCCTCTTCCTTGGAAAGGGAATCGGCCAGACCGGACTTCTCAAAGAGGCGTTTCATTATAGAGTACTCATCCGGCAGGGCACGCACGACGTCGGTGACAGAATTAGCCGAAGCCTCCAGAACTTCATCCACAAAATGAACCACACCGTTAGCCACGCTCAGTTCGCTCTCGCCGGCGATGGCCTTAGTCACTATCTTTGCGTGACGATCGACGACGATTGTTCCGTCATCGGATGTCTTGGTGGTGATGTAGCGATGCTGGAAATTGCGACTGTTCACACGTCCGTCAACAAAATCGTTCACCTTGATGGAGTCGTTACCAATAAGGTGGTATTTCACGATTTCCTCAGCCTCGGCAACGGAGAGATCATTGGCAGAACTCTTCCCTTTTGCACTGAGGTATTTGGAAACGGCATCGTTCGTAGGAGCGAACAAAGTATAGAACCCGTAGGAGTGAATCGTGCCACGGAGTTCAGCCTTTTCAACAATATCCAGAAAGGAGGTTAAACCGTATTCCTCCAGGAGTTCGTCCATCATCTTATCGTCATAGACCTTATAGATGGACCCCTCCATAGCCTTGTTGCAGGAGGCGAACAGCAGGAGCGCTGCCGAAAGGGCGGTCAGTATAATCTTTCTCATAGCGGCTTATTTATAAAATTCATTCTGTTCCAAATTCTTGTTGATGCGGATTTCGCTCAACGGTAATGGCATGTAATGGCTTCCGTAAGGGGCGGTGCTCCACTTTGTCTGCTTGACCGATACTTTTTCGGGGGTGGTGGCCCTCACGGCAAGGTTAATCAGGTAGTCGATATTCGCATAATTGTTACGGCGGGCATAACGGAGCACGTCAAACCAGCGCTTTCCCTCAAATACCAGTTCACGGGAACGCTCCTCAAGCACCCATTTCTCAAGGGCCGAAGGTGTCAGTTCCGGGTCGCTCATATATTCGTACGCCGTGGTTTCTGTAGCATTGGCACGCTCGCGGATGGTCGTGACAAGTGAGTATGCCTCCTTCAGCATCGTGGTATCGTTTCCTGCTGCCTTAGCCAGCTGGGTCAGGGCATCGGCCTTCATGAGCATCACATCCGCAAGACGATAGAAAATCCAGTTTGCAAAAGAGGCATCCGAAGAACGATACTCGGTCTCGTTCAGGCCTATCCACTTCCAGATTGCGTTCTGCTTGATGGAGACCTCCTTGCGGATGTCACGCCACGAATTGTCCAGTTCCGATGGCGGGAAGAAGGCATTCATCTCGTCCGCATTGGCTGTCAGATATCCAGACACAGGGCGGAACATCGTATAGTAGGGATTATTATAGTCCTCGCCGTTCTGAAGCTCGAAAATACTTTCGATGCAGTTTCCCTGCACATACATCTTGTCGAACAATGCGTTCATATCGGACTGGTTTGCGACATAGATGTCCTTGTACTCGCCAGTCGGGCTCAACACCTGCGATTTGGAACGGCGGACCGGAATCAGGGAGTACTGCCCGGATCCGATAATCTGCTGGCACATTTCGTTACAGGAAGCATAGTCCTCCTGCCACAGATATATGTCAGCCAAAAGGGCCTTGAGACCCCAAAGGGTGAAGCGTCCCTTGTTTTGGGCCGTTGAGCCGTAATTGGAAGGAAGGCTTCCCTCCACTGCACGGAGGTCTTCTACGAGATGGGCGAACAGGTCCGACTGGGAAGTCTTGGGAACACTGTACTCCTGGTCATCATAGATACTGGCAGCAGTAATATAAGGTACATCGCGGAATGTGCGTGCCAGATAGAAGTAGCAGAGTGAACGGATGCAGATTGCTTCAGCCTGATATTGCCTGAGCAGCAGGTCAGTAAAAGAAGCATCCTTCTCCTTTGCGGTCGGAGCAAGTTCAATAACGGTATTGCACTGGTTGATGGCCTTGTAGAAATCGGAAAAAGTGCAATAACGGTTCTCGGCGGTGATTTCGCCGTCACGGATAGCGATGATATCGCTGTTGGCGCGGGATGTGTTGATGACCTGGTCGGCCCTCAGCTCACCCCACACAAAATAGCGGACCAGCATTTCCGAATTGAGCAGCTGGGCATAGCAACCCATCAGTGCCGATTCGGCCTCTTCCTTCGTCTGCCAATATTTCTCACGGATTACTCCGTCTTCCGGTTGAAGATTCAGCCATCCACTGCAGGACGAGATGGAAAGCAGGCTGAGAACGGAACAAAGAATCAAAGATATGCGTTTCATACTATTGTCTTTTTATCGGTTAGAAGGTAAGGTTCAGACCAAGGGTATATTGCGGGGCCAGCGGAGAGCGGGAGGTATCGATACCTGTACTGCTGCTGCACTCCGGGTCTTGTCCCGAGTAGTTGGTCCAGACACAGAGGTTATTGATGGTCGTATAGACATACAACGACTGAATACCGATGGGACGGAGAATCTCTCTGGGGAGATTGTAGCGCAGGGTAAGCGACTTCCAGCGGAGGAAGGAGCCGTCTTCAACGTAGCGGTCGGAGGCAAGCCAGTTGTAACCCGAACCGTAAAGTGCACGGGGAAGGATATCCTCGGGAGCATCTTCCGGATTGTCGTAGGAGTGACGCCAGCGTTTCAGGACGGAGGTACTCTGGTTGTTGTAATTGTACATGCTCTCCAGATTCATACGGGTCTGGTTGATGACGCTGTTTCCGTAACGGAAGAAGAACACCGTATTGAGCGACCAGTTCTTCCACTTAATGGAGGGAGTAAGACCGCCGAAGAAGAGGGGGTTCTTGTCGCCCAGCCAGACGATATCCTGATAGTTGATGTTACCGTCGTTGTTCACATCCTTATACTTGGCATCACCAGGCTGGAACTGATAGGCAATTGAAGGATAGCCGAAGGTCATATAGACCGGCACCTTGTTGCCGTTTTCGTCCATTGTGTAAATCTTGTTGCCCTTGGCATCGCGGGCGATTGTCTGGTCTTCGTTCAGATAGACACCCTCGTAAATGTAGCCGTAGAACGAGCCGGTCGGCTGACCGAGCTCAACGCGTGAAAGGTAGGAACCGTTCGAACTCCAGTTACCGCTGTAGAGCTCAGCATATTCGGAAATCTCGGTAACGCTGTTCTCGCTGCGGGCAATGTTGAAGGCCAGTTTCACGTTCCAGTCCTTAGTGCGGACAATCTGCCAGTTTATATTCAGTTCGAAACCCCGGTTGAGGATGGTTCCGTAGTTGGTTGACATTGAAGAGAAACCGGACGTCGTCGGGATTGAGAGGTTGTTCATGAACTGGTCGGTCACCTTACGGGTGTAGTACTCACCCTCAATGTTCAGCTTGTTCTGGAAAGCCACAAAGTTGAAACCGACATTGAACACATAGTTATGCTCCCAGCGGAGGTCCCTCAATTCCAGGCTGGAGGGATAAGTTGCCGTCTGGCCCAAGTAGCTGTAGTTGTAGGTCGCGTACTTGTTGAAATAGAGGTAGTCCGACGACGGGGCATTACCCGACATACCGTACGAAGCACGGATGGAGAGGTCATCCAACCAGGTGGCATCCTGCATAAACGGCTCGCCGGAAATGCGGTAACGTCCTGAGATTGAGGGGAACAGACCGAAGCGGTAGTTTTCGCCGAATCGGGAGTTTCCTTCGAAGTTGAGGTTGCCGTAGATGGTGTAGCGGTCGAGCAGGGTATAGTTCACATTGAGGTATGCCTGCATATTGCGCTGCTGGCTGGAACCGGAGTTGATTGAACCGGTGGAATAGAGGCGCGACGCAATTGACGGGTCACGGAGCTCAGTAGAGGCCAGGTTAGTGGTCTGGCCGCTGTAGGAGTAGCTCGAACGGCTGTAGGTATTCAGACCCAGCAGACCGATGAGGCGGTGTTTCTCCTGGTCCTCGAACTGTGGGGTGAAATAGAGCTTGTTGAAGGTCTGGATGGTGAACGACTCGTTGTCGCTATCGGTTGCAGTGTTGGTACGACTGTCGGACCAGACAAGACCGGTTGCCGTCTGCGGCAGATAGGTCTTCTCCTTATTTGTACCTATCTGGAAACCCACATCACCGGTATAGCGCCAAGTGTCGTTCGGGCGCCACTGCAGTGAGAATTTCGGGATAATGGTCTCGGAAAGGGTACGGTCCTGACCGTCGATTGCCATGGCTACAGGGTTATAGACACTCGGATAGGAACCTTGAGGATTGTCCATCGGCATGTAGTACGACGAAGTCTGATTCCCGTATTCGTCGATATAGTAGATACTCTGGTTCGGCATCTTGTTGTATGCCTGAGTACGGACGTTGTTGGCCGGAGCATAGTTGGCCAGCTTGTCGGAATGGGTGTAGGCGATATCGGCGCGGAATTTCAAGTGCTGTGACACATTGTAGTCGAGGTTCAGACGGGTGGTCAGACGCTTGAAGTCGGTTCCGACCGTATTACCCTTATCGTCGTAGTAGCCTGCCGAGAACGAATACTGTGTCTTGGCACTACCGCCGCGGACCGAAATGTTGTATTCCTGCGCGAAAGCGTTCTTGGAGATTGCATCAATCCAGTCGGTGTTCTGCGAATAGTTGTAGTAGTATTCGGGGTTGTTGGGGTCGTAGGCAAACTGCGGATAGGTAAGCGGGTCAAGAATGGTTCCGGCGTTATAGTGGGCCTCCAGAATCATGGTGGTGTATTCGTCACCTGAAAGGGTCGGCAGATTTTCGCTCTTGGGCTTGTAAGTTCCCGTGGCACGGATATTAATCTGCGGAGCCGAGACCGAACCGCGCTGTGTGGTAATCTGCAGGACACCATTTGCGGCCTTAGCACCCCAGATGGCGTTGGCGGCAGCATCCTTCAGGACAACGATGTCCTTGATATCGGCCGGAGCCACGTTCAAAAGCTGGGAGAACTCTTCTTCCGTTGCGGTACTGAAATCAAAGTCACTTCCGATTTCGGTTTCAAGCGGCATACCATCGACAACGATAAGGGGCTGATTGTTTCCGTTGATAGATGTAGTACCACGAATCTGAATCGACATGCCGCTACCCGGGTCGCCCGAAGTAGCCACGACATCGACACCAGCCATACGGCCCTGGATAGCCTCATCAATGGAAGCGACGTGCATGTCCTCGATATCGGATGCATCCAGACGGCTGACAGCCATTGAAACGTCGCGGTCTGAAATCATCAGGTTACCCACCTGGCGGTTGCTGGCCGTCACGACAGCCTCGGAAAGCTGCTGGATGTTCTCTTCCATCTTTATCTTGAGTTCTGTCATACCCGGTTTCAACTGGTAGTCGAGCTTTTTGAAGCCCATGTACGAGAACTGGAGACGGTTCTCCATGCTCGACACCTTAATACTGAAGACACCATCGTAGTTGGTCAGGGCGCTGGCCGTAATACGGTCATCCTTGTTAATCTCCACGACCACGACACCAATCAAGGTCTCGTTGTCGGTTGCGGAATAGACAATACCCTGAACCAGCGTCGGCTCCTCTGCCTTCACCATTGGGATGAAGACAAAAAGCAGCGTCGAAAGCAAGCCTATTGTTCTCAGCAATTGTTTCATTGTATCTTTTGATTTTAATTATTCTACACCTGTTTGACTACTGCACATCGAAATGAATGTAATTGGCAATTTCGTGCAGGACAGCCTTGCCGGCAATACGGTTGCTGCGGAAGTTGTCGGTAGCACCCTTATAGGCCACACCACGGTTGACACCGCTGATGAAAGCCGTGGCACCTGTACCAACCTTGCCATCCACGGCCAGTGTGTTGCCCTTGTAAATGTCAAGAGGCTCAAAGCGGAGCAGTTTGTTCACCTTATATACATGTACCTGTGTTGCCTCATTGGTCATGTCGTATTGCTCTGCGGTCAGCTTGAGAAGCGTTGAGACGGTTGTCTCGTAGGGAGACATCTCATTGACCGGATAGATGTATTCGAATCCGTCGTCGGCAAACACCTGACCGACCAGAATGTGGGCATTTACAAACTGCTGTCCCTTGGCCAGAGCAGCGGCCTTTGCAGCGGCTCCTTCGGGGTCGGTACTACCGTCAACGTCCTTAGTAATCTCTTCAAGCGCAGGCAGATGCTTATTCTTGATGGCACTGTTGATAGCCGAGTTACCCGGCATCAGCACAGTGTAGTACTGGTCTTCCTTGATACCGTCCAGTCCGCCGTCGGCATTCATCAGACACGCCTTGACGTATGCCACAAACTGGG
>DCHH01000011.1:0-347 GCA_002315625.1 Bacteroidales bacterium UBA1757
ATTTTTATCTAATCGGGCGTAAAAGCACGAATTTTATATACGATTGCAGTAGTTATGGCACAGAACAACATACCCAACCACATTCGACACAAGGCACAACAAGAGGGCTTCAACTCTGTTACGTCCGAAGGGCGCATAGATGAAGCCGACATTTACGCTGTTGCTGTCCTTGATGAAAACGGAAACCCGACCCCGATAGGTTTACCTACGTTCATAACAGACGACGGAAATAACCTGTCTATCGTAAGCGGAAACGACGGTTTGGACTTATTACTTCGCCTTCAAAAATCTTGACTCATAAACAGGATTTATCAGAGCATCGTTTCCAAATCCGTTGTCAGGACACC
>DCHH01000011.1:417-1333 GCA_002315625.1 Bacteroidales bacterium UBA1757
TTGTGCACGTCAAGACCACATACTTGTCTCATAGGCATTTAAAATTTGGGACACCAAGCCCGTTAAACATAAGGTTAACTGCGACACCCCGCGAGGCGTTTTCCGCGAGCCTTCAAAGATAGTATGTGGTCTTGATTTTTATCTAATCGGGCGTAAAAGTCACGAATTTTATATAAGTTTGCAAAAATCCAAATATTGCTTTTACCCGAATCAGGAATGATATGAGGAAAACTCTTCTTTTGTTGATGGTTCTTGTCATGGCATGTGGGGTATCATTCTCCCAGAAAATCACGGTCTCCATAGTCCGCCTGACTATGGACCCTCTGGACCAGATAGCCAGATTGCATTCGAGGACTGATCATTGGTCGGATATACCCCAAAGAATCTGGATTTTCCTTTGGGACAACATCATATTTCCGCCGCGGCTAGTGGCTACACACGTGAGGACAGGAGCATAACGGTCAAAGGCGGGGAAGAAAGCCTATTCATAAATCTCAAGGAGGAAAGGGTGAAAACAACTCGCAAAAAGCCGAAAAGGGATTACGGATACAACGATTATTTTTGTGAATTCTATCTCGGTCTCCTGCTCGAAGCCGTCCCATACTCCGCCTCACACCACAAGTCGGTATTTCCGGATACGCGACTAAAACAACAACCTCATCTAGCTATTCGGGCTATTTAATAGTTCCGAGCATGCGGCCGGAAGTGGAAGCCGTCTCTTCTCGCAGATGGAAACTTGAATAGACTATTCGCCCTACACGATAGACCGATTTTCGTGTCTTGGGAGGACTGTGACTTTACATTCCGTCGCATACTGCCGATGTCATGGAGGTAGGGTAGCGAATACGCGCAGCAGAGGGCTGTAGCGGCTGGTGGTTACCCTACCATGCTTGAACTGCACTAAGGCTTTGGGGTA
>DCHH01000011.1:1423-2860 GCA_002315625.1 Bacteroidales bacterium UBA1757
CGAAGCAGCGTAGTTCTGGAGCCATTTACCCCAAAGCCGCTGTATCACAAAACAGAGGATGATTATTTTTTAGTCACGCTCATTAATAAGTTTGGACCTGTCATCGTCTCAAAAAGGGGTGTATCTGCTTCGCCTCTATCACGACAATAACCCCGTCAATGTATTCCGCCTGACCCGTTAAAGGGTGAAGTGGTTGGGGTGGGTGGCTTTCAAGCGGCGCTTGCCGTCGATGAAGACCTGGAAACCGGCACCTTTTTTGAAGTGTGAACCGTCTTTGTCCCAGAGAATTGTGATGGTGTGACCGTTGTAATGGACATTGTCCAGACAATACCAGTCCCAGACCTCTTCGGGTATGAGGGGATTAATCTCTATTGACTCGTCCGGACGTGGGCGCAGACCGATAAGACCTGTAATGATAAGGTCGGCAAAAGTCGAGTGGTTGTAGTAGCGGCTGCGCTCCTGGTCACCTTTTATCCAGTAACCTGTAGTTTCGTCAAGATATTCACCGATATAGGGGCGGCCGCGCTTGTACTGTGATTCAACATAAAGGTTCATCAGTCGGTAGTAGTCGGCTTTGGTCACATATTCCTGACGGTAGTCGTTCAATACATTGGCCATGGCCGTCAGAGTCTGAGATGTGGCAAAAGGCCAGACGGCACCGTCCCATTCACACTGGCCTACACCATGTGTGCGGAACTGGGGATGGCGGCGCTCGGCGGTGGTAAGGCCGTAGGGGGCCAGGAACCCTTTTTCTACCAGCACCTGCTTCCAGGCGATTTCATAGTCGCGGGTAGAGAGAGTATCGTTCAAAGCACTTTTCTTCAAAAGGATATTGCCGTCGGGCATTTCAACATACCAGGGCATGTATCCGATGGCTTCCCGTACGTTTGCCAGTTGGTTGTCCTTGACACGGCGCGTTTCATAGAACTGCTGGTTAGTGTTCCAAAGATGCTTCTGAATCAGAGTGCGCAGTTTTGTGGCACGGGCACGGTACTCGTCAGCCTTCTTCAGACTTGCTGCTTTTATGTTTTCGTCCGATGTGCGTTCTGCCTGCAGACGGTACAACTTGCAGAGAGCCACGGCATTGCCGTACATGTAACTGTTGATTGTCGGGCGGGCATTCTTGATTTTACGCCCGCCGCTTATGGATTCCTCCATGCCGTCCTGCACGTCTCCCTGCCAGTAGAGGCCGTTTTCCCAGCGCTGGGCATTCTCCCAATAAAGGTAGTCACGGTCAAGGTCGGGCAGCATGTCGAGAATCCAGTCGGCATCCCTATTAACAAGGTATCTGTTGTACAGGGCGTATGGCGTCCACGAACTGAACTTGTGGAGCCGGTTCATCGGCTGGCCCTGATTTCCTCGGTACCAGATGTGAAGGTACTCGTCGATGTAGCGGGAATCGTGCAGCCAGCGCGCCTCGTTGATGTGGTGGCCGAT
>DCHH01000011.1:3021-8233 GCA_002315625.1 Bacteroidales bacterium UBA1757
GGAATGTTCTCTTCCATCCACTCCCAGCTCTTGTCGTTCGGGATGGCCTGGACGATGTTCTCGTCCTCCATGCGGTTGAAGTACTCTACATAGTGGCGAAAATCTTCTGGGTCAAGAACCTGGCGGGTGCGGGCCTGGCTGCAGACGGTCGTGATGAGGAGCGTAAGAGCGCAGATGAAAAGTTTCCTGCAGTTCATAATGAATCTTGAATGTGGTCGGGGGTATTCTTTTGAAAGTGGTCACATACGGCTGTCAGGGCACACTCTTCGCACTTTGGGCGGCGGGCCTGACAGGTGTAGCGGCCGTGGAGTATCAGCCAATGGTGAGCCTGGCCGAGCAGTTGCTTTGGAAAATACTTTAGAAGCGTTCTTTCGGTCTGCTCGGGAGTTTTGGAATTGTGTGTAAGTCCGATGCGGTTGGCCACACGGAACACGTGGGTATCGACCGGCATGGCGGGCTTGCCGAATGCGCAGATTAGCATGACACTGGCAGTCTTTCTTCCAACGCCAGGTAGGGTGAGCAGCTCTTCCATTGTTGATGGAACCTCACCGTTGAAGTTGTCGGCCAGAGCATTGGCCATGGCCAGAAGATGCTCCGTCTTGGCATTGGGATAGGAGACGCTCTTTACATAGGTGAAAAGTTCCTCTTTGCTGGCTGAGGCCATAGAAAAGGCGTCAGGATATGCCTGAAAGAGGGCAGGGGTGACAAGATTGACCCGCTTGTCGGTACATTGGGCCGACAGAATCACGGCCACAAGCAGCTGGAATGTGCTGCCGAAGTTAAGCTCGGTGGTTGCATCGGGCATTGCCGCCGAGAAATAGTCTATCAGAGCCTGGTATTTCGGGGGTGTTTTCAAAACAGCTTTTAGTATGCCGACTGGAATTCACGCAGGAACCGGACATCGTTTTCGGAGAACATGCGGAGGTCCTTGACCTGGTACTTGAGGTTCGTGATACGTTCGATACCCATGCCAAGTGCAAATCCGGTGTACTCTTTGCTGTCTATGCCGCAATTGTCCAGAACGTTGGGATCGACCATGCCGCAGCCGAGAATTTCCACCCATCCGGTATTCTTGCAGAAGGGACAACCCTTTCCGCCGCAGATGTTGCACGAAATGTCCAGTTCGGCTGAAGGCTCGGTGAACGGGAAGTACGACGGGCGCAGGCGGATTTTTGTCTGGCTGCCGAACATCTCCTTTGAGAAATACTCGAGCACCTGCAGCAAGTCCTTATATGACACGTTCTTATCGACATACAAAGCCTCTACCTGATGGAAGAAGCAGTGGGCGCGATATGAAATTGCCTCATTACGATAGACACGTCCCGGGCAGATGATGCGGATCGGGGGCTGGGTCTTCTCCATTGTGCGGCTCTGGACCGACGAGGTGTGGGTGCGGAGTATGATGTCGGGGTGTGACTCGATGAAGAATGTGTCCTGCATGTCGCGGGCGGGGTGCTCGGGCGGGAAGTTCAGCGATGAGAAAACGTGCCAGTCGTCCTCGATTTCGGGACCTTCGGCAAGTGTGAAGCCGATGTTCTCGAAAATGCGGATGATTTCGTTGCGGACAATCGACAGTGGGTGACGTGTACCTAACTCTACTGGGTAGGCGCTGCGGCTGAAGTCGTGGTCGGTCATTTCGGCCTGCTTGGTCTCCAACTGGGCCTTGAGTTCATTGATACGGGCTTGAGCCATGGTTTTGAGCTCGTTAAGCTTGATGCCTACCGCCTTTTTCTCTTCGGCCCGCACATTGCGGAAATCGTTGAAGAGCTCGGTGATTTCACCTTTTTTGCTCAAATATTTGATACGGAGCTGTTCAAGCTCTTCGCTGTTGGCAGGCGACCATGCACCCACCTCTTCCAGCATTTTCTGAATCTTGTCCAAGTCTAACATAACTGTTGCGGAATTTGGCGGCAAAGGTAAGAAAAAATTGATTACTTTTGCGTGCAATGTTTCCTTATATATGGATTCGCTCAAGGCGGTAAGGCGGTTTATCAAAGACAATGGACTGTTTCGGACAGAAACGGGGCGAGATGCCCGGGTGCTGGTGGCACTCAGCGGCGGCCCGGATTCCGTGGCTTTGCTTCACATACTCCGCGCATTAAACTACGAATGCATGGCAGTCCATGTGAACTTTCACTTAAGGGGCTCTGAATCAGATCGAGACGAGGCGTTTGCCGTCCGGTTTTGCCGCTCTCTTGGAGTGCCTTGTCTGGTTGAGCATTTGTATGCGGCCGACTATGCAGCCGGACATCATGTGTCCATCGAAATGGCAGCACGCGAGATGCGCTATGCCCGCTTTGAGGAAATCCGCCAGACACGTCACCTTGATTTCATAGCCGTAGGACATCACCGCGATGACAATGTTGAGACTTTTTTCCTTAACCTACTTCGTGGTAGCGGCATTCGTGGACTTGCTGGGATGCGACCTTGCAACGGCTTTATTGTCAGGCCTTTGCTGTCTGTTTCCCGTAAGGGTATAATGCGATATTTGTCTGATAATGGTCTTGAGTATGTCACAGACCATACCAATCTTGAAACCAATTATAAGCGCAATAAGATAAGGTTGCAGCTGATGCCACTGCTTGAGGAAATTGAGCCCTCGGCGGCATCGTCTGTTGAGCGAAGCATGGGTTTCCTTTCGGAAGTAGAGTCGCTCTATGCCTCTGAAATAGCTGAGTCTCTGAAACGGCTGTTGAAGGAAGATGGCATGGAACTTTCGGTAGAAGCCCTTGAGCATGAGCGGGTACCACAGGGCATTCTGAACTCGTGGCTTTCCCCCTACGGCTTCAACACGCGTACCATAGTCGATGTCTGGAATCAGCGCCACGAGCAGACCGGCCGGCAGTTTGATTCGCCGCAATACCGTCTTCTGATAGACCGCGGATGTCTTGTTCTAAAATCAAAAGAAGAGGATGACAGCCTGCCGGAACTGACGTATGAGACTGTGAATGTGGAAGGTAGGGATATAAATACATTGATTTCCAAGGATCCGTTCGTGGCAACTCTTGATGCCGACAAGCTCCAGTTTCCCTTGTCGCTCCGCCATCCCAGACCGGGCGACCGTTTCGTCCCGTACGGCATGCGCGGCAGCAGGCTCGTGAGCGATTACCTGACCGACCTCAAACTCTCCCGCTTCGAAAAAGAGCGTATCTGGCTCCTGGTAACCCCCGCCGACGAAATAGTCTGGGTCCTGGGCCACCGCGTAGCCCAACCATACTCCGTTGATGGATTCGTAACTACGCGTATCATTCGCGCAAAATACCAAAAAATATGTTAAAAATGACTTCCCAATTGAAATAGATTATGAGATACCGTTTGTTTTTATTGTGTCTGCTGTTGGTGGGGCTGGTCCGGGCTGAGTTGTCCATGCCGGCAATTTTTTCCGATGGCATGGTTTTACAGCAACAGACTTCGGTCAGGCTCTGGGGAGAGGCTTCGGCTCTCGGCAGGGTCACTGTCGAAACATCCTGGAACGGAAAAGTGTATAAGGTGACGGCCGATGACAGTGGGCGATGGAGCGTGCAGGTCGCAACCCCTTCATACGGCGGTCCGTACAAGGTTACAGTCAGCTCAGGGAAGGAGACTGTCGTGTTGGGCGACGTCCTGGTTGGCGAGGTGTGGCTTTGCAGCGGGCAGTCCAACATGGAGGAGCCCATGAAGGGATATAAGGCCCAGGGAATCGAGGGTGGACTTCCAGCCATAATGCAGTCGTCTGACAGAGAGTTGCGTCTTTTTACAGTAAAGAAATCGCGTCAGCTTGAACCTCAGGATACCCTTGCCGGCTCCTGGAAACATGCTGCCCCGCAGTCGGTCGGCGACTTTTCTGCGACCGGCTACTTTTTCGGGCGTTTTATGCGCGAGGCGTTGAATATTCCCATTGGACTGATTTACAGCAGTATAGGTGGTACCCCCATTGAGGCATGGATGGGGCGTGAGACATTGGAGGAATTTCCTCACGTGAAGTTTGTCAAGCCCGGTGAAAAGTTCGACTGGAAGAGTCCGACAGTGCTTTACAATGCGATGATTCGCCCAATAGTGGGGTATGGAATAAAGGGTGTCATCTGGTATCAGGGTGAGTCGAACTACGAGAATCCTGAAAACTACGCTGAACTGATGAAGAGGATGGTATCTTCGTGGCGCAGTGCATGGGGAATAGGTGAGTTCCCGTTTTATTACTGTCAGATAGCCCCTTACGAGTACGGCCGGATAACCAAAGAGGGAGACCCGGTTATCAATTCGGCTTATTTGCGCGAAGCCCAGATGCTGGCCGAGACACAGATTCCCTTCTGCGCCATGGCCGTGATGATGGACATCGGACTTGAAATCGGTATCCATCCGCGCAACAAGCGGGTGGCCGGAGAACGGCTGGCAATGAATGCTTTGGTAAAGACGTATGGCTTCAAGGCGGATGTGGAGAGTCCCCGGTACAGCACTATGGAAATTGAGGATTCGACAGCTGTCATTACCTTTGACCACTCACCACGAGGACTTGAGTGTACACTGGGGCAGTATCCTGAGGGGTTCGAGATTGCCGGTCCTGACAGTGTTTTCCATGAAGCCACAGCTTTCATCAAATGGAATACTAACAAGGTGTATGTGACCTGCCCCGAGGTAAAGCATCCTGTGGCTGTGCGCTATGCCTTCCATAACTGGGCAGAGGCCACTCTGTACGGCCAGAATGGTATGCCGGTTTCCTCTTTCCGCACCGATTCCTGGCCCGTTGCACCCGATTATAAAGCCGTGCGAAAATGAAAAGGTCCTCTTTTTTGTCTTTATTGCTGATGGTGCTTGCCTCGTGCCAGTCAGCTCCCTATATCAGTGATTATGACGTTGTATGGCATAGCCAGAGCTGCAATTCGAGCGAGTCGATGCCCTGCGGCGGAGGCGACATTGGCATGAACGTGTGGGTGGAGGACGGCGAGCTGCTGTTCTACATCTCGCGCAGCGGCTGCTTTGACGAGAACAATACATTCCTCAAATCGGGAAGGGTGAGGCTCACTTTTGATACCCCTCTTGATACACAGTGCTTTACCCAGAGACTCAATCTGGAAAAGGGCAGGGTGGAGGTCGAGGCCGGACGAGGTCGGGACAAGGTGCAGCTGACCTTGTGGGCCGACGTCTATCGCCCTACAGTGCATTTGGAAATGAATTCCGCAAGGCCACGTACAGCGCTGGTAGCCTACGAGAACTGGCGATACCAGGACCGGCTGAT
>DCHH01000011.1:8287-24164 GCA_002315625.1 Bacteroidales bacterium UBA1757
TGACGATGAAAAAAGAGATGGTATGGCTGCTTGACGAAAATGAGCCAATTGAGGATATCCTTCTGTGTTTCATCCACTTTAATCCTGACAGTACCATTTTTGACCGTTGTGTGTGGCAGCAGGGGATGCAGGATGTGAAAGGCTTGATGTACAATCCGCTCGGGAACGGTATGTCGGGCGGAGTTCTCCGTGGAGAGAACTTTGCTTTCAAGGACAGTGTTGATGGTACATACCTGCAGACAGACTATCGTGCATGGCGGTTTGAAAGCGTGCGGCCAGCCCGCAGCCAGGAGATAATGCTCTCCGTTCTGGCACCCGAGGACGGAAAGAATTGGCATCTGAACGTTTTTAATGAGCCCTCGGATGCGAAAAAAACGACTGAAGAGTTCTGGAAGCAGTTCTGGGAGAGGAGTTACATCTGCATCAACACGGGTCGGGATACTACAGATGCCGCGTGGAAGGCAGGGCGCAACTACCAGTTGTTCCGCTACCAGCTGGCGTGCAATGCGTACGGTTCGTGGCCGACCAAGTTCAACGGCGGACTGTTCACCTTTGACCCTGTCTTTGTGAATGACAAGCGCCCCTTCACCCCCGATTTCCGCAACTGGGGAGGTGGCACTTTCACGGCTCAGAACCAGAGGCTTGTCTATTTCCCGATGCTCAAGAGCGGCGATACCGACATGATGACCCCGCAGTTTGATTTCTACAACCGGATATTGAAAAATGCTGAATTGCGCAGTCAGGTCTATTGGGGACATGAAGGGGCGTGCTTTACCGAACAGATTGAGAATTTCGGCCTGCCCAATCCTTCGGAGTACGGATGGAAGCGCCCCGAAGGGTTTGACCCTGGGATGGAATACAACAAATGGCTTGAATACCAATGGGATACTGCCTTGGAATTCTGCTTTATGATTCTTGAGGCAAACCGTTATTCCGGAATGGAGATTGAGCAGTATATCCCGCTCATTGAAAGCACTTTGACATTCTTTGACCGGCACTACCGCTATCTGGCCATAGAGCGTGGAGAAGAAGAACTGGACGGGGAAGGACATCTGAAACTCTATCCCGGCTCGGCTTGTGAGACATACAAGCTTGCCGATAATGCAGTGTCAACAATTGCAGCTCTGAAAACTGTCACAGAGTCTCTGATTGCGTATCTTCCACAGGAGAGTCGCCAGCCGTGGATTGATTTTCTTTCACTGATTCCCCCAATGAGTTTCAGGAAAATGCCTGACCTTTCATCTGCCGATTCGCTCTTGACAATATCTCCTGCCAGCTCGTGGGCCCGGATAAACAACACCGAGGCTCCACAACTCTATCCCGTCTGGCCATGGGGTATGTATAATCTGCTCAGTGAGGACCTTGAGGTTGCACGTAACACTTATCTGTGCGATTCCGATGTGGTTCGCAATAAAACTCATGTTGGCTGGAAGCAGTATAACATTTTTTCTGCCTGTCTAGGTATGACTGATGAGGCCAAGGAGTTGACTCTTAAGAAGATGGCTGATTCTGACCACCGTTTTCCGACTTTCTGGGGACCGGGTTACGACTGGACTCCCGACCACAACTGGGGAGGCTCTGGGATGATAGGAATGCAGGAGATGCTGCTCCAGAGCGTTGGCGACACCCTGCTGCTCTTCCCCGCATGGCCATCTGACTGGGATGTCAGTTTCCGTTTGCATGCCCCGCATAACACGGTTGTGGAGGCGACATTGAAGGATGGAAAGCTGAAAGAACTGACGGTGACCCCTTCTTCAAGGGCAAACGACGTGAAATTGTGTCTTCCTGACTGAAACTTATTACTTTTGCACACTCAAACGACAAATAATGAAGAAACTTAATTACTGCTTGTGCCTGTTTTTATTGTCTGTATGCGCATACGCCTACCAGCCACGCTATTCTGTAGCCGGTCTTTTTGATGTAAAGGAGAGCGGCCGCGAGGTATATGATTTCAATACAGGCTGGAGGTTTTTCCGTGGAGATGTCCCCGGTGCCGAGGCGACAGCCTTTGATGACCGCTCGTGGGAGATTGTCTCAACTCCTCATACCGTGCAGCTGATGCCCGCCGAGGCCAGCGGAGGCCGCAACTATCAGGGCAAGGCATGGTATCGCAAGCATTTCATAGTTCCTTCAACTCTGTCGGACAAAGATGTCAGCCTTTATTTTGAGGCGGTGATGGGGCGCGCAAACGTCTATCTCAACGGAGAGCCCGTCAAGGAGCATATCGGCGGCTATCTCCCTTTCCGAGTATGCCTGAACGACTATGGCATCAAGGCTGGTGACACCTGTGTGGTTGCAGTGTGCGCCGACAACAGCAACGACAAGAGTTATCCTCCGGGCAAGACCCAATACACCCTCGATTTCTGCTACCATGGGGGCATGTACCGCGATGTGTGGATGATTGCAACCAATGAGGTTCATATAACCGATGCCGTCACTGAGCGCCATATCACTGCCGGCGGCGGAGTCTTTCTCCATTACGACAATATCTCTGACAGTCAGGCAGATATCTATGTTGATACGGAAATTGGCAACGATGGACTCAAAAGCGGTTCGTATGTGTTGGAAACCACGTTGTGTGATGCTGAAGGAAATATCTTGCAGCGGAAGAAGTCCAGCCTGACCCTTTCGGCTGGCGCGTTCGAGACGGCAAGAGTGAAGTTTACCGTAAAACAGCCCCATCTCTGGTCGCCCGAGACACCTTATTTATATGAGGTACGGTTGCAGCTGTTCAAGGGGCGCACCCCGATAGATGGCGGCATGGTTCGTGCAGGTATCCGCAAGGCTGAGTTTCGTGGCAAGGAGGGCTTCTGGCTGAATGGCAAGCGCTACCACCAGCTTATCGGAACAAACCGTCACCAGGATTTTGCATACGTGGGCAATGCCCTGCCCAACTCCCGCCACTGGAACGATGTCAGAATGTTGCGCGAGGGTGGTTGCACCATAATCCGCTCTGCCCACTATCCGCAGGACCCCGCCTTCATGGATGCCTGCGACGAGCTGGGTATCTTTATGATTGTACCCACGCCGGGCTGGCAGTTCTGGAATAAGGAGCCGTCGTTCCAGGATTATGTCTATGATGACGTAACCCAGATGATTCGCCGTGACCGCAACCATACGAGCGTGATAATGTGGGAGCCGATTCTCAATGAAACCCGTTTCCCTGAGAACTTCTCGCTGAAGACTTTGCAACTGACAAAAGACGAGTTCCCATATCCGGGAGCGCCCCTTTCCGCTGCGGATTACAAGTCGGCAGGAGTGCTGGACAATTACGGAGTGGTCTATGGATGGCCTCAGGATACCGCAAATGTCAGGAATCAGAGCATATTCACCCGTGAGTTCGGTGAGAATGTCGATGACTGGTATGCCCAGAACAATAACAACCGGGTGTCGCGCAGTTGGGGCGAGCAGGCTCAGGTCTATCAGGCACTGAGTCTGGCCGATTCGTATGACGAGATGTTCCGTTCGCAGCCGCAGTTTGTCGGCGGGGCCCAGTGGCACAGCTTCGACCACCAGCGCGGCTACCATCCTGACCCCTACTGGGGAGGTCAGGCTGATGCCTTCCGTCAGACGAAATATGCCTGGTACATGTTTCGCAGTCAGGCATATCCTGCTCCGGAGCATCCGCTGATTGAATCCGGTCCGATGGTCTATATTGCCCATGAAATCATGCCTACGTCAAGTCCCGACGTGGTGGTTTTCACAAACTGCGACTCGGTACGCCTCATAATCCGCGAGGCTGACACTTTGTGCCTGCCTGCTGTCCATACGGCTAATGGCATGCCTCACCGTCCTGTCGTGTTCAAGGGAGCTTACGACTTCTGGGCAATGCGTGAGATGAGCTATTTCAAGAAAAATCCTGACAAGGTCAGTTTCATTGCCGAGGGAATTGTCGATGGTAAGGTGGTTTGTGCAACGAAGAAGATGCCTTCGCGTCGCAGTACACAGTTGCGTCTTAGCCTCCAGACTCCTGATGTGCCGCTTGTGGCTAACGGAAATGATTTCACGGTGGTTATTGCAGAGGTGACTGACGACAACGGTAATGTCCGCCGGCTGGCCAAGGACAATATTGTCTTTGAGGTGGAAGGAGAGGGGAGCATTATCGGTGATGCCTCGATTGGGGCTAATCCACGGGCTGTTGAGTTCGGGTCGGCCCCGGTGCTTGTCCGCAGTACTCAGACGGCTGGAAAGATTAAGGTTCGGGCTCGGGTGCAGTTTGAGGGGCAGATGGCGCCTCGGGAGGCTGAACTGGAGTTTGAGAGCGTTGAAACCGGTTGGGCTGTCTGCGGCTTGGAGGACGGAATGGGAGGCCAAGGAACTTTTGGAGGAGTGTCGGGCAAGGGGGGTAATCTTTCCCGGGAGGAGGTAAACCGGTTGCTGGAAGAGGTTCAGCAGCAGCAACAGGATTTTGGAGAAGGGAGAAAGATATAATGTATAGTTTGGTGATTGACAGGGGAAATTCGGCTTGCAAGTGGGCTTTCTTTGAGAGGGGGCGGCTTGAGGAGCCGGTGGAGGTGGTCCATACTGACTCTGGTGAGTTCCTGAATGAGGAATTCTTTGAGAAGTACCGGCCGCAGGCTTGCATATATTCCTCTGTGGGCAGATGTGACGAGGGGGAAATCGAGGCGCTCAGACAGCGTGTGCCGCATTTTCTGAAATATACGGCCGATGTCCCCATCCCGATACGCAATGCCTACCGTACCCCGAAAACATTGGGGCTGGACCGCCTGGCAGCAGCCGTAGGGGCCTGGACCCTTGCCCCCGGGCGGACATCCCTTATCGTGGATATGGGTACAGCCATCACCTACGACCTCCTGCGCGGCGACGGAACCTATATCGGCGGCAATATAGCCCCCGGCATCTGGCTAAGGTTTAAGGCTTTGCATGAAAACACCGCCGCCCTGCCCATGGTCGATGCCTCTGCTGACTTCCCGCCAATCGGCACCGACACACATCAGGCGATACTTTCGGGCGTAATGCAGGGTGTGAAGTATGAATTGCAGGGGTATATGGCTGCTCTGAACGCTGATTTTCCGGGTCTTTTGACTTTTTTAACCGGAGGGGACATTATTTATTTTGATAACTATCCAAAAAGTGGCATCTTTGCAGTTCCAAATTTAGTGTTAACCGGACTCAACAGAATATTACAGGAAAATGTTCCAGAATAATAGCCTGGCCATATATGTCAAAATACAGCTTGTCGCGGTCCTGATACTCTCAGGAGCGTTTTATGCACAAGCCCAGAGAAATACGTATTCTCCCTACAGCCGCTACGGATACGGCATTTTACATGAGCCCAATTTCGGCAATGCCGGGGCAATGGGAAGTGTCAGTGCCGCCATGCGTGCCTCGGATGAGATAAATCCTTTGAATCCGGCCTCCTATTCTGCGGTCGATTCCACCACTTTTCTCTTCGATTTTTCCATTACCGGCACTTATTCCCACTTCAAGGAAAACGGAGAGTCGGGCAAGGTTGGCAATTTCTATCTCGACCACGTCGCCATGAAGTTCCCCATCATGAAGAACTGGGGCATGTCGGTCGGATTGTATGAGTTCTCCCAGGTCGGATATCTCTTTGGCTCGGCTACTCCTGTCAAGGGTATAGGAGGCGAGGAAGACACCTACGCAGTCAATGCCTATACCTCTACCGGTGGACTTAACAACCTGTTTGTGGGTACGGCCTACCGCTTTTTCAACCACTTGTCGCTTGGCTTTAACTGGAACTACAGGTTCGGTAACATTCAATACGTGGATGTGCTGACTTACCCTGAACAGTCTTCATACGCAACTACTTACGTCTATGATTACCTCAAGCTCCACCAATCGACGTTCGAGTTCGGCCTGCAGTGGGAGCAGAAGTTCGGCAAGAAGCACCAGATGGTTCTCGGCGGCACTTACACTATGTCGGCCCCGTTCAAATGGGAGGCATACAGCGTGGAGATGGTTCAGGATACGACTTATACCTATTATAATATTCCGGGCAATCCGTTCACATCACCCCAAGGCTTTAGCGCAGGACTGTCATACACGTACGACAACCGTCTGACCGTGGCAGCCGACTACCGTCAGCAGAACTGGAAGGACGCCTCGTATTTTGGAGTAACCGACACTCTGAGCAATGCCAGAAGGTTATCTGTAGGCTTTGAATATCTTCCTGCTTTTGTCGGTCAGAGCTATTTTCAGGTCATAAAATACCGTGCGGGTTTGCATTTCTCGGAATCGTATGTTAAATTTGCGGGGCAAAGTCTGAAGGAAATTGGCTTCAGCCTGGGTGCAGGACTTCCGGTGAGGGGTATTCGTTCGGTTATTAATGTAATGTTTGAAGCAAATCGTACCATTACCGCCGATCCAAACCTGATTCAGGAGTTCAACCTAAAGCTGGCAGTCGGCATTACCTTCAACGAAAACTGGTTTGTCAAACGAAGGTTCAATTGATGAACGAATAATGAACATAAAAATATGAGTAGCATGAAAAAAGTAGCATTATTGGTGTTGGGTATTGGTGTCAGTCTGACGATTTCAGCCCAGAAAGGTGTGGACGATGGTTCCAAGTATGGTCACGGAGAGGATAGCATACGTTGTATTCAGAATCTGAGTCTCTACAGAACTTACGCAAAGCAGAACGATTTCCAATCAGCCCTGGAGTTCTGGGAGATAGCCTATAACGAGTGCCCCGCTGCAAATCTGAACCTTTATATCGACGGTGCAAAGATTCGTGCATGGCAGGTGGCTCAGGAAAAGGATCCCGCCAAGAAGATGGAGAAATTCCAGCTCCTTATGCAACTGTATGAACAGCGTGCCAAATACTTCGGCAACAATCCGAAGGCTCCGGTTCCCTACATTCAGGGACAGAAGGCTCTGGATTATTTCAAGTTTCACCCGCAGGGCAACTCCGCTGACAAGAAGCCCGTCTATCCTTGGCTCAAAGAATGCATAGATTGGCAGACAAGCTGTATTGAGAAAGGTGTCAGCTCCCAGTTCAATCCCGCATGGCCCAACTTCTTCATCCTTGCCTCCCGTGCGATGCTTGATGATGAAAACCATCGTGAGCAGTTCCTGTCGGACTATCTCCAGGTTTGTGACCTGCTCGATGCCAAGATAGCCGAGACCCCCGATACCACTGTCAAGGCCCGCTATCGTGGATTCAAGAGTGATATTGATGCATTGTTCGTGAATTCAGGTGTGGCAGACTGCGCTACACTTGAGAATATGTTCGGTTCACAGTTGGAGGCCAACAAGGGCAACCTGGACTGGCTGAAGAAGGTCGTTTCCGTCTTTAAGCGTGCCCGTTGCACTGAGACCGAAACCTACTTTGCCGCTTCACAGTATGCCCACCAGTTGCAGCCTACTGCTGAAACCGCTGAAGGCTGTGCCTACATGTGTATCAAGAAGGAAGACTACAAGCAGGCCGCTGCATATCTGAACGAGGCTATCAGCTTGGAGACCAGCGAGGAGAAGAAGGCTGACTACGAGTATGTCGCTGCATCTGCACTGTTTGCAGCCAAGCGCTACGCTGAGGCTCGTGACCACGCTCTCAAGGCCGCACAGTACCGTTCCGGTTTTGCCGATCCTTACATCCTGATAGCCAAGATGTATGCCAATAGCGTCGATCAGTATGACGATCCTGTTACCCGTCGTGCTGTCTATTGGGTTGCTGTTGATAAGCTTGAGAAGGCCAAATCTGTGGATCCTTCAACTGCTGACGACCTGAATATCCTGATTGCCAAGTATAAGGAGCAGTTCCCAACCAACGAGGATGTCTTCATGCACCCCGATGTTGACGACGGCAAGCCTTACCTTGTGAAGGGCTGGATTAACGAGAAAACCATTGCCCGCGCAAAGAAATAATCGAAAAATGACTGGGTCTGCCCATCATAAATATTTGAGGACAGCTGCACTTTGTGTGGCTGTCCTGCTATTTCTGCTCCCCACATCCTGCAGGAAGAAGGAGAAGGATATGATACCCAATTTCGCCGACCGTAGCAAGGTGCCGGGTATGTGGCTCGACTCTGTGACGACTCTTATTTCTGACTCGGGTATAATCCGCTACAGGGTTGTGACCGCCAAGTGGGATGCCTTTGACAAGGCCAATGACCCCTATTGGTTCTTCCCGGAGAAGGTCTATTTCGAACGTTTCAACGATACGCTCGTAATTGAATCGACGGTCGAGAGCGACACGGCCTGGTATTACTACGACCGGAAGATGTGGGTGCTCAGAAAGAATGTGAAAGTCCGGAACCTCTCGGGAGAGACTTTCGAGACCACGCTTCTCTACTGGGACCAGAATACCCACAGGGTCTATTCCGATACCGCTTTCATCCGTATCTGCCAGAGTTCGCAGGTTCTGACGGGTCATGGCTTTGAGTCAAACGAGTCTATGACCAACTACACGATAAACGAGATTGAGGGAATGTTCCCGGTCGATAAGGAGGAAACGGAGGCGGGTGACAGCTCGACTGTCCAAATCCCGGTTACAGCCCCTGCCCTTGTTAGCGCTCCGGCTCCTGAACGCGCCAAAACACCGGCTCCTGTTCGTGTTTCCCCACCTGCAGTCGCTCCGAAAGAGGAAAATAGCGATGCTCCTGCTAAAAATCGTAAAAAAGCTATGCTTTCTATAGACGAAGAGGGGAATATTTCATAATATTTTTATACATTTGCGCGTTTTTTCGCGGGGATAGTGTGCCCGTGTTTATCTTTACGAATCAAATAGTTAATTTAATAATAAAATGGCAACTTTACAAAGACTTAGAAGCTGGTCAGTACTCCTTTTCGTTTTCGTGGGTCTGGCTCTTTTGGCGTTCATTCTCGGTGACTTCCTTACTTCAGGTTCCTCGCTCTTCCAGCAGGAGCAGCAGAATATCATCAAGGTCAACTCCTCGGTGGTAAACTACAAGGAATACGAGACCCGCATCCAGGAAATGGAGGACATTTACAAGATGCAGACCGGCCAGTCAAATTTAAGCGAGGAAATTCGCAGTCAGATTCGTGAGAGCGTCTATGAGAACATCGTCCGCGAGATTCTTATCGACGAGCAGGCTGAGGCTCTCGGCATCCAGGTGACCGACAAGGAAATGTTCGACATGATTAACGGCGAAAATCCCTCCAGCATAGTACGTCAGATGCCGTTCTTCCAGAATGAGAACGGACAGTTTGACCGTACCGCTATGATGAACTTCCTGCGCACAATCAACCAGGATGACCTTTCGCTCTATTCGGCCGACCAGCAGGCTCAGATAGCCCAGATGAAGAACTACTGGCTGTTCTGGGAGAACAACATCAAGTATTCCCGTCTGGAAGAGAAGATCAACACGCTGCTTGTTCAGGCTACCAAGTCAAACGACATTGATGCCAAGGCAGCTTTTGATGCCCGTCAGCGTTCAGTCGATTTCGTCTATGCCTACAAGACCTACGCTTCTGTTGCAGACTCTACCTATAAGGTGTCGAAGAGTGAGGCCAAGAACTACTACAAGGCTAATATGGAGTCCTTCAAACACGACCCATACCGTTCAGCCCGCTATGTGGTGGTTGATGTGCTTCCCAGTGCCGATGACAATGATGCCGTACAGGCAAACATCAACAAGATATATAAGGAGTTCTCAACTACTGAGGAGATCGCTTCTGTGGTAAATGCCAATTCCGAGGCTCAGTACATTGATGCATTCATTGCCAACTCCCTTTACACTGGTGATGCCAAGGAGTTCGTCGAGAACGCCAAGGTCGGTGACCTGAAGGAACCGTTCAGCGGTGACAATTTATGGTCAGCTTTCCGCATCGTCGATCAGGTCAAGTATGCCGACTCTGTCAAGGTGAGCCAGATTTTTGTCCGTGGTACTAGCAAGGAGGAAGAAAAGCTGGTCGATAGCCTGCTCAATGTGCTTAAGACTGACAAGAAAGCTGATTTCGCCGCTCTTGCCACACAGTTCTCACAGGATCAGACTGCCGAGAACGGCGGTGATATGGGCTGGTTCCGCGAACTTGATGCCTATCAGGGTATCGGTGCCGATTTCGCAAAGGCTTGCTTTACTGCCAAGAAGGGTGAATTCCAGAAGGTTAAATCAAAATACGGTCTGCACATCATCGAAGTGACCGATATGACCAAGCCCGTTGACAAGACCAAGCTTGCCCAGATTATCATGTCTGTGACTCCTTCTTCAAGGACCTACAGCGATGTCTATAACAAGCTGAACCGCGTGCTGGCCGAAAACCAGACTGCTGAGACATTTGTTGAGGCAGCTCGCGAGGCCGGTTATCCCGTCCTGCTTGCTCCGACCGTCCAAAAGACCGACAACACCATCGGCAATGTTCCTGAAATGCGTCAGGCTGTCCGCTTTGTCTTCAACGGCAAGGTTGGCGACGTTTCGACTATCTTCGAGAACTCAAAGAACCAGTTCATGGTTGTTGCCATCACTGATGTGAACGATGAAGAATACAAGTCGTTCGAGAGCGTCCAGAATCAGATTATGCGTGAAATTATCAATGAGAAGAAGGCAAAGGATATCATCGCTGCCTACAAGTCCGCTGACAACATCGCTTCTGTCGCTTCTGAGAATGGCATGAGGATGGATACCATCCGTCTTGTGAGCTTCTCAACCCGTCGTATCGCCGGTTTGGGTGACGAGCCCAACCTTTTGAGTGCTGTCATGAATGCTCCGAAGAATGAGGTCTCCGGTCCGGTTCAGGGAAAGAACGGTATCTATGCCTTCACGGTTATCTCCGACGTGGTTCCGGCAAACGAGTTTGATGCCGCTACCGAAAAGCTCGGTCTTGATGCCAATGATTCATACCGTCTTACCTATCAGGCCTTCCAGGCTGTCGAGGACCAGGCTACAATTGAAGACAACCGTATCCGTTTCTATTGATTCTATTTAAGAACAAGTTATAAACAGGGAAAAGGCTGCCCACGGGCGGCCTTTTTTCGTCAGCAAAACTCCAATGTTATGGAAGAGGAAAAGTTTGTGCTGTTAGGGAAGCGGATTGGTGAGATAAAGGAGTGGGTCGTCTCTGAAGGAATGCCCGCTTTTACTGCCAAGCAACTGTATGAATGGATTTACCAGAAACGGGTCCGCGATTTTAGTGAGATGACAAATATCTCGCTGAAGCACCGTGCATTTCTCTCCTCGCGGGCCTCTTTGGGATTTGCTGCCCCCGCCGGGGTGTCTGTATCTTCTGACGGTACAAAGAAATATCTGTTTTCGACTCCGTCGGGAGTGGGTGTGGAATCGGTCTATATTCCCGACCGTGACCGTGCAACCCTTTGCGTTTCGTCGCAGGTTGGATGCAAGATGCACTGCGCCTTCTGCATGACCGGTCGTATGGGGTTCAAAGCCCAGCTCCAGCCTCATGAAATCTTAAACCAGATTCTTTCAATTCCCGAGTCGGAATCGTTGACAAACCTGGTCTTTATGGGTATGGGCGAGCCTTGTGATAATGTCGATGCAGTACTCCGTACCATTGACGTGCTTACCTCTCCCAACGGTTTCGGGTGGAGTCCCAAACGCATAACACTCTCAAGTATAGGACTATGGCCAGGTCTTAAAAGGATTCTGGATGAAACCTCCTGCCAGATAGCAATCAGTCTGCACACACCCGATGCTGTACAGCGCCGTGAGTGGGTGCCGGCGGAAAAAGCATGGCCGATTCAGGGGACGATTGAAATGCTCCGGCAGTATGACTTCAGCCATCAGCGCCGCCTCTCTTTTGAATATGTGATGTTTCAGGGGCAAAACGACGATATTGCCCATGCCCGTATGCTGTTGTCGCTGTTGAATGGTCTCAGTTGCCGCATGAATCTGATTCGTTTCCATACAATTCCCGATACTCCATTTGTCCGTAGCGACGAGCAGCGTATTCAGGCATTTGCCGACTATCTGAATGCCAAGGGCTTGCAGACGACAGTCCGTGCTTCGAGGGGTGAGGATATTCAGGCCGCCTGCGGGCTGCTCTCAACCCTGAATGGAGAAAAGACCATGGAAAAGTGACAAAAAGTCAGTTTTCCTGCACCAACTTTTCGGAAATTCAGTAATTTTGTCTTTCTCAATGAACAAATTATGAAAGTAAGAAATATCTGTCTGTTGGCGGTTTTGCCGCTGATGCTTTTTGCTTGCAAGAAAGAGATACGCAATCCCATGAGTGTGGGTAGTGTAGGTGCTCCGTGGGAAGTGCTGGTCGTGATGGACAAAAAGGCTTGGGATGCTCCCGAGGGACGTGCTTTGCACGATATCTTGGATATGGATGTACCTGGGCTTCCGCAGTTTGAGCCGATGTTCAGTGTCTCCCGTTGCGACGTTGCCGAGTTCAAGGGAATCCTTAAGCCTGTGCGCAATATTATCCAGGTCGAGATTTCCAATAAGTATTCCGTCCCTAAGCTTCACTACTACAAGGACCAGTGGGCGACCAACCAGACGGTGGTCAAGATTGTGGCTCCTGACAATGAGCAGTTTATCGAATTTGTAAATGCTTCGGCCAATGCCATTTACGACATTTTCTACCGGGCCGAGACTGACCGTTCGCTCACATTCATCCGCAAGTCACGCAACAAGGAGTTTGCGAAGATTGTCTATAACACTTTCGGAATGGAGATTCTGGTGCCCGAGACTATGCGCTCTTACAAGGTGTCCGACAATTTCTTCTGGGCTTCGAATGGCATACAGGCCCGCAAGCGTCAGGACATGGTAATCTATTCCTATCCTTATACCGATCCGAATACCTTTACCCTCGAATATCTCTGCCAGAAGCGAGATTCCGTGATGAAGGCTAATATCCCTGGCGGACCGAAGGGTTCGTACATGGCTCGTCAGGAGCAGTATGAGACCACTTTCCGTGCGCTGAGCGTGAGGGGAAAGTATGCCGCCGAAATACGTGGCCTTTGGGAGGTCAGGGGTGATGTGATGGGTGGCCCGTATGTGAGCCTGACTCGTCTGGATGAGGTCAACCAGCGGGTGGTAACTGTCGAGATTTTTGTCTATGCCCCAAATGAGGATAAGCGTAACCTTGTCCGTTTCAATGAAGCAATACTTTATTCGGCCAAGTTCCCCGGGGAGTTCGATGTGCCGGAGGAGTCGGAGCAGTAGCGGATTCCGCTATGATGGCTCTTCCTTATTCAATTATATTTGTTATAAATCAAATGGAAAAGAAAACGATTGTGGGCATCACTCAGGGTGATGTCAATGGTATATCTTACGAGGTTATTCTCAAGACCCTTGCCGAGCCGGAAGTGTATGAGGACAAGGCGGTCGTATTGTACGGTTCGCCAAAGCTTGTGGCCTATTTCAAGAAGAACATGGAGCTTGAGCTGAATGTGCCGGTAATTTCGTCGGCCGACGATGCCGAGGTTGGGTGTGTCAGTGTAATCAACTGTGTAGATGACGACATCAAGGTTGAGCCGGGACAATCGACTGTTATGGCCGGAAAGGCTGCATTCCAGGCTCTTGAAGCTGCAGTGCGTGACCTTAAGGAGGGAAAAATCGATGTGCTGGTGACAGCTCCTATCAATAAGAATAACATTCAGTCGGACGTGTTCCGTTTCCCGGGACACACTGAATATCTGGAGGCTTCCCTCGGTAACGGACAGAAGGCCCTGATGCTGATGGTGAGCGACAGGATGCGGATAGCGGTGGCTACCGGTCACGTTTCTCTCGACCTGGTGTCGCAGCTTCTGACCCAGCAGCGTGTGCTGGAGAAAATAGAGCTGCTCAACCAGAGTCTCAAGGAGGATTTTCTTATCGAACGCCCCCGTATTGCCGTCCTTGGACTGAATCCGCATGCCGGAGACGGCGGTGTAATCGGCGCTCAGGATCAGACTGTTATAGCCCCGGCCGTCGAAGCGGCTCAGAAACAGAATATCTGCTGCTTTGGCCCTATTGCGGCTGACGGTTTCTTCGGGACTGAGAACTATACCCACTTCGATGGTGTTCTGGCCATGTATCATGACCAGGGGCTCATTCCGTTCAAGGCATTGAGCGACGGACATGGCGTGAACTTCACCGCCGGACTGCCTTACGTCAGGACATCGCCAGCCCATGGTACGGCATACGAACTGGCCGGACAGAACATTGCTTCAGAGGCTTCATTCCGTGAAGCATTCTTCATGGCCGTGGATATTTTCAACCGCCGCAAGATTTATGCGGAGATGTACAGCAATCCTCTGCCTCACCAGAGGGTGGAACATTCTGGAAATGACCGTTCTGAGTAACTATTATCATGGACAATGAAGCTTTACTGAAAGTCAAGCAGCGTTTCGGCATCATTGGTAATGCCGGAGCATTGAATCAGGCTCTTGACCTTGCCCTTCAGGTGGCCCCGACCGACATGTCGGTGCTGGTGCTTGGTGAGAGCGGTGCCGGTAAGGAGTTTATCCCGCGTGTAATCCACGAATACAGCCCTCGTAAGCATGGTCCCTACCAGCCTGTCAATTGTGCAGGCATTCCTGAAGGAACCATCGATTCGGAGCTTTTCGGTCACGAGAAGGGGGCCTTCACTGGCGCCATAGCAGAGCGCAAGGGCTATTTTGAGGAGGCCGACGGGGGGACCATTTTCCTTGATGAGGTGGCAGACCTCCCCCTATCGACCCAGGCCCGTCTGCTTCGCGTGCTGGAATACGGTGAGTACAAGCGTGTCGGTTCGTCAAAGGTGCAGAAAACAAATGTCCGTGTGGTGGCTGCCACGAACAAGGACTTGTCGCAGGCTATCAAGAACAACCAGTTCCGGGCCGATCTGTACTATAGGCTGAGTGCCATGACGATTCATGTACCCTCTCTCAGGGAGCGTCCGGACGATATTGCCATTCTGTTCCGCAAGTTTATCTCTGATGTGTGCTATCGCTACAAGATGCCGTCGGTGAACCTGTCACAGCCGGCCAAGGAACTCCTTCTTTCGTACCGCTGGCCGGGAAATGTGCGTGAATTGAAGAACGTGGCCGACCAGGTCGCCGTAAAGGCTTCGGCTGACGGACTTACGGAAGTGGGGCCGGAGGTGCTGCGTGCAATCTTTACCAATGCGATTGATACAATGCCTGCTGTCTATCATCACGATAGTATCGGCAGCAGTGACGGGAACTATGCAACCGAAAGGGAAATCCTCTACAAGGTTCTTTTCGATATGAAGAAGGATATGCGTGACCTCAAGGAATTGGTCAACGTGTTGATGCGCAAGAACAACATGGAGATGCCTACGGCCATGCGGGACGCTTCCTACAAGACTTGGCAGCCTCTGTTGGAGAATTCGGAGCCGTCATATCGGGAGGAACAGTCATACGGGCCGGCTCAGGAATATGAGGTGGTGCAGCCGAGCCGGATTACTTCTCAGGTGGCTGGGCAGAATGTCCCCCATCCTGCCCAGCATGTCAAGGATGCTTCCCATATTCAGGAGGCTCAGGAGTATGTCGAGGAGGCGCTTTCACTTGATGAGCTTGAAAAGCAGGCCATCAAGAAGGCGCTGGAGCGGAACAATGGCCGCAGGAAGGATGCGGCTGCCGACCTTAACATCTCTGAGAGAACACTTTACAGAAAAATCACTCAATACAATCTTGGATGACCAGGCATAGCACTCTTTTTTGTATAGCACTGCTGACCGTGCTCCTTAGTACGGCTTGCAGCATATCGTACAAGTTCAATGGAGCCTCTATTGACTACAATACAACTAAGTCTATCTCCATCAAGGACTTCCCCAATCAGGCCCTGTTGGTCTATCCCCCTCTTTCGCAGACTTTTTCGGAGGAATTGCGCGATATCTATACCCGTCAGACCCGCCTGAAGGTGCTCAAGTCGGGTGGAGACCTTCAGATTGAGGGTGAAATCACAGGCTACGAACTGACTCCTATGGCTCCCAAGTCGGATGGCTATGCTTCAGAGACAAAGTTGACGATGACTGTCAAGGTCCG
>DCHH01000011.1:24275-31129 GCA_002315625.1 Bacteroidales bacterium UBA1757
AGTCTGCTTGAGGAGATTATCAAGGAAATCACCGAGAGTATATTCAACAAGACGGTCGCGAACTGGTAAAATTCCGTTGTAAAATGACTCCAGACAACATGCTGCAACTGCTGAGCCAGCCGGAGATGCTCCGTCAGGTGTCGCTCAGGGACCTTCGCCGGGTGGTGGAGGATTATCCCTGCTTTGCGGCGGCACGTATGCTGTTTGTCAAGGCGTTGAAGGAAAGGGGAGATCTGGACTATCCGCAGGAACTCTTCAAGGCTTCCCTCCAGGCTCCCTCAAGACGTCAGCTGTTTCTCTGCATTCAAGGTCACAAACTGCTGATTTCCAATGCGGAACCGACGTATGCAGAGACGTATGTTTCTGAAATGCCAGTGGAAGAACCCACTACCCCATATAGTGATGATTTCTCACTGATTGACAAGTTTTTGGATGAACAGTCCGTTCAGGGGGAACAACGGCAGACCGACATGCCGCTGGCGCAGTCTTCTGTATATAATGTGGAAGAGGCTTTGGGTGACGGAAGTGACGTGGAAGAAGACAATGATGTAATCCGCCGTTTTTTGGAAACGAATCCGCCGTCGGAGAGCGGCAGGGAGGTGGATGTCTCTGTGAATAATGCCCCGGATTCTCCTGAAGGCTTGCCAAAACTCGATGTTCCAGTCATGCCGGAGGCGGCTTTTACCCTGACACTGGCCCGCATTTATCTCAGACAAAAAAAATATGACCGTGCATTGGAAATATTCCGTTCGCTGGTATTGAAAAATCCAGAAAAAAGTATTTACTTTGCCGACCAAATTAGGTACTTGGAAAAAGTAATTAACAATCTAAATAAATAAGCAGTTATGTATCTGGCTATCACTATTTTAATCTTCATCATCGCCTTAGTGCTCATCCTGATTGTATTGGTGCAGAATTCAAAGGGCGGCGGTCTGGCTTCGGGATTTGCTTCCTCAAATCAGGTAATGGGTGTGCGTAAAACCACTGATTTCCTTGAGAAGGCCACATGGACGCTGGCTGGTATCGTGCTGTTGGGATGCATCATTTCGACGGCTTTCATTCCCAAGGCTGGCACAGGTGAGAAAGAGTCTGTCTTGAAGGAACAGGTCGAAAATGCCGTTACTGTCGATCCCAATCTGACAGCTCCGAATTTCGATGAGGATGCTCAGTAAGCAGATTCCCGATAATAATAAAATGAGGGCGTCCTTAGCCGGATGCCCTTTTTTTTGCTTGCTTGCTATAGCTTTATTCTCTGGCTGCTGGGGGCGGACTTCCTCGGTTTCCAGTTCCGGCTTGGCAAACATTGATTCCATTATGCCCTTGCAATATGCCAGCGGCTTCGAGATTGCATATTCCTCGGATTACAAGATAGTTACAGTTTTTGATGCGTGGAGTGTGGAACGCAGGCCCTTGCAACGCTATTACCTCTATTCGTTACAGGGTGAAAGTGCGCTGCCGGTTCATAGCGACGGAATATCCCTTCGGGTGCCTTTTTCAAAGGTTGCTTTGGGCTCATGTACCCAGGTTGAGTTTGTCAGGGAACTTGTTCCGTTGGAAGTAGTGAAAGGTATGTGCAATACAGAATCGGTATATAATGCCGGTTTACGTGAACTTATCGCTTCCGGTTCAGTCATTGACCTTGGCGATGCCTTGGACTTGAATGTTGAAAAAGTCCTTTCCTTGGGCGCAGAAGCCTTTTTTGCAGGCTCGTATAGTCCCACGAATCCAAAGTACGAACTGTTGTCGCGCAGCGGAACGGCCATTGTTCATGATTATGAATGGAAGGAGAGCGATTTGTTGGGACGCGCAGAGTGGATTAAGTTTGTTGCCTGTTTTTTTGATAAGGAAAAAGAGGCTGATTCATTGTTTTGTGCTACTGTACGGCGGTATGACGATTTGAAGCGATTGGCTGCGAGTGATTCTTTGCAGACTTCCGTCACGGTTCTTTCGGGTGAAAATTTCCGCGGGACATGGTACCTCCCAGGCGGTCGCAGTTATGTTGCACAGCTTTTCCGTGATGCAGGTGCCGACTATCGTTTTGAGCAGGATACCACTACGGGAAGCCTGAGTCTTTCTCTCGAGCAGGTGCTGCGCGATTTCCATGATGCCGACGTGTGGGTGGGCGTAAGTGCAACTGACTTGCAGGAACTGCTGGCTAAGGATCCTCATTATGAGGTCTTTGAAGCATGGAAGCGGGGAGAGGTCTATGCCTACGACCGCCGCAGTACAGAGACTGGTGGAAATGACTACTGGGAGTCGGCTGTGGCCCATCCCGATGCAATTCTGTCGGACTTCGTGAAGATTTGTCATCCTTCTCTGCTTCAGGATGTTACTTGGAATTACATTCGAAAATTGCAGCCATGCGCCGGACGTTGACATTCCTTTTGCTTACGCTTGCCGTTTGCCTGCTGTTTTTGCTTGAACTTTGTGTGGGCTCGGCGTTTATCCCATTGAGGGATGTACTGGGGGCTCTGGGAGGCCGGGCTTCCGATCCGATATATGGCGAAATCGTCTGTAACTATCGGTTACCCAAGGCTTTGATGGCTCTTCTGTCGGGGGCTGCGCTCTCCGTGGCTGGTCTTATGATGCAGACCCTTTTCCGCAATCCGCTTTCGGGGCCCGATGTGCTTGGTGTCAACGCCGGAGCGAGTTTGGGCGTAGCATTCGTGACGATGCTTGTCTCCGGCTGGGGCGGCGCTTCGATTTCATTAGGCTCCTGGTCGTTAGTGGCTGCTGCAATGGTTGGGGCCTTGCTGGTGCTGCTTTTGGTCCTTTGGATGTCGGCCCGCTTACCCGACGTCATGTCGCTGCTTATTGCCGGAATGATGTTCGGCTATCTTGCCGGAGCAATTGTCAATATGATTCAGAGTACCAGTAATCCGGAGGCTCTTAAACTGTTTGTCGTGTGGACTTTTGGAAGTGTCGGGGCTGTAACCTGGCAGATGATGCCGGTTGTGATGTCGGTCGTTGTAGTTGCCCTGGCACTGTCGTTCAGCCAGCACCGGCAGATGGATGCCCTGCTTCTGGGTGAACGGTATGCGGCCGGACTTGGGGTCTCGATGAGGCAGACCCGTTTTTTGCTGATACTCTCAACCGCTTTGCTTTCGGGCGTTGTGACCGCATTTGCAGGCCCAATTTCATTCATCGGCCTGACGGTTCCGCATATAGCACGCGGCGTTTTTCGTAAGTGGAAACACCTTCAACTACTCCCGGCGGTGATGCTTGTCGGCTCATCACTGGTGATGGCATGTGATCTTATAGCGCAGATGCCCTGCTTCCATGCCAGTCTTCCCCTTAATTCGGTTACTTCGCTGGTTGGTGCCCCCCTTACGGTGTGGATTATTCTGCGAAACAACAGACGAGGCTGAAATCTTCCAATACTTTGTATATCAGGCGGTAAGTAATTTCTTTGAAGCTTGTTGAAAGCTCGCCTGAGAAGCGACAGATGTCGTTTGATGGCTTTAGTTGACGGCTTTCGGCAAGGGAGTAAATCCTGAAATCCTCCGTGAAGCGGATGTGCTGCTCTCCGACTGCCTTGTACATGGCCTCCTTGGCATTCCACCAGATGCCAAGGGCCTCTTCAATGCGCATGCCTTTAGGCAGTTCATCCCGCAGCATACAGCTTTCGGTTGTGTGGAGGTAATGGCTTTCAACCTTGAGGAAACGGTCGCTGAGCATCTCCACGTCAACTCCGATGCGGGGATTGTCGTGGCTGAGGAGGATTGCGGCATACTCCTTCGTGTGCGAAATGCTGATTGCCGGACCCCCATTTATATAAGGTGCTCCGTTGTCATGGTAAAGAATCTCTTTCGGCTCGATACCGAGCTGACGGGCCATGACCCGGATTGTGTAGAACTCCCTCCGGCGGTGCGCTGAGGCGAAGTCGCAGGTGATATCAGGGGATAGCATGGAGGAGAGAGTTTCTTCGCTCTCCTCCATGTGCCACACTGCAAGTCGGCAACCGTTTAATGTCTCGTCGTGGATAATCGGCATGGCTGGTCAGAATGGCAGGCCGTTGACGTCTTCCTGTGTGGCAGGAGCTGGGGCCGGAGCAGGTGCTGTAGCCTGTGGCTGGGGAGCTGCCGGTGCGGTTTCTGTCTTTTTGGCGCCGAGAAGCTGGATGTTGTCGGCGATGATTTCGCAGCTGGTACGTGCCACGCCGTTCTTGTCAGTCCAGTTCCGGTAGGTGATTTTTCCTTCGATGTAGAGCTGTGAACCCTTTCGGATGTACTTCTCGGCCAGTTCTGCCAGACTTCTCCAGGCAGTGATGGTGTGCCATTCCGAACGTTCCGGCACCTGCGCGCCGTTTGCGGCGGTGTAGCCTCGCTCGGAGGTGGCCAGTGAAAAACGTGCTACCGGCACATTGTTCTCAATGTAGCGGATTTCAGGGTCTTTGCCCACATTTCCAATCAGGATTACCTTGTTGATCGACATAATTGTAATAGGTTTAAAAATTGATGAATAATTTGTCGATGCAAATGTATTACATATAGTTTACAATAACAAAACAAATAGGTAGAAAAAATAAAACATTTTTCTTTTCGTAGATTGACTTGCTTTCTGAGGCGGTCTGAAACGATACGCGAATTTAGGGATTTTTTTTTGCTTGAGTTGTTTTTTTTGTAGAAATAAAGCCCTAAATTTGCGGCCCGAAAATATAGGAAATCAATTCATTGTATAATTCTAAAATTCAAAGCTATGACAAAGGCTGACATCGTCAACGAGATTGCGAAGAGAACTGGAGCTCAGAAAACTGAGGTTCTCGCTACCGTAGAGTGTTTCATGGAAGTTGTTAAGGAAAACCTTACCAAGAAGGAGAATGTCTATCTTAGAGGTTTCGGTAGCTTCATCATCAAGGAAAGAGCTGAAAAGACCGCCCGCAACATTTCCAAGAACACCACCATCATCATCCCGAAGCATTACATTCCTTCATTTAAGCCCGCAAAGACTTTCATGATCGAAGTCAAGAAATAAGACCTTTTAAATATTACTGCTATGCCAAGTGGAAAAAAGAAAAAAGGGCACAAGATGTCCACGCACAAGCGTAAAAAAAGACTGAGAAAGAATAGACATAAGAAGAAATAATCTTTCTTGGGTCGTGAACCCCAAAACAAGAACAAACCTCAGTAATTCCGATAAGAATGATAATTTGGGGTTTGTTCTTTGTTTTAGAAGCCATCCCAATCATACACTAACATGACGACAGAACTGTTTGTTGATGTTGAGCCGAAAGAGGTCTCGTTAGCGGTTGTCGAGGACAAGACGCTGGTTGAGTTCCATCAAGAGAGCCGCAACATGGCTTTTTCGGTAGGCGACATCTTCCTGGGCCGGGTACACAAGGTTATGCCCGGTCTGAACGCTGCCTTTGTGGATGTGGGGCATGAAAAGGATGCATTTCTTCATTACCTGGATTTAGGTCCGCAGTTCCTCTCACAGCAGGCATATCTCAAGCAGCTATCTTCGAACAGGAAGAAGGCTCCGATGCCACTGGGTAAATTCCGGATGACCCCCGACATTCCAAAGGACGGGCTCATTGCCGACATCCTTACCCCGGGCACCGATGTGCTTGTACAGATAGCCAAGGAACCTATCAACACCAAGGGTCCGCGCCTTACCAGCGAGATTTCAATCGCCGGTCGTTTCCTTATCCTCATGCCGTTCGGCGACAAGATTTCAATTTCGTCGAAAATCAAGTCGCAGGAAGAAAAAATACGCCTCAAGCAGCTCATGATGAGCATTACCCCGAAAGGGTACGGTGTCATTGTGCGCACTGTGGCAGAAAACAAGGGCAGTGCCGAGCTCGACAATGAGCTCAAGGTACTTCTCAAGCGCTGGGACGACATGATGCTCAAGCTTCAGACACTTGAGAGCAAACCCCCGAAGCTCGTCTATGAGGAGACAAGCCGGACGGTCGTGCTTCTGCGTGACCTGCTGAATGCCTCGTTTGAGCATATCTATGTGAACAATAGCGAAACTTACGAAGAAATCAAGGCGTATGTTTCGCTCATTATGCCTGAAAAGGCGGGAATTGTTGAGCTCTACAAGAACGATATTCCCATTTTCGACCATTTCGGCATAACCAAGCAGATTAAGTCTGGTCTCGGACGTGTGGTTTCAATTAAGGCTGGCGCCTATCTGGTCATTGACCATGCCGAGGCGATGCACGTGATAGACGTGAACAGTGGCAATCGCACCCGCTCCGAGGAGGGGCAGGAAATGAATTCCTTCATTGTGAATATGTCTGCTGCCGATGAAATTGCCCGCCAGATGCGTCTCCGTGACCTTGGAGGCATTATCGTCATAGATTTCATCGACATGGACGACAATGCCAACCGCCAGAAGCTCTACGACCACATGCGCGAAATTATGGCCGGCGACCGGGCAAAGCACAACATCTTGCCGCTCAGCAAGTTCTGTCTGATGCAAATCACCCGCCAGAGGGTTCGTCCGCAGACATTTATCCAGACCGCTGAGGTGTGTCCGACCTGCTTCGGCAAAGGTGAGATTCGTCCGTCCATTCTTTTTACGGACATGCTCGAAACCAAGATTGACTATCTGGTCAACAAACTGGGCAAGAAGAAATGTACCTTACGGCTCCATCCATACGTGGCAGCCTTCATTGAAAAGGGGGGATTTTTCTCTCTCAAGTGGCAGTGGCGCAGAAAGTACGACCGCTGTCTGAAAATTGTACCTTCTCAGGCAATGACTTTCCTCCAGTATGCGTTCTACGACACGAGCGGCGAGGAAATCGACCTGAAAGAGGAAATGGAAATCAAATGACGGAAAGCGGGACTACCCCGCTTTCTGCTATTATTTGAGTTTCGCGTAAGCGAGACTCAAATAAGGCCGCTTCA
>DCHH01000011.1:31177-33297 GCA_002315625.1 Bacteroidales bacterium UBA1757
CAGAGCCCCTATAAAAAAAGGAATATACCACCTGGTAAAAATAGCTGCAGCTATTTTTACCAGGTGGTGAAGGGGTGGATGCTGAGGTAGGCGTTGTAGTAGTGGCGGTCGCCGGTCACTTCCTGGCCTATCCACGACGGGAGGGGAATGGTGTCGTCTTCGGAGAGAAGTTCGGTTTCGGCCATTATTAGCCCTTCGTTTTCACCGTGGAAGACGTCAACTTCTGCTACGTGGCTGGAGTCTATGGGGACTATGTAGCGCTCCTTATCTATTATGCCACCGTGACAGATTCCGAACAGGGCTTCTGCATCTTCTACGGGGATGGCCTGCTCCCATTCCAGACGGCTCATGCCGTTGGCAGACGGGCCCTTTATTGTCAGGATGGCCTCTTCGTCGCGAAGGCGGATGCGGACGCTGTTGCCGGCTTCGTGGGCTATGTAGGCTTGCTTTATGGTGTGGCGGGAGGTGGCTTCCTGTTTGAAGGATTGGTCGCTAACCAGATATTTACGTTCTATTTCTGTATGCATAATGCAGGATTAAAAAAGGTACCACCGCCGGCGGTACCTTTTTTTTAATAGGATTCTAATAAGTTTAGAATGGGAGGTCGTCTTTGTCGTCGGCGGGAGCAGGGCCGGCTGCGGGCTGACCGAAGCTGGTCTGCGGGGCGGCGGGCTGGCTGTAACCGCCCTGGGGAGCTGCGGGCTGGGGAGCTGCGGCGCCGGCGCGGTCAATCTTCCATGCTTTTACGTCGGTATAGTAGCGACCGTTGAACTCACGGCTTTCCAAATCGAAAGAAACTGTTACTTCTTCATCGATGTTAAGTTGGTATTGGTCAATTCGTGACCCTCTCAGTCCAAAGCAAACCTGCTTCGGGTATTGCTCACCGTACTCCAGGATGTAGTCCTGTCTTTTCCACTGGCCGTTCTTGCCTTCTCCGCTCTGGAGCGGCAGAACCTTGATAATTCTTCCTTTCAGTTCCATTTTGAATGCTTTAAATATGCGCGACAAAAATAGCGATTTTTCTGCAAGTCCAATACAAAATCTTTTTTTTCTTTTTTTTGTACTTTGCGAATGTGAGAATGTGTCGATGTGTGGCTGAAAAAAGAGGCAAAATAAAAAATAATAACTAACTTCGCCGATGCACTTCAAGTGTTCATGAATATGTTGGGTTGTGATGACTAATATGATTTTTATATGACTATCAACTACTCTCCAGGGCAACGGATTTCTGTCAGAGATGAGGAATTTCTAATTGAGGAAGTTGTTCCTAATGACAATAAAAGTACAATACTCAAGTGTCTTGGCATCGGTGAACTAGTCAAGAACCGTCACTATATCTTTGATACCGGGCTCGACCCCGAGATTGAGATAGTAAACCCGATAAATACCCAGCTTGTGGCCGACGAAGGTGATTGCCGCAAGACTCGCCTTCTGATAGAGACCCAGATACGGAACAACGCCTACTTCTCACAGAAGATTATTGTTGCTGACCGTGGCGGTTTTGACGTGAATGAGTATCAGCTCGAACCGACCTTGAAGGCTCTTGAGCTCCCTCGTCCCCGTTTGCTGATAGCTGATGGTGTGGGTTTGGGAAAGACCATAGAGGTCGGTATCTTCCTGGCCGAGATGATTCGTCGAGGCAGAGGCCGCCGAATCCTTGTCTGTGCACTGAAGAGCATTCTTGCTCAGTTCCAGGAGGAGATATGGAATCGTTTTGCCATACCATTGGTGCGTCTTGACTCGTATGGAGTTGACCAGATTCGAGCAGAGATACCGATGAATAAAAACCCTTTCGAGTATTACGATAAGACCATCATCTCCATTGATACTTTGAAGAACAATGGTAAGTATCGTGCTTGGATAGAGAAGACCCGCTGGGACATCATCGTGATTGACGAGTGCCATACCGTTGCAAACACAAGCAGCTACCGTGGTGACCTTGCACAGTTCCTTGCCACCCGTTGCGACAGCATGATTCTGACCAGTGCCACCCCTCATAATGGCAGTGCGGAGTCTTTTGCCAACCTGATTAACATGCTTGAACCTACAGCCATACCTCGTGACGGAGAATATACCAAGGAGGATGTTGAGAAGTATTATGTGCGCCGTTTCAAGAAAGA
>DCHH01000011.1:33503-34215 GCA_002315625.1 Bacteroidales bacterium UBA1757
GCACTCGCTTCCATTCATAACCGAATGGACAAGGTAGGAGCAGACGACGGGAGCCTCAAAGAAATAGAGCATAAACTCAACGATATCATATCTTTAGGAAGCGATAGCCGTTATCTTGCGTTCAAGAATCAGTTGAAGGCTCTTGGATGGAATGGAAAGGGGTCTGACGAGCGCATTGTAATCTTTACAGAGCGTATTGAAACAATGAAATATCTGTATGCCCAACTCCAGAAGGACTACGGCATGAAGGAAGAGCAGATATGCCTCTTTCATGGCGGTCTGACAGATACGGAGCAGGAAGAACGAGTTGATGACTTCAGCCGTGGAGACAGCAGGATAAAAGTCTTCATTTCAAGCGACTCGGGCTCTCAGGGTGTCAACCTGCACTACTATTGCCATATCATGTTCAACTACGACCTGCCTTGGTCTATTATTACGCTCAATCAACGCAATGGTCGTATTGACCGGTATGGACAGAGACAGGATCCGCAGATTTACTATCTTATTGCCAGAAGTAAGAACACAGATGTCCGTAGCGACATGCGCATCCTTGAAAAGCTCAAGGAGAAAGAAGAGGAGGTCCACAATACCCTTGGTGACGCACTCTTTGTAACAGGACTCTATAGTGCTGAGAAGGAGGTCAACGCCACAATCAAGGCAATGCAAGGAAAGGACGGGCATTTCCTTGATGCTTCGACAGGCTCAGCACAGG
>DCHH01000011.1:34324-40369 GCA_002315625.1 Bacteroidales bacterium UBA1757
GCAAACAGGAAATGTTTGAGCAGAAAATGTCGCTCTATCCTTCTGATATGGCATTTTATTCCGATCTTGTGACAGAGTTGAAGTGCATTCCCGGAGGTTTGCGTCATCAGGATGCCGAAGTCAAGAATGGCGAGGTGCCATACTTGGAGGTAACCAGGACAGGCGAGCTGGATGAGGTGCTCTTTGATATGCCAGCGGAAGCCAAACCATCTGATAATGTATTCCGCTTAACAGACAACAAGGCAATCCTGAAGAAGTACATCGACGAATCCCGCAAGTCGAATAATCATCAGTGGTCGCAGTTCCAACCTCTGTATGACCTTCATCCGATTATCCAGTACTGGCTGACAAAGCTTACTGCATCCATACCCAAGAATCAGGCAATGGTGGTCCGCAACGACATGTTCCGGAAGGGAAGTGCCTACTATCTCTTGTACGGTAGCCAATCCAATGGAGCAGGTCAGAGTATCATCAGTAAGTTCTTTGTCGTCAATATATGCAAAGAGGGTACAATGATAGAGCAACCTGTCTCTCTTGCAGATTTTGTTGCGCAAAGACCAGAGTTTACCGGCAACCTGTATCAGGGTGGAGTCACAAGCTGTGACCTTGAGGTGCTTCAACAGAATCTGAAGATGGCTGTCGAATCAGGTGTTTATTACTACATGTATGTCAAGCAGAATGAATTGAGTGATAAGATGGCGAAGCAGCGTGAACAATATTCCAGGCATCTTACCCAATGGTTCAACCGTTCAAAGGATAAGGTTATCCTTGACTTTGGGGAAGCTCCGACCACCCTGCAGCGCAGCAATCTCGACAAAAGGATTGATGAGATTCAGACCATCGCTGACAAGGAGAGCACTTTCTACAAGAATCTGACAACTCTTGACAATACAGACCCGTATGTCAAAGTGTTGGCTGTCTTTTACAATTTCTAACCCTTGCGAACAACCATGGCTGATAATATAAAATACAGGTTTATACAGAATGTGGGTGATTTCTTTCCTTCCGGTTATTTCGGAGAAGATTTCATCGACAAGGTTCAGAAGGTGTCGGGATATACTGCAGAGCAGATAACAGAGGTATGCAGCAAGTATGTACAGTTCCGTCGCAAGTACGATGACTACAAGAACCGTATTGTGACTCAGGTCCTTCGCCCGAAGGACTCAATCCGTTACACTCACGAATTCCATACCGAATTGCTTAAACTTCTTGGGTATGGAGAACTTTGCAAACCGTACTGCGAGCAGTACATACTCGACGAGGAACGTCTCGAACTGATACCTGTGCGCCACGTATTGCGTCGTAATAACAATGTTCAGATGCTCATCATGGAGATGCGGCCACTCATCAAAGTGGGTGAAGAGGAACCTGCCGGTCTCTTTGAGCAGCAGTACGATGACGAGTCGGAACCAAACAAACCGTCGCGCTTCACAGCCAGCCACTGGAGTGACGTGTTCACCATGCCTGAGGGTTACAGGATTAGTCCTGCGGTAGTAAACAAGGCGGTAAGTCGTATCTTCCTCTTGCCGGAGAATCGTCGTCCTGCCTATATCCTTATGCTGGCAGGCAACACCATCTTCCTGTTTGACAGGGAAAAATGGAACCGTGGCAGTTACCTCAGTTTCACGCTCGACGACCTCTTTTCGCAAGCCAGTATCGCTGCCTTTCGCAAGTACTATGCACTCTTTCACATGCTTGTCTGCAAGGATTCTCTTTCTCCGGACGGAGAGAGCATCATGATGGATGCGCTCGTTGAGGACAGCTATAAGAATGCTTACGAGGTTACAAAAGACCTGAAGGAGGGAGTGGTAAATGCCGTAGAGACTTTGGCCAATGAAGCTCTTTGGTATTGGCAACATTTGCCGATGGATTCGACAGGCTCACCAACCGAAAATGATATATACAATCCGCTCAAGACGATTGACTATACCGACGACACTTTCGAGTCGCAGGTTAAGGATGACTGTCTGACCATTGTCTATCGTCTGTTGTTCCTCTTCTATGCCGAGAGCCGTACAGAGCTGGAGATTCTCCCGGTAGGCGACGAGGTGTATGAACGCGGATATAGTCTCGAGATGCTTCGGGACCTTGAACAGGTACGACTTATTTCCGAGGAAAGCAAGCGAGGTTACTTTATTGACGCCAGTCTTAAACGCCTTTTCCATCTCATGAGTCATGGACATAAGGAGAATCAGGCAAAGGATAAGTTCGACCGTTCGTTCTGTGTGCGGCATATCGACTCCCCAATGTTCGATGACCGCAAGCTTCATCACTTAGGTGCGGTCAAGTTCCGCAATTCGCAGTGGCAGCAGATTATCTGTGCCCTTTCGCTCAGCCGGAAAAAGCAGGGTAAGGGACGTGGACGAATATCGTATGCCAACCTTGGTGTAAACCAGTTGGGTAGTGTCTATGAGTCACTTTTGGCTTATCGCGGATTCTATGCCGAGGAGGATTATATCGAGGTGCACAAAGAGAATCATCCGGAGGACGGAACATTCCTTGTGCCTTATAGCCGACTGGATGATTTCAAGCCGGGAGAGGTGCTTCATGATGAGACTGGCGATATAAAGCGTCTTGCGAAGGGAACTTTTGTATATCGACTGAATGGTCGTGACCGTCAGAAGTCAGCCAGCTATTATACCCCGGAGGTGCTTACCCGCTCTACTGTAAAATATACCCTCAAGACAATCATCGACGATGTGCGTGAGGGAAAGCGTAAAGCAACCGAACTCCTCGACCTCAAGATTCTTGAGCCGGCCATGGGTGCTGCAGCCTTCCAGAACGAGGTGATTAATCAGGTGGCAGAAGCATATCTCCAGTATCGTCAGGAGGAGAAACGAAAGGAATACATGGAGCGCACTTCCCTCTCAGAGGACGAGGTGGGTGATGGTTCATGGCGAATCTCACCAGACAAATATCGTGACGAGCTCCAGAAGGTTAAAGCATACATTGCGACTCATAATGTATATGGTGTCGATTTGAACCCCACTGCTATCGAGTTGGGTAAACTCTCTTTGTGGCTCAATGTGATTCACAAGGATATGGAGACTCCGTTCTTCTCAAACCGCCTTGCACTTGGCAATGCAGTCATTGGGGCATGGCTCAAGGTGTATAGCAAGGATGAGTTCTATGGTCTGAAGGGAAAGAAAGGATATAAGGATGTACTGCTTCCTAATCCATGGTGGGAGAAAGCTCCTCATAAGGTGAAGTTTTACACTACAAAAGTGAACCGCAAGGAGAGTGAGGTCTATCACTTCCTCCTCCCTGATATCAATATGCTGGGGGTACGCACCATCAATGACTATAAGGACAAGGCAAAGGCTGAGCGTGCTGACAGTCTGTTGCAGAATAAACCTGTCAATACCGCCTTGGAACAGATGAAGGATAGGATTGCCGACTGGACAAAGGCAATCGACGATTCAGCCTTCCGTCGTCTGCAGCGTCTGTCAGGCAAGATTGATGTGCTTCTCAAGGAGTATTTCCAGTTCCAGCAGAGTGTGGAGAACCTCACACAGAACAAGGTTAATCTGTGGGGTGTGCCGGGTTCGCCAGTGCTCAACTTCGATTCGTACGAGGAGAAGGAACGTCTGAATGATGTGCGTTATCGTCACGACAATGCCTACTTCCGATTGAAGATGGTGATGGATTACTGGTGCTCGCTCTTCTTCTGGAACATCGAGGATGCAGAAGCCCTTCCTGAACGTGAGCAGTATTGGAACGACATCGAGGCTATGCTCAATGTGAGCGACGAGCAAATAAACAGGCGAACGGCCAAGGCTCTGAGCCGCAACTATTCTGTTGACGGCAATGGACAACTTAGTATGTTCCCGGAGGGGCAGATGAGCGACTTGTTCTATCAGCACGAGTTGGAGGAACGGGAATCCGGGCCGTTGTTTCGTGAGGACGTTTCGTTAGAGTATGGCAGGCAATCGGAGGAGGAGTCGGAGATTGTGCAGATGAGCAAGGAGCAGATTCTTACCGAGGTGCAAGGTGCAGCAACTTCCCTTTTCGACAACTCGCTCCGTTTCAAGATTGTCGATCGCCTGAGCAAGCGCTACCACTTTTTCCACCCAATGCTTGAGTTCCTTGAGGTGTTCTGGCTTAGGGACGGATTCGATGTTATTTGCGGTAATCCGCCATGGCTGAAGCTGGAGTTTGACGAGCAGGGAATTCTTTCGGAGAAGTACCCTGAGGTGGCTATTCGCAAGGTGTCGGCTCCTGATGCCCGTAAGATGCGTGACCGGATGTTTGCTCAGATTCCTGCTACCGAAGAGCTTTATCGCTCTGAGGAAATGGAGACGGCTTGTAGCGCTATCTTTATGAACGCACACTGTAACTATCCATTGTTGGTTGGTCAGCAGACAAACCTCTACAAATGTGTTCTCGAGAATGGCTTCTCTATGATGTCTGATAAGGGATTTATGGGATTGTTGCATCCGGAAACCGTATATGACGACCCCAAGGGACAACCTCTGCGTAAGGAGATTTATCCACGTCTGCGTTATCATTTCCAATACACAAATGAACTATGCTTGTTTGCAGAAGTTCATCATTGTACAAAATATGGTGAGCAGATATATGGCTCTCACAAGGACGAGATAGACTTTCTGTCTATTCATAATCTGTTCCATCCTAATACTATCGATGGATGCTTTGCACATGATGGTCACGGAATATGTGGCGGTATCAAAGACGAGGAAGGAAAATGGAATGTGAATGCACACAAAGACCGTATTGTTCGGTTTACTGAGGCAGAACTAAACGTTTTGTGTACAACATTTGAAAATGGAGAAGATTCTTTGGGTACAAAATTGGTTTCTATCCATTCAAAAAATGTGATTAGTATTCTTCTAAACTTATCAAAATCTCCGCATCTACGAAATGTAACAAAGGTTATTACAGAGGGAATGCATAACACAGGTGCAGTAATAGATGGTACGATAACTCGTGTAGAAAACTATTACCCAATAGTAAGAGACTATGAAATGGTTTTTAGTGGTCCTCACTTTTATGTTGGAATTCCTGTCTATAAAACACCATATTCTCAATGTGTGTTGAATTCAGATTATGACATATTAGATTTGACAAAAAAGCAAAATGACTTGCAAAGAACCAATTATCGCCCCAATGTTCCACTAGTCAATTATAAATCATACGTAAAGGGACTAAGCGATATTATAATTGGCCAAAAACCTTTGAAAGAAACAATATGGATTGATAGTTATCGCGTAGCATATAGAAATATGTTGGGGCCATCAGCAGAACGTACATTGGTAAGTTGTATAATACCTCCACGCACCTCACATATTCATACAGTATGTTCTGTTGAATTTCTGAAAAATGATCAAGTTGTTGAATTGTGTGGTTTGTCGATTTCTGTATTGCTAGATTTCTATACCAAGACAATAGGAGCTAGTAATTTATCTGTTAGCAGATTGGATTCCTTTCCTCTCGGCATCTCCGACAAATACAAGCCAGCCCTCTTCACTCGTACCCTCCTTCTCAACTGCCTGACCACAGCATACGCTGACCTCTGGAATGAGATGTGGGATGGAGCATACAAGGACGAGACATGGAGCATAGACGACCATCGCCTGAAGCCCTTCAACACGCTGCATGACGATTGGGCATGGGACATCCCTCTGCGTAACTACTTCGAGCGCAGAATGGCACTTGTAGAGATAGACGTAATCTCGGCCATGGCACTGGGTTTGACCCTCGAAGACCTGGAGATGATATACACCATCCAGTTCCCCGTGCTCCAGCAGAACGAGAACGACACCTGGTACGACCAGAAAGGAAATATCGTCTTCACCTGTTCAAAAGGGTTGACCGGTGTAGGTCTCGACCGCCCGGCCTGGAATGACATGCAAGGCGAACCAATCAGGAACGGGAAAGACGAGATAGTCGGCTACAAGGGAGCCGAAGCCGCCTACGTCCACACAATCGACCCGCAGAAGAGTGAACTCTACGGAGGTCAGCAGGTAACCTACCATGCCCCCTACACCAAGTGCGACCGAATAGAAGACTATCGCCGTGCCTGGG
>DCHH01000008.1:0-6401 GCA_002315625.1 Bacteroidales bacterium UBA1757
GACGGTTGGCCTCTTTGATAGCGTTCATCTCTTTCTGGACATCGATTACGAACAATGCTGAGGGAAGACGGTTGAGGTCCTTGATGGAACCGAGGTTCTTCTCAAGTTTGGCCCTCTGGCGGTCTACCTGGAGACGCTCACGTTTTGCAAGCGTATCATAAGTACCGTCTTCTTTCATCTTGTCGATGGTATTCATTTTCTTGACTGCTTTGCGGATGGTCATGAAGTTGGTGAGCATTCCACCAGGCCAGCGCTCAGTCACGTAAGGCATATTGACAGCTGTTGCCTTCTCGGCCACGATGTCTTTTGCCTGTTTCTTTGTGGCGACGAAAAGGATCTTGCGACCGCTGCGTGCAAGCTGTTTTGCGGCAGCTGCAGCTTCGTCAATTTTTACTATACTTTTATGCAGGTCGATAATGTGAATCCCGTTCTTCTGGTCGAAAATATAAGGGGCCATTTTGGGGTTCCATTTGCGCGCCATGTGTCCGAAGTGGACACCTGCATCAAGCAATTCTTGGAAATTTGTTCTAGGCATTTCTGTTAATTTTTAATTTTTTGTTGTTCATCAACCCTGGTAGCGGCCTTGCCGGTCCGGGTGATTGGTGCGCGTTGGGCAATTGGGGAGCAGTGCCGGGCGGTTCACACCTGCCGATAGTCTCCGAAATTTTAACCCGCAGCAGCAAAAAAACGTAAGTGTGACTATCGTTTGGAGAACTGGAAGCGACGACGTGCACCGGGCTGACCGGGTTTCTTGCGCTCCACCTCTCTGGCGTCACGTGTAAGCAATCCTGCGGCTTTGAGGGCGGGACGGTATGCTTCTTTGTCCACTTCGCAAAGTGCACGTGCGATACCGAGCCTCAATGCTTCAGCCTGACCTTTGATTCCGCCACCGTCGAGGTTGGCTTTGATGTCAAACTGACCTACAGTACCGGTGATGGCGAAAGGCTGGCCGACAATATAACGGAGAGCGTCCTCTTTGAAGTATTTTTCGAGGGGGCGGTCGTTGATGACGACATTGCCTTTACCGGCGGTAATGTAGACGCGAGCAACTGCTGTTTTACGTCTTCCAAGGGCGTTTGTTGTGTTCATGCTCTGCATTTTTACATTTCGTTCAACTTAAGTTCTTTGGGGTTTTGTGCCTGGTGAGGATGCTCGGGACCTGCATAAATGAAAAGGTTTCCGAGGATTTTCCTGCCGAGACGATTTTTAGGAAGCATACCCCTTACTGACATCCTGAGGAGTTCTGTAGGTCTCTTCTTGAGCAACTGCTCGGGTGTGAAGTCGCGCAATCCTCCGGGATAACCGGAATAATGATGATATACGCGGTCGGTCATTTTCTTGCCTGTGAGCTTAACCTTTTCAGCGTTGATGACAATGATGTTGTCACCGCAGTCAAGGTTAGGCGTGTAGCTGGGTTTGTTCTTACCGCGAAGGATAAGGGCAGCCCTGCTGGCGAGACGGCCGAGCACCAGATCAGTAGCGTCAATCACATACCACTCCTTCTTTACTTCTGACTGTTTGACAGAAATAGTTTTGTAGCTTAGTGTGTCCACTGTCTTGAAATTTTGGTTAATACTTTAGAAGTTTTTTTAAATAATAAAACTTCTTTAATTACTGCGTCCCTATAACCTATAGGGGGTGCAAAGGTAGCAATAATTTTCGTATTTGCCAAAAGTTACAGCATTTTATGCTGCACATCGACAGATTCGTCGTGAACTGCATTGAAGACGTCACGGACACACTGTTCGGAAAGGCCCGCCTGTGTACCGGCCTCAATCATCCTGTCCAAGACGGAATCCCACCGTGCCGCCTGGATAATGGGGATGTTGTGCTCTTTTTTGAACTCCCCTATTTTCCGGGAAACCTCCATTCTCTGTGCGAGCAGGTTGATTATATTCTCATCAATGACGTCAATTTTTGCGCGAAGCTGGACCATATTCTCACGGAATGAGCTGTCCTGGGTATCTCCGTCACGCACCACAATGTGGTCAGGGCCCTCCAGGAGGTTCAGCAGGTCTGCGGGGGTGAGTTGCTGCTTTGCGTCGCTCAGGGCACAATCGGGGCAGTTGTGGGATTCTATCATCAAACCCTCGAAGCCGAGGTCGAGCGCGCGCTGGGACAGTTCCTTGATATACTCACGCTTGCCGGCCATATGGGAGGGGTCGCAGAATATGGGCAGTTCGGGGACTTTATAGCGCAGACCGATTGCCATGTCCCAGGCCGGATCGTTGCGATATTTTATCTTCTGGCTGGTTGAGACGCCGCGATGGATGGCTCCCAATTTGCGGATGCCGCAGTTGTTCAACCTTTCGAATGCCCCGATCCAAAGGTCAAGGTCGGGATTGACCGGATTCTTGACGAGCACAGTCATATCGGTTCCCTGAAGAGCCTCGGCGATTTCCTGGACAAGGAAGGGGTTGGCGGTTGTGCGGGCCCCAATCCATACCATATCCACTCCGTGCTTCACACATTCGAAGACATGCTGGGTGGATGCAACCTCACAGGACACTTTCATTCCGGTCTGCTTCTTCACCTCCTGGAGCCATTTCAGGCCGGGAGCTCCCACTCCCTCGAAACATCCCGGGTGGGTGCGAGGCTTCCAGATACCGGCTCTGAACATATTAATGCCGAATTTACGCAGTCCGACTGCCGTTTCAAGAACCTGTTCCTCAGATTCGGCACTGCAAGGGCCAGCGATTACGCAAGGTCTGGGAAGTGTGAAGAAGCCCCATTCGCTCGGGGGCAGTATATCCATTTTCATCGTATTATCCGTTTAATTCTGTTGGCGTTGTCAATAAGTGAACGCAAAGCCTTTTCATCGCCGGTTTCGAGGGCCTTGTCGAAATCTTCCAGGAAAGCGCTGTACGTATGCATCACCCGGCGCAGATTGTCCCTGTTCTGAAGCAGGATGGGCACCCACATGTCGGCGCCGCTTTTTGCCAGACGGGCGGTTGAAGAAAAACCGCCGGAAGCCAGGTCGAAGATATGCTTTTCATCTTTCTCCTTTTCCAGCACGGTCAGCGCCAGCGCAAAGGATATGACATGTGACAGATGGGACACATATGCGGTATGAACGTCATGGTCCGCCGCGCTCATGCGAACGACACGCATACATAACTTGTCATACAATTTTTCGGCGATTTCCAAAGCGTCCGTATCCGAATCCTGAGGATCCGCAAACACACAGGCCCTGCCGTCGAACATACCGCTCAAGGCCGCCCTGGGGCCACTGTATTCAGTGCCGGCCATAGGATGACTCGCTACAAAGCGTCCCCGCATCGGATGATTCCGTACAGCCTCAATGACAGCGGATTTTGTGGAACAGGCATCCATCAGGACCTTGCGTCCGCCGTCCGGGAGACTTGCAAACATATCGAGAATCTGCGGCAACAGTTTGACCGCAGTCCCGACAGGCACGGCAACAACCACAATATCGGCCTGCGCGGCGCACTCTTCGAGGTTTACAACGGCATCCACTATGCCGAGTTCCAAGGCTGCGGCAGCATTGACCTTGTCAGCCTCGACACCCAACAGCCTGTCCGCGAAACCGCGGCGGCGCAAATCAATTGCAATCGAGCCTCCAATAAGGCCCGTTCCGACTATTCCTACTGTCATACTATGTACGGCTATACCGTAAGAATCTCTTTCTCTTTGTTTGCTACGAGAGTCTCCACAGTTTTAACGGCTGCATCCGTCTCTTTCTGTGTTTTGTCCTCGAAATCTTTTTCCATATCCTCTCCGAGGCCTTCCTTAATCAGCTTTTTCAAAGCATCTATGGCATCACGGCGGGCATTGCGGATAACGTTCTTTGCATTCTCGCCTTCAGCCTTGGCTTTCTTGATGAGTTCCTTGCGGCGCTCTTCGGTAAGAGCAGGAACAGTGCAGCGGATCGCCTCACCGTTGTTCTGGGGAGTCATACCCACATTGGCATCCATTATGGCCTTTTCGATGGGACCTATCATATTGCGCTCCCAAGGTTGAATGAGGATGGTTTTCGCATCAGGGGTTGTAATGGAAGCCACCTGTGGGAGAGGGCATTTGCTGCCATAGTAATCCACCATCACGTTGTTGAAAAGCAGGGGGTTAGCCTTTCCGGCACGGTAAGTCTTGAGACTTTCTTCAAGGAATTTAGATGCGGAAGACATCTGTTCTTTGGCCTTCTCGACAATCTGGTTTGCTTTCTCGGTCATAGTTGTAGAAGATTAATTGTTAATGAAATCTTTTAATATTGTCTGTTCTTCATTTGTAAGCATTCTGGTGCTGATGGGAGCATAAAAAAGACGCTTGCGCAGTTCATCGTTCACATTCGCGGCCAATAGGCGCTGGGCATCTTTCTCCGTCGTCACAAGCAGGGCCGTAGGATAACGCTTGGCCGCATCTTCCATAGATCTGATGTCGGCTTTTGAAAAGAAATGGTGGTCAGGATATGATATATGCTCCATCATTTTGTACGTTTCGCACAATGTACTGGTGAGGGGGCCGTCATCGGCGATGCCCGAATACAGGAGCATACTCTTTGAATGTGTGTACCTGGGGTCACCTTCCGGGAAGACGCTCTTGAGCTTTTCATAGTTGATGGTTGCGAAAAGAAGCTTCTGAACCTTTCCTTCCCTGTTCACACCTTCGCAGGTCTCAAGATTGAAATCGTTCAGGCCGATTTTCTTCGCCCATTTTTGCCGTCCTGCATTATCAATAAATGACGGGCATTTTGTCACGACTATCATATCCGCCTTCGTTGCGCGGGAACGCAGGTCGCGAAGCCTGCCTATCGGAAGCAGGACATCGTGAAAGAACGGACGCGAATATGTAGTGAGCAATATCGAGCGTGTCGGGACGACCTTCCGATGCTGATATGCATCATCAAGGATAATAAGGTCAGGGCGGCCATAACCCGGAGTATCCGGATGGGCCAGTTTTGCGCAAGCTTCGGTGCGGTTCTCATCCACCACTACTGTCACATCGGGAAACTTTCTCTTTATCTGCAAAGGCTCGTCGCCGAATTGCTCCGCCGAACCGTCAGCTGTCACCTGCAGGAAGCCTTTGGTCTTGCGTTTGTATCCGCGGCTCACCACGGCCACAGACTTCGGCACGACATCGAAAAGACTTCCGGTGAATCCATAAAGTTCCGAATCGGCGGCCTCTATTCTGTCCTCCTTCAATGTCCTGATTATCAATTCAGTGAACGGAGTCTTGCCTGTTCCGCCGACGCTGAGGTTTCCAACGCAGATGCTCGGAATTTCCGTCTGAGACGACTTGAGCCAGCCTTTATCGTAGAAAAGGTGGCGCAAAGTCAATATGAGCGCGAACAGGAGCACTTCTCTCGATTAATAGTTCACTAAGTTTCCTGCCAGATACTGATCGTATGCGGTCATATCCATCAAGCCATGACCGGTCAGGTTGAAAACGATAACTTTGCTCTCGCCGCTTTCCTTGCATTTTTTGGCGATGTCGATTGCCGCGCTGATGGCATGACAGCTCTCGGGAGCCGGAACAATTCCCTCCGTTCTGGCGAAAAGAACGCCGGCGGCAAAAGAATCCAGCTGTTTCACATCGACGGCTTCCATAAAACCGTCTTTCAAAAGCTGGGACACAATCATTCCGGCGCCATGGTAACGGAGTCCCCCGGCGTGAATGTTGGCGGGACGGAAATCGTGGCCCAGGGTATACATCGGAATCAGAGGGGTATAGCCGGCCTCATCACCGAAATCATAATCAAATTTGCCTTGAGTCATCTTCGGGCAAGATGCCGGTTCGGCCGCAATGAAGCGCGTGTCTTTATGGGTTCCGTCAAAAACGTGGCGCATAAATGGGAATGCCAGTCCGCCGAAATTGGAACCACCGCCGAAACAAGCCACAATGTAATCGGGATATTCGCCGGCCATTGCAAACTGCTTCTCCGCCTCAAGTCCGATGATTGTCTGATGAAGGGAGACATGATTCATCACGCTGCCCAGGGTGTATTTGCAACCGGGGGTCATCGTTGCCAACTCGACCGCCTCGGAAATTGCCGTTCCCAGCGAGCCCTGATGGTTGGGGGTGGCGGTGAGGATGTTCTTGCCGGCCCTTGTGCTCATCGAGGGTGAAGGAGTGACCTGACTTCCGAACACCTGCATGACAGCGCGGCGGTAAGGTTTCTGCTCGTATGACACTTTCACCTGATAAACGGCGCTTTCGATACCGAACACCTTGGCTGCATAAGAAAGGGCTGTTCCCCACTGACCGGCTCCTGTCTCTGTCGTCACGTTGGTATCACCTTCCAGCTTGCAATAGTATGCCTGTGGGATAGCGGAGTTCAACTTGTGGGAGCCCACGGGGGAAACGCTCTCGTTCTTGAAATATATGTGGGCGGGAGTATCAAGCGCCTTTTCCAGTTCGTATGCGCGGACCAGAGGAGTGCTGCG
>DCHH01000008.1:6565-6778 GCA_002315625.1 Bacteroidales bacterium UBA1757
CCACAATATTGTACCATTTGTCAGGAATTTCACTTTCCTGTAAAAAATATCTTTTCTGTTTCATAATCTTCTTTAATGAAAAAAGCCGGCACTGTATGACCGGCTCTATTTTATTACTTGCTGTGTCTATGCATTCAACACGCTGTTCAAGCCGAATAATCCGTTTGCGTGGCAATAGGCAACAATCGCTACGGTGGTAAGGGCGAGCCAGAT
>DCHH01000008.1:6925-7709 GCA_002315625.1 Bacteroidales bacterium UBA1757
ATAGAGGATTACAACCCACAGGGGTTTGAAGGTCATTTCGAGAAGCACATAAGGATTCTCAGCCTCGCCGCCGGTCCACTCCTGAAGCTGCATATACTGCCAGAAGTGCGTGAGGTGAAGGGCGATGCCCAAAAGAACAATCAGTCCAAGATAAATCATATTCTTTGCCGCGAAAGAATCTGTCTTTGCCTTTGAAGACACCTCGTAACGGCAGAGACCGCCGCGGGACTTGAGATTGAGGTAGTTGAGAATCAAGGCATACACGATATGGATGAAGAATCCGAATGCGAGTACGGGCACCATAATGTCGATTATAGGCAGAGCCATGAAGTCACATCCAAGCTGGAACCAACCCGAAGGCTCAGCATCAGCCGCCGCACCCCAAGATCCTCTGAATGAGTCAAGTACGGAGAAAAAGTTGATGGTGGAGTGAAGAAGCATGAAAATGATAAGGAAGCCTCCCGAAATACTCATAATCAGCTTCCTGCCGATGGATGTCTGGAATATGTTCGCCATAAAATCTTTGTTTTGTTTCTTATATCGTGCAAATATAGTAATTTCCTTTGGTTATCTCGCAACAATTTGATAAATTTGTAAAGTTAACATCGATAGACACATGTATCAGAGAGTATTGTTGAAGCTCAGCGGAGAGAGCCTCGGAGGCCCTGCGGGGGAAGGTATTAACGAAGAATGGGTAGCAGCATATGCGGACGAAGTCGTCGCCGCAGTGAAGGCAGGTCACCAGATTGGAATCGTCATCGGCGGCGGCAATATTTTCCGCGGC
>DCHH01000008.1:7803-11642 GCA_002315625.1 Bacteroidales bacterium UBA1757
ATGGGGATGCTCGCCACCGTCATCAATTCGCTGGCGCTCGCCATGGCGATTCGCGCCCGCGGCGTCAAAGCGGAAGTTTTCACCGCCACTCCTATGGAGCCTATTGCAAACTACTATATGAGGGACAAGGCCGTGGCTATTCTTGAAGCCGGAGGAGTCGCATTGATTGCCGGCGGCACAGGCAACCCCTTCTTCACCACCGACAGTGGCGCGGCGCTCCGTGCTCTGGAAATCGGTGCCGATGCTCTGCTCAAGGGCACAAGAGTTGACGGTGTCTATACTGCAGACCCCGAAAAGGACCCCAACGCCGTTCGATATGAGACGTTAACTTTCGACAAGGCCCTTTCCGACCACCTCAAAGTCATGGACGCGACAGCTTTCGCCCTCTGCGACCAGGGCAACATGCCCATAGTGGTATTCGACATGAACAAGAAGGGCAACCTCGGCGCTCTGCTCAAGAGCGAAAAGGTCGGCACGCTGGTGACTTGCAAATAAAAGCGGAAACCGGGACCTAATACACCAGCAGACCGATGCCGGCGCAGACCAGCAAGGTCAAAATCGGATTGAATTTTGTAAACATCGTCACCAGGAAAGAGGCGACGAAAATCACCCAGCTCTTCCAATCGATGAAATTCTCCGGAGTGATGAGAATCACCGCCGCCGCACCGATCAGGCCGGCCACGCAGGGGCGCAGCCAACTCATCGTGCCGGTGAAAATTGTTGAATGGTTGAAGCGGGTATATACACGGCAGATCGCCAATACAATCAAAAAGGACGGCAAGACCACAGCGAAGGTCGCCGTAAAGGAACCCAGCACAGACAAGAACTGGCCATAGCCCATCCCGTGGACCACGCTGTAGCCGATGTAGGTTGCGGTGTTGATGCCAATCGGGCCGGGGGTCATCTGGCTGATTGCCACCATATCGGTGAACATCTGGTCGGTAATCCACCGGTGCTCGGCAACCACCTCGTGGCGTATCAGCGGCAGCATCGCGTAGCCTCCGCCTATCGTGAAAAGGCCAATGATGAAAAAGTGCCAGAAAAGTTCCCAAAAAATCATTGCTTACCCCTCCCCTCCCTCAAGACAGCGAACATCACGCCAATCACAATCACCACAACCAGAATATACACCGGAGATACCTCCAGGAATGCCACCAGGGCAAGCGCAACCGCAGCGACAGCCCACTGCCACCATGCCTTGCAACCGGCACGGGCCATCTTTATCATAGGCACGGCAATCAGCGCAACCACAGCGGGCCTCATTCCCTTGAAAGCTTTCACCACATAGGGATTGTCCGCATAACCGCCAAACACAGCCGCAATAATCAGAATAATCAGAAAAGGAGGCATGCAGCTGCCCAGCGTCGCCACGACAGCCCCGGCATTTCCGCGTACCTTGTAGCCCGCAAAAATCGAGATATTGACAGCCAGCAGCCCGGGTGCAGCCTGTGAGAGTGCAATCAGGTCGGGGAAATCCTCCTCACTTATCCATTTGCGCGAAGTCAGTTCCCTCTGGATGACCAGCAGCATCGCGTAGCCACCGCCGACCGTGAAGGCCCCTATTTTGAACATTACCCAGAAAAGTTCCCATAACGAGACCCTCGGAGCACACCCCTTTTCACCATCCATCATATCACCAGAAAACAATTATCAGAATCTGCGCAATGAACACCCTGAAAAATACAGTCAGGGGATACACTGTTGCATAAGCCTCAGCGGCAGAATTATTATCAAGTTCAGACGACGCATAAGAGAGAGCGTTGGGATTGGTCATACTGCCGCAGAGCAGGCCCACGTTCTGACCGAAATCCATCTTCAGCACCTTGTCGTTAAACAGACCCATTATTGTAAATGGCAGCATAGCCACAATGACAGAGAGTCCGGCCATCTTCAAACCTTCCATACAGAAAACCGTCTCCACAAAATTTCCGCCCACACCAAAACCCAAAGCAGCGAAGAAAGTCGTGATGCCCAGCTGACGCAGCATCAGGTTTGCCGAATGGGTAGTATACACATTAAAGCCCAGTTTCGTTCCGAAAGCTCCCATAAGTATACCTACAATGATAGGGCCTCCGGCTATACCAAGCTTCACCGGCATACTCATTCCAGGGATGGCAACCGGGATGCTTCCAAGCAGTACGCCGATAAAAATTCCGAAAAACAGGGGAATCAGCTGAGGGTCATTCAACTTCTTCTCCTCATTTCCCACAGCCTTGCTCATAGCCTTTATTCTCTCCTCATCCCCCACCACGGTGAGACGGTCGCCGAACTGCAGTTTTGTGCCGGCAGCAGGCAGAAGCACAACGTCGGACCTGTATATCCTGGTGATATTCACCCCGAACTTATTGCGCAACTTCAACTCGCTCAAATCCCGGCCGACAATCTCCTTGTTCGTAACACGGAGGCTGCGGCTGACCAGTTTCCTGTCAATCAAGTTCCAGTCAATATCCGAACGGTTCCAATCCTTATCCACCTCTTCCCCGAAATATTCCTTCAGCCTAAATTCATCGTCCGGCGAGCATATCACCAACAGGCGGTCATCCTTCTCAATGACTGTATCGGACAAGGGGATCTCCACCGCAGAATCGTGCCAACGGCGGGAAATCACAAAACGTATACCGCTCTGGCCAAGGAGTTGAGCGACAGTCTTGCCGAACAGATCCGGATTGGTAACGCGCATCTCCACAACAAAAGTGTACTTATCCTTCGCTTTACCTACAGATTTTGCAAAACTTCCAGGCAATATACACTTTAATATTATTATACACAGCAACACGCCCAGAACAGAAAAAGGATAGGCCACCGCATAGGCAGAACCCACATCGTTCGATTGCTGGACGGCGGAAGGATCAATATCCAGGACGGTCTGCTGGGCAGCAATCAGGGCTGGCGTATTAGTCACGGAGCCACATAGCAGGCCCACAGCCTTGGGTGCATCCACTCCCACAAGCACAGCGATACCCACAGTGCACAGGGTGGACAACAGTACGCTGCCCATCGAGCACATATTTACCTTGATGCCTCCCTGGCGTAAAGAAGAAAAAAATCCCGGACCGCACTGAAGTCCCAACGTATACACAAACAGCACCAAACCGAAATTCTTTACATAATCCATCATCGCCACATTCGCTTCAACCCCATATTTGCCGGCAAAATGCCCGGCCGCAATGGCCACGAAAAAAACAAGAGAACCCCCAAAAGAGATTCCCTTTATATTAATTTTCCCAAGAGCGATGCCTACAACCGATATCGCCGAAAGCAAAAGAATAGTCTGAGCGGCATCCATTATTTTCGTCTGAACAATCTGAAACGGTGACGATGAGTGACGGTTCTTCTCGCCTCACGCTTCTGATTCACCATCTCGTAAATCTCGCCCCACTCGGGCAGTCCGCCCAGATTATGGTCATCGATATACAAATCGGCACGCAACTTGCGAGTACTCTGAGCCCCGCCGAAAAGAGCGTTGGACGGTTCTTCACTGTTGACGGCATAGAATACCAAACCCCTCTCCTTACAATATTGCACAGCTTCATCCAGCAGTTCTCCCTCACGCACAGACCACAGAATTATCTTGTTCCCCTCCTCAGCCAATTTTCGCAACACATCAATCGCAAAAGGTTTTTCTCGTCCGATCTCGGGATACTCGTGATCCACAATAGTTCCATCAAAATCAACAGCAATAATCATCAGCTCAAGTTTTTAGTTCGTATTCAAGGTTATTTTTTCTTAGTTTTCTTTTCAGAATTATCCTCTTCATCGTCATCATCGGCCTTTTCCTTCTCTCCGTAGCCGTAGCCATAGCCATAACCGTAACCGTAGCCATAACCGTAGCCGTAGCC
>DCHH01000008.1:11658-13405 GCA_002315625.1 Bacteroidales bacterium UBA1757
GCCATAGCCGTAACCATAACCGTACTTATAGCCATAGCCGCGACGCACCTCACATCCGTTCAGCAAAGTGCAAAGGTTCTTGAGAGTACCTTTCTCATAAAGCCCTTCCACGACAGGCAACATTCTCTTATCGAGCACGCCTGCACGAATCACGAAGAGGTTTATGTCGGCAATGCGATTCACAACGTGGGCATCAGCCAGCATATCGACAGGCACGGAATCGATGACAATATAGTCATAACGCTCTTTCAACTGCTCCATAAGCAGATCCAGACGTGAACGTGAAAGCAATTCCACGGGATTCGGAGGCATTGCACCGGCCGGAACCAGATCCACCGTTCCCACAACGTTCCTGACCAGGATATCATCCAGAGTCAACTGGTCATCCAGAATAAAGTTGGTGGCTCCTTTAGTATGATGCTTGCAGTTGAAATGTGCTGACAGACTGCGCTTGCGCAGGTCAAGGTCCAGCATTACAACCCTCTTGTTGGCATCGGACAGACAGTATGCCATATTGGAGGACACGAAAGTCTTACCGCTGCCCGTGCTGAAAGAAGTGAAGGAAACAGCAGTGCTCGCATTCCTGTCCTGTTTCATAAAATCAAGATTGGTGCACAGCATACGGAAAGCCTCCGTAAGCACACCTTTCGACTTCGGTTTATAAGCAATGAAATGCTCATCCATCTGTTTCTTCTTGATCTCCGGCAACTCACCCAGATAGGGAGCGTTTATTCCGGACTCGATATCCCTGCGGCTGCGAACCTTGTTGTCCATGAACAGGCGGCAAAGCAGAACGGCAGCCGGCAGAAGCAGTCCGAGCAAAAAGGACAAAGCCAACATCCTGTTCCTGTTGGGGAAAATGGGGTTGACAGTAACGATTGGAGGATCGATGAGGGTGGCATTATTGTCAGCCATCGCCTGAGTGAGGGCATTCTCCTCACGCTTGTTCAGCAGGAAGGTATAAAGGGCCTCCTTGATTTTCTGTTGGCGCTCGATGGACACCATCTCGCGGGCCCAAGTCGGCATAGAAGAGAACTTTGCCTGAGCTTCGCGCTCGACGCTGAGAGCTTCCGCCTTCTTCAGATTTATGCCGTTGATCGTATTGTCGATGGAAATCAGCACCGTCTGGCGCAAGGAGGCAAGACTTGACTCCAGTTCCACCACGTACGGGTTGTCGGCGCTGCTGGCATTGCGAAGGTTGTTACACTTGATTCTCAGAGTGTTATACTGTGCAATCAAACCCTCTATCTTGGAATCGTCCACACCGATGTTCTGGGGGAACAAATCGTTCTGCTTGGCCGGGTCCGTGAGAAAGTCGCGGACAAATTTCAACCATTTTATCTGGGTGTCATAGTCGCGGGCCTGAGCGTTGGACATACGGCTGGTATTCAAGAATTCAGTAGCGGACTGATTCGCGGAAATAACCTGACGGGAAGACTGAAAAGCGGAAAGCTGGTGCTCCACGTTTCCGAGCTCACTCTCGATGATTACCAAACGGTCATCGATGAACTGCGACATATTGACCGCCACCTGGTTCTTCTCCGTGATGGCGTTCTCGTTATAGACGTCAACGACAGTTTCGAGAATCTTGATGGCCCTGGAACGGTTATAGTCCTGGAGCGACATCGTAAGGATTGGACTGGCTTCACCCCTTTGTCCCACTTTCAGACGTGACACGTAACCCTCGGCTGCAACAGCCACGGGGACTCTGTTCACTATCACCTCACGTCCTACCCAGTCCGTGTTG
>DCHH01000028.1:0-1080 GCA_002315625.1 Bacteroidales bacterium UBA1757
ATAATGGTTTATGATTGAAAAAAACAAGGGGGGGGTCTATTTTAGGGTTGCCGGCTTCGGAGTTCCCAGAAGGCAACTGCAGCAGCGGCAGCCACATTGAGGGAATCGACATCGTGCGCCATTGGTATGCGCACAACATAGTCGGCAGAAGAAATTGTATCATGGCTCAGTCCGTCGCCCTCCGTCCCCATCACTATGGCCAGACGGTCGATGGTTCTCAAAACCGGGTCGTCCAGTGAAATACTCTCATCGGTCAGGGCCATGGCGGCGGTCTGAAATCCGTAGTCATGCAATGAGCTGACAGGTGCGTCAAGCCATGTCCAAGGTACCAGAAATACAGTTCCCATGGACACCCTCACAGCCCGACGGTTCAGCGGGTCGCACGTAGAGCGGGTCAGCAGGACGGCATCCACACCCAAAGCCGCCGCACTGCGGAAGATGGCACCGATATTGGTCGTATCGACCACGCTGTCAATCACCACCACGCGGTGAGCATCTTTCAGCACTTCTCCGACAGAAGGAAGTTTCGGCCGTTTCATAGCACAAAGCACGCTGCGGGTAAGTGGGTAGCCGGTAAGTCCGCTAAGGAGTTCGCGGCTACCGACATATACCGGTATATTTCCAACCCGCTCGACCACCTGCCGTGCATATCCGTCCAAGTGCTTTTCCTCCGTAAGCAACGACACCGGCTCATACCCCGCATTCAATGCCACATTAATCACCTTCCCGCTCTCCGCAATAAAAAGCCCCCCGTCAAACAGACGGTCATCGCACAGCTGCGCCTCAGTCAAAGACGAATAAACCTCGACCCCGACATCAGAAAGCGAAGAGATTGGAACAATCGACATAATAGAAAGGAATATTCAGTCCGCCAAAAATACATAATTTCAAAGTGTAATTCAACTATATACGAAATATTTACATACATAATGTTGATGGCGGCGAGTATAACGGTAAAAATGAGAGGAAGTATGGCAGCGGGTATGCGCGGCAAAGGGCTGTGGCGGCCGAAGGTTGCCCTACCTCTGCCGTGGTTTGCGAAATGACCAAAACACCCCGTTCGGTCATTTCATGAATACC
>DCHH01000028.1:1198-6946 GCA_002315625.1 Bacteroidales bacterium UBA1757
CATTTCATGAATACCATCAGGACCGCCACCCCCGTCCACAGACCCCACAGCCAACACCTCGCCAAAACCAACCTTCGCGAAATGACCCAAACCGCCCGTTCCGTCATTTCATGATTACCACTATATCCGCCACCTCCGTCGACAACACCCACAAAGCTCAGGAAACCGATAAAAAAAGGACGGTTGAAGATTTCAACCGTCCTCCTAATTTTTTGATTACTACAGGTCACCCACGGGGGGGGGTGAGAAAACCACTAGGTTTTCAGACATCATTGCCGCACCCAGACTCCCTCAAAGAATGGAGCCTCCCCTTCGAGGGTTCTGTCATCGATGATGCGCAGACGTGCAGTAATAAGTGGAGTGACCTGAATGCTGAGCACTCCCTGCTGCTCCCGACGGCACGGGCACTCCAAAACGATATTGCCCGGGCCGTAGAAGCGGCATAGAGTATCTCCCTGAACTTCCAGAAAGTCAATCTCAGGATTGCCACCATCCATCTGATAGCGGACAACACCCTGCTTTTGACACCCTGCAAGCAGGAAAAGAAACAATATTGTACTCAGCAGGTGTTTCATAGATTACCAGCCCTGGTTCTGCCAAGCTTTCTTCTGGTCGTCGCTCAGATTCGTACCGTCTTCGTTCTGAAGAGCATCGATGAAGGTCTGGGGAATCGGACGATAGCAGTGGCGATCCTGAACATTGGCGGCAGCTTCATTGTTGAAAGCTTTGGCGCGGGCAACCAACAGTTTGGTACGGGCCAGTTCTTCCCAACGGTTCCATTCGCCAAGGAGTTCGCGGGTGCGCTCATTCATGATGAGGTTGAGCAGGCAGTCGAGGTTTTCACCAGCGGTAACACCCAGCTTATTCATAACCCACATATCCTCAGCAGGCAGATTAGACAGAGAAGCAATCTGCAAGCTGCTGGCATCAGTAGTCTGAGCAATACCAGTTGAGAGGTAATAGGTGTTCTTGGGAATGTATGACCAGTTGAAAGCAGTCATGTTGTCAACCTTCTTTCCAGCAGCATCCTTGCACTTGCCAAGAGAAGCAGTAGCCGTTGTGTTATCGGCATCACCGCCGGCTGACTTGGCGAAGGCCATGGAACCGTCGTGGTAGGCCTCACGATTTTCACCCGACTTGAAGGTGGCGCGGGCACGAAGGTCGTTGATGGTCTGGAGGGCACCTGAGAAATCACCCTTACGTCCCTGGCACTCAGCCTTGACGAGGTAAGTCTCACCAGTTCTGGCCATAGTCACGTTACGATGGGCATCACCCTTTTCAGCAGTACGTGAACCGTCATCGGTCTTGTTGATACCGCAGAAGAAGTTACACTGAGCAGGATTACCGCTTACACCATTCTGGTTCATTTCATACTGACCGTTTGCATAGACGCTCTCGACATTGGGAACCCACTTGCCGGTCTCGGGATTGACGAATGTGTGGCTGACAGCTCCACGTCCAAGGGTACCGAACTGGGTGTCACCATTGGTTCCGGTAATGAAGCGTGCATCGTCCTTCTTGTTGAGGATGAACATGATACCAGCGTCACCAAGAGCGGGTTCAGCACCGGCCGGGCAACCCTTACCCTGCATGAATTCATTGGTCTGGTAGTTGTTGTATCCATAGATGGTCTTGAAGGTCTTCCACATACGGGAGTCGTTCACATTATCGAATACGGCGTACGCATATTCGTTTGGACGGCAGCGCTGGAAGTCCATACCGCCGATGTACTGACCACGCTGTACAAATCCGCCCGAGAAGTTGGAGAACTGCGGGTTGAAGTAGTTGTAGGTACGGTTGCCATAACGGCCGGAATTGCTGTCGCTGTGGGGGCAAGCCATCAGAATTTCAGCATTGGCTTCCTGGGCGCAGTCGGTACCGGTCCATGTGCAGTACAGGTCGGCATAGTCGCTGGTCAACGGATGGGCGGCAATCACCTCGTCGCAAAGAGAGATGGCGCGGTCCAGGTCGGCAGCCTTGGGATAACCGGAATTGAAAGCGCTGCAGCGCTCGCTCTGGCGGTACAGAAGGGCCTTGGCCAGGAAATGGGCGGCAGTATATTTGTCCCAACCTTCACCGGCACTGCGAGTGGTCTTGGTGGGGAGAAGTTTATAAGCCTGTTCGAAGTCGGCAATAACCTGGTTAATCATCTCCTCTTCAGTTGCACGAGTGAAAGAACGGACAACACCGGTAGCAGTCTTTGTTTGCAGAACGGCAGCACCATACTGGGCAAACAGGCGATAGAAATTATAGCCGCGGAGGAAATAGGCCTCACCCAGGCAACGGTTGCGGATAGCCTCATCCGTTACCATTTCAGCCGACTCGATGATGGTGTTGGCCGAGTTGATACCATAATAGAGCTGATCCCAGAGTCCGCTGACGGGCGGGCAGTTGTTGTTGGCAGCACCGTTAGCCGTGGTGCAGTCGGTAGCCTGAAGACGGCTGTCGTATGTGTTCCAGCACTCAGCTGTCAAGTCGGCTGCAGAAGTGAATTCATCACATCCATAGATAGTGATTCCGTATGCCCATTCGTATCCGAAGTGCCAGCGGATATTTGCATACAGAGCGTCAGCCAGGTCCTGAATACCTTCTGCGGTCTTGAACCATTCAGTGGTCTGGGCCGAACGCTGATTTTCCTCAAGGAATGAATCGCTGCAGGAACTGAAAGTCATGATTCCTGCCAGAGGCAGCACGGCTGCCATAATCAGACGATTTATTTTTTTCATAGTGTCTTAATGTTTGATATTTGACAGAAACGGGACATTAGAAACCGACCTGAAGGCCGATGGTCCAGCCACGATTGTAGTAACTGGTTCCCAGATCGAGGTCACGGATGGAAACAGAAGAGTAGATGTCACCGAGGTTCTTGCCCTGGACATATATCTTCAGAGACTGCATATTGATGCTCTTGCAAATATTCTGCGGCAGGTTGTAGCCAAGGCTGACATTGCGCAGTTTCACGAAAGCGGCGTTCTTATAACCCAGCAGGCTTGAGTATGCATCACCACCAGCAGTGCTGTAGATAGGCTTCTGGTACTCAGAGTTGGTGTGTGAAGGAGTCCAGTAATCGACTTCGTTCTGGGCATACATACCGTACATGCCCTCACCGCCTGTGTTGACCATATAACCGGCACGGCCGTAGAGTTCGATACCGAGTTCAAAGCCTTTGTAACGGAACAGGTTGTTCCAACCGAAGGTGAAGGTCGGGTTCTTCTGGCCAATGATAACCTTATCGTTGGCATCGATGACATAGTCGCCGTTCTGATCAACGGGACGAACCATACCAGCCTCGAACTTGGCACCCTTTTCGTTGAATTTGGCCATCTCAGCGGCATCTTCAGCCTGCCACAGACCGGCACACTCGTATGTATAATAGACACCGACGGGCTGACCGATGAACCAGGTGTTGGCCACATCGTCTTGCTTGCCGTTGGAGAGCTCTTCAATCTTCTCCTTCTGGAAAGCGAAGTTCAGGTTGAAAATCCACTCGAAGTTCTTGCGCTGTACGGGAACGGCGTTGATGCCGAATTCGATACCCTTGTTAGAGGTCTTACCGACGTTGGCAACGGTAGAGTTGTAACCGGTCAGGGTAGGAATAGTCATGCTGAGCAACAAGTCATTGGTCCTTGAGGTATAGCCATCGATGCTACCACCCAAACGGCCGTTGAAGAAGCTGAAATCAATACCGACGTTGTACTGCGTGGTCTTTTCCCAGCCGAGTTCCTTGTTGGCCATCGAAATCATCTTGCTGGTGTAATAAGGTTCGTTGGTGGCGTATGCCTGCTCGTTGCCTGAGTTGAACGGGATGTAGAATCCCTGGATGGCACCCAGGGTCGAATAGGGAGATACGGCGGAGTTACCGGTCGTACCGACACCGAAACGGAGCTTCAACTGGTTAACCCAGTCGGCATCTTCCATAAAGCCTTCCTGGTCGATACGCCAACCGAGAGCTGCACTGGGGAAGAAATCCCACTTATGTCCTTCGGCAAGCACTGAGCTACCGTCCCAACGGGCGGAAACAGTCAGCAGGTAACGGTCCATCAGAGAGTAGTTGATACGAGCCATGTATGAGGCCATGGACCATTCGGTCAGACCAGTGCTCATGCCGGCGCCGTATGTGGCAGCATCGGTAATATCAACAGACCCCATGTTGTACCACAGGTAGTTAGCATCGGGAATTGCGTTGGCGCTTTCGCTCATGCTCTCCTTATTATATTTAGAGGCGCTCTGCAGCAAGGTGACACCGATTTTATTTACACCGAATACCTTCTCATAATTCAGCATATTGTCAAGGGTCCAGCTGAAATAGCGATCCATGGAGGACTTGGCGTAGTTCTTGCTACCCATCTTGACGGCTGAATTCTGGTCGATGAAGATACCGTTGCGGTAGAAACGGAGGTCGGGACCGAAGTTGGTCTTAAAGGTCAGGCCCTCGAGGGGTTTCCACATCTTACCGAAGTCGAGCTGGCCATAGAGGCTACCGAGAACTCGGAAATTCTCGCGGTCATCGGTCGATTTTGTCCATTCGTCAACAACGGTGTAGGCATTAACGACAGAACCGCCGGGCTGGCTAATGATGTTGCCATTGCTGTCGTAAGGAACCGTGTAGCGGGGAAGAGCCTTGGCGGCAGCATAGATTTCAGTCGGACCCGAGCTGGTCGATTGACCGGTACGGCTGTAACCATATTTCTGCAGGCTGTAGCTGGCATTGATACCCATACCCATCTTGAACCAGGGCTTACCCTGTACATCAACGTTTGAGGAAATGGTGAAACGCTCGAATGACTGTCCCTTCTGAGTACCCTGATTGTTAAGGTAACCAAAAGAAACCTTACCCTGAACCTTATCGGTTCCACCCATAGCGGTGAGGGTATGTTCGTGGGTCAGACCCTGCTGGGTAACCATGGCAGCCCAGTCGGTGTTGGAAACAAGGCTTCCGTCCCAAGTACCGTTGGCCCATCCTTTCATGACATTGGCCAGGGCATCGGGGTCGCCTGAAAAGAAGTTCTGGTCCTGCTCCTTGGTGGGCTGGTCACCCGGGGTGTAGGTCGAGGGTGATGAGTTGTAGTAAGCCCAACGGCGGAAGGTGATGTAGTCGCTTGCAGACATAGCGGGCTGCTTGTCAACCAGGTTCTCGAAAGTGACAGAACCGGCGTAGTTGAGCGACAGCTTGCCTTCGTGTCCGCGCTTTGTTGTAACGATGATGACACCATTAGCACCACGTGAACCGTAAATAGCTGTCGAGGAAGCATCCTTCAAAACGTCAACGCTCTCAATGTCGAGGGGGTTGATGCTCTCGATACCACCTGAGCTGAGGGGCACTCCATCAACGACATACAGAGGGTCGTTGCTGGCAGTGATTGAACGGGTACCACGGATGGTGACCGAACCCACGGTGCCAGGACGTGCACTGGAGGTGATATCCACACCTGCGACCTTGCCCTGCAGAGCTTCGAAAGCGTTATTGACCGGACGGGTGGTCAGCTGTTCGGAGGTGACGCGTGCCAGAGCACCCGTTACGTCCGTCTTTTTCTGCTGGCCGTAACCGACCATGACCACTTCGTCAAGAAGTTCGGTGTTCTCTTCCAACACCACGCTAATGACTTGTCCCTTGACAATGGCAACCGTCTTGGTCAGCATACCCACGTAACTGACTTCCAACTGCTTTGCCGTAGCTGGAACACTAAAATTGAAGTTACCGTCGATATCGGTGGCAGTTCCAACATTGTTGTTTCCGACCACCTTCAC
>DCHH01000028.1:6997-9961 GCA_002315625.1 Bacteroidales bacterium UBA1757
CCTTCACATTACCTTTTACGGCAACGTTCTGGGCTGACAGGCCGAGCGGTATCAGCATCAGCGATACCAGCAAAAGAAGCATTCTCTTCTTCATGTGACTTGTTTTTTGGGTTAAAAATGATGGTTTATTAGGAAAAATTAAAATCTATATCGATATATTTTAGACAACTTGATTTTTTCTGCTAAAAATCGCGTAAAGATAATAAATCGTTTTTTATTTTCCATCCAAAAGGAACAAAAAAAAGGCCCCGCACAAAAGTACGGGACCTTTCCATTGTCTTTTCTTTCCTTACTTAGGCTTACGCTTCGGCCTGCTCGATAGCGACCTTGCCACGATAGTAACCGCACTCGGGGCAAACGGTGTGATATACATAATGTGCGCCGCAGTTGGGGCATACAGCCAGTGTGGGGGCTACTGCTTTGTAATGGGTTCTGCGCTTAGCCGTTCTGGTGTTGGAATGTTTGTGTCTAGGATGTGCCATAGTTCTTTTATTTTATCAATTGTTGTCTGTCAAATTAAGTTTCTTCAGTTCGTCCCAGATGGGATTTGTCTGCTGCCTGCTCTCCTCTTCCTCCTCAAAAGAATCTTCCTCAAAAGAATCCTCTGGGGAATCGGAATAGGTTGCATAGTCACTGTCGCTGTAGCCGTCGTAAGAATCGTCGTCTTGCGAACGGCGGGCGGTATGCTTCTGCAACTTCTTGACCATTGTTTTGTTGCACTGGCCAGGCAGGTGGACATGCTTCATGGGAATGGCAAGAGCAATCATTTCGTAGAGGAACCAGGCGATGTTGAGCTCACCATCAGCTTCGGGAATGATGATGACCTCTTCACTTTCCTCGCGGTATTCGCTACCGAACTTCACAAAAAGACGGCTTTCCTGCGCTATCTCTATAGGCATGTCGTCCAGACACCGGTCACAAGGCACCTGCACCGTCCCCTCAACCTTGAGATGGATCTCATACACATACCCTGTGTTCTTTACAAGCGCTTGCGCATTGACATTCCCCTTCTGGACCTCGGGACCGTCTATAAGAGTGAACCAATTGGTATCCAACTGATACTCATACTGATGAGTGCCCTCAGGAAGACTTTTCAGAGGAAGTTTGTATGCATCAAGTTTGCCCATATCGAGTCCTTGCTGAAAAACGGCGCAAAGGTAGAAAATAATTTCTGAAAGATGAAACGGTCAAATGATTTTTTCCAACGAATCAATACTGGTATGCAGTTCGTCGTCAGTAAGCGGGCTGTTTTTCAGGTCGCCGGAGAGATAACGGTCGTAGGAAGCCATGTCCATCAGGCCGTGGCCGCTAAGGTTGAAAAGAATGGTTTTCTTCACACCGTCACGCTTGCATTTCAGCGCCTCACGGATAGCCACAGCTATTGCATGGGACGATTCGGGGGCGGGAATGATAGCCTCAGCACGTGCAAACTGTAGTGCGGCATCAAATGCCTCAAGCTGGTCAACGTCGGCACCTTCAATCCATCCGTCCTTGGCCAGCTGGCTCACGATTGAACCGGCACCGTGATAGCGCAGACCTCCGGCGTGGATGCTTGCAGGGGCAAAGGCATGACCCAGCGTAAACATCGGAATCAGCGGAGTATATCCCTTCTGGTCGCCGAAGTCGTACTGGAACACGCCACGGGTGATTTTCGGGCATGACGACGGCTCGGCTGCAATGAAACGGGTCTTGAGCGAAGGGTCGGCAAACGAATGGCGCATGAACGGGAAAGCGATTCCCGAGAAGTTCGAGCCGCCTCCGAAACAGGCCACCACGATATCGGGATACTCCCCTGCCAATTCCATCTGCTTCTCCGCTTCCAGACCGATAATTGTCTGATGCAGTGAGACATGGCTCATAGTACTACCCAGACAGTATTTGCACTTCTCAGGAGTTGTACGGGCCAGTTCGACGGCTTCCGAAATGGCTGTTCCAAGACTGCCGGCGTAGTTCGGATACTTTGTGATGATTTCTCTTCCTGCACGGGTTGACATCGAAGGAGAAGCAATGACCGTAGCCCCATAGCTCTGCATGATATTGCGGCGGTAGGGTTTCTGTTCAAAGCTCACCTTGACCATATAGACGGCCACCTCCAGTCCGAAGGCCTTTCCCGCATACGAGAGAGCCGTTCCCCACTGTCCTGCACCGGTCTCGGTGGTGACATTGGTCGTACCCTCGGCCTTGCAATAGAAAGCCTGCGGTATGGAAGAGTTTAGTTTGTGGGAACCGACCGGACTGACACTCTCGTTCTTGAAATAGATATGAGCGGGGGTGTCAAGAGCCTTCTCCAGACCGTATGCACGCACAAGAGGAGTGCATCGCCAAATCTTGTAGAGGTCAAGAACCTCATTCGGGATGTCGATGAAACGGTCGGTCATGTTGAGTTCCTGCAGCGAAGCCTCCCTTGAGAAAAGGACTGAGAGCTCGTCGGCCGTGACGGGCTGACGGGTTTCCGGATTAAGCATTGGCAGGGGCTTGACAGGCATGTCGGCGGCAATGTTGTACCATTGCCGCGGCATATCCTGCTCACTAAGTAAGAATTTCTTTGTGTAGTCCATATTATTATTGTCCGAAGGGATGCTGAATCGAGTTCAGCATGACGGTTTGACGCGTATTTTATTATTCGTTAGCCTTGGGGGCAACCGGCTTGCGGGTGATGTCGCCCTTTTCGGCGCGCTCCAGACGGTCGGCATCAAAGTGGTTCATACCACGGATAAGGGAGTCGCGGTTGCTATCAGGCAGTATGGCATTGAGGATGATACCGACCAAAGCGGCGATAGCCAGAGCAGAAAGGCTGAGGCCTCCGTCAGCCGGACCGAAATGAATCGAGCCGCCAAGACCGTAGTTGATACCGATGGCCAGAACCAGAATCAGAGCTGAAACCAGCACGTTCTTGGATTCTGTGAAATCAACGTGGTTATCGACCAGATTGCGTACACCGACTGCGGCAATCATACCGTAAAG
>DCHH01000028.1:10019-16413 GCA_002315625.1 Bacteroidales bacterium UBA1757
AACTTCGGGCAGAACGAAAGCAGCACGGCAATGACAGCGGCAATACGGATTACACGCGGGTCAAAGACACGGGTCATATTCAAGACACCGGTATTCTCGCCGTATGTCGTGTTGGCCGGAGCACCGAACATGGCAGCAAGCGAAGTTGCAAGACCGTCGCCCATAAGAGTGCGGTGAAGACCAGGATCCTCCAGATAATTGATTCCAGTAGTTGAAGAAATGGAGCAGATGTCGCCGATATGCTCGACCATGGTAGCCAGGGCAATGGGGAGGATGGCGATGACGGCACTCCAGAGAAAGCTCCAGTCAGGATTGGCAAATACCGACAGACCGGTATTCTCCCAGAAGAACGGCACACCTATCCATGCAGCTTCTCTGACGGGCTGGAAATCAACAGCACCCGTAACGCAAGCGAAAAGATAGGAAACAAGCACACCCATCAGGATAGGGATAATCTTGAAGATTCCCTTACCCCAGATATTGAACAGAATCACCGTGCAGATAGCCACCAGAGCGATGCCCCAGCTCTGTCCACCCTGAGCGGCGCAATTGTTAAGAGCCGAACCGGAAAGTGTAAGACCGATAGCAATAATGATAGGGCCAGTGACAACCGGCGGGAAGAAACGCATGACGCGCTTTGTACCAAAAGCCTTGATAAGGGCAGCCAGGATGAGATAAAGCATACCGGCACAGAACACACCGACACAGGCGTATGTAAGGGCGACCGATTCAGTCATTCCCTGTCCGACACCCATAGCCTTGACAACGGCATAACCACCCAGGAAAGCGAACGACGAACCAAGGAATGCGGGAACCTTACGTTTTGTGATAAGATGGAAAAGCAGCGTACCAAGACCGGCGAAAAGCAGGGTTGCTGATACTGAGAGACCGGTCAGAACGGGCACCAGAACTGTTGCACCGAACATTGCGAACAGGTGCTGAAAACCAAGAAGAAGCATACGGGGCTTTCCAAGCGTGCGGGCATCGTAGATTCCCTTAGAATTGTCGAGCGTTGTCATTTGTGATGTTATTTTAATGGGTTAATGAAGAGTTTCCAAAAAAACACCGACCAGAAAAGCGGTCGGTGTATCATTGTCAATATTGTTCTTTGTCGTTGGGAAAATCGGAGGCCTTCACATCTTCAACGTAATGACTGCAAGCATCAATGATGGTACTCTGCAAGTCGGCATAGCGGCGCAGATAGCGGGGAGAGAAGTTCTGGGTGATGCCAAGCATGTCGTGCATGACCAGCACCTGACCGTCGGTATGCGGACCGGCTCCGATGCCGATGACAGGAATTTCCAGGCTTTCAGTCACCTCTTTGGCCAAAGCTGCGGGAATCTTTTCCAGCACCAGACCGAAGCATCCGAGGTCCTGCAGCATTTTCGCGTCCTCCTTCAGTTTCCGCGCCTCGGCCTCTTCGCGTGCACGTACCGCGTATGTTCCGAATTTGTTTATTGACTGCGGGGTGAGTCCCAGATGACCCATGATGGGAATACCGGCACAAAGGATGCGTTCAATCGATTCATGGATTTCCCTTCCGCCCTCCATCTTCACGGCATCGGCATGAGTCTCCTTCATTATACGGATAGCGCTGGCCAAAGCCTCCTTGGAGTTGCCCTGGTAAGAACCGAAAGGCATATCGACCACCACAAGAGAACGGCTGACGGCACGCGCCACCGATTTGCCGTGGTAAATCATCTGGTCGAGGGTTATGGGAAGGGTGGTCACGTTGCCAGCCATGGTATTGGAAGCGGAGTCACCCACAAGGATGATGTCCATTCCGGCCTGGTCAATCAGCTTGGCCATCGAGTAATCATAGGCGGTAAGCATGGCGATTTTTTCGCCTCTCTGCTTCATTTCCAGCAATCTGCGCGTTGTCACCTTCCGCGCATCTACTTGTACTGCTGCCGACATTTCTTCTCTAATAATAAGGAGTTGTTTTTACGCCGCGAAGATACACCAAACATCCCACATTCACAAACAAAAAATTTGTAGTCCCCACCCGGTTTCAATGAGAACAGGTCCCGCCAAACCGCTGGACAGCCGCCTGGAATACACGGGCATTGACAAAATTCTGGAAGTCTGGGTTGTTGAAATACCTCTCGACGAACTCTGTCTTTTCTTCGAGCATCCCGGCAACTATGCCGACGATGTCATCGTTGAAAGTCATCTGTGCGACCTGTCTGTCGCCGTTACGGAGTGCATTGACAAAATCAACGCTTGACGCAATACGGACCGGCAGCTCTTCAATCTGACGCTGCACCTCGTCGCGGTTCTTCCATTCGATGTTGCCGTAGGTGTCGTTGAAGTCCTTTACAATGCTTGACAGGACATCCATATCCGGCGACGGTTTGCCGCCTCCTGCACCAACCGGAATAGGACTGACAGCGGCATCTTCGTTTTCGAGAACAATAGCGCGTTCCTCCTCCCTGACTATGCGGTACTTGTCGAAATCGATATCGTCAAGCAGCCCCTGAGTGTCGTCATCTATCTTCAGTTTTGGCAATTTCTTGAGCAGAAGGGCGTAGAAGATATACTGCCTTTCCCATTCAGGACTCTCAATCGGCATGATGCCGGCAAAATAGGGATAGCAGCGGCAGAAGTTCTTGATGGCACTCTTGCACTTTATCTGACCGTCCTCGTCCAGTTCATCCTTGAACCGTCGCACGACCGAATCTATTATGGCGTCTGTCTTCGGACGGTCATCATCCCTACCCGTCAGCTTCAGTTCCACGACCGAATCAGCATCCTTCTGAGTGTAGAAGTTGAACCTCTCGATGATTTCCGTAAGGTCGTTTAATTTGTTGATGTCTGACTCTCCGGCAAGGATAGTTGTCTTGTAGTAGCGCTGGAACGCCTGGCGAATCATTTCAGGGTCATTGGCAAAGTCAAGCACGAAGGTGTCATGCTTCTTCGGATGACAACGGTTCAGGCGCGAGAGTGTCTGGACAGCTTTCAAGTCGCTGATTTGCTTGTCAACATACATGGTATGGAGCAATGGCTGGTCATATCCTGTCTGGAACTTGTCGGCCACAATCAGGAAGCGGTATGGTTCCTGCTCTATGCGCTGCTCTATCTCCGCGGAGGGGAAACCATTGAGTTCAGCTTCAGTAACCACCTTACCGTCAATGACTTTGTCTGTAAATGCCACTATCGCCCTGTAGGGACTGTTGCGCTCGACAAGCATTCTTGTAATACTCTTGTAGAACTCAATGGCACGCTCAATGCTGGATGTGACAACCATTGCCCTGGCATGACCGCCAATCTTCATATACACCTTCCTGCAGAAGTGTTCAACAATGATTTCAGACTTCTTCTCTATGGTTTCCGGCTGACGTTCAACGTAAGAGCGAATCTTGCCCAATGCCTTTTTCCTGTCGAACTCGGGATCATCCTCGACAGCCTTCAGCACCCGATAATAGGAGCTGTAAGGGGTGTAGTATTTCAGCACATCCAGAATAAACCCTTCCTCGATAGCCTGCTTCATTGTATATTCATGGAAAGGGACATAGAGGGGTTCATCAGGGACTTCCGCCAGACCTGTCGAAGCAATACGCTCTATTCTGTCACCGAACATTTCCAGCGTCTTGTTCTTGGGTGTGGCAGTAAAGGCATAATAGTTGGCATTCTTTGCCAACTTCCTTCCTTTCAGTATTCTGTAAATCTTATCCTCCATGTCCTCAGACTGGTTTGGCTGGCCATACGGCTCCCTATCTTCCGCAACCAAGCCGGGATGCTTCTCTTCTTCCCCGCAAAGAGGGACGACTGGTGCCGCATTGCCCGAGATACCCGTAGCGAGGTTTGCCGACAACGAACCGCTCTGACTGCTGTGAGCCTCATCAATAATAATGGCAAAACGCCTGTCCTTCAACGAATTTCCAATCTCGTCCAAAATAAACGAGAATTTGAAAATGGTGGAGATGATAATCTTCTTGCCCCCTTGCAGCAGTTCACGCAGCGAGGAGGATTTGTCCGCCCAACCCACCAGATTGCTCAGTCTCTGGAACGCATGGATGTTGTCGCGTATCTGCCGGTCAAGGTTGACACGGTCGGTAACAACCACAACGCTGTCAAAGAACGGTTGCTGGTTTTCCTGCAGTAATGTGACAAGCTGATAAGCCAGCCATGTAATGGAGTTGGACTTGCCGCTTCCGGCACTGTGCTGTATGAGAAATCTTCTGCCGATTGGTGATTGCTTTGTAACATGAAGCAGAGACCTGACGGCATCCAGCTGATGATATCGGGGCCAGATTACCTTTTCCATCTCCTTGTGGGTCTTTTTGTCCTCACTCCTTATCACCTGAGCGAAGTTCTCTATGATAGTTGACAGCGTCTGTTTTGTCAGCACATCCTTCCATACGTATGAGGTCATGGTGTCGCCTTCCACCACGGGATTGCCGGCACCGCCACCCGTGCCACGGTTGAACGGCAGGAACCAAGTGTCTTTTCCGCACAGTTCGGTAGTCATCCACGCCTGGCAGTCGTCCATGGCAAAGTGTACGGCACAGCGTTTCTTCTGCAGCAAAAGCTCTTTGGCCTGCCCTGAGCCTGTCGAATGGGGGTCACGGTCGGTCCGGTACTGCATAATGGCATTTTCGTATGTCTGACCGGTGAAGTTGTTCTTCAATTCAAAGGTGGCAAGAGGCAAGCCATTGATGAATACGACGAAGTCTATCTCGTTGTTGTTTGACTTTGAGTACATTACCTGCCGGATAACGCCAAAGATGTTATGAGCGTATGCCACCTTCGCACTCGGATTCAGTTCTGACGGCAACGGATAGTACAGGTCAAAAGTGGAGCCATTGAACTTATAGCCCTTTCGCAGCACGTCAGTCACGCCACGCTTGGTGATTTCGCCCGACAGTCGTGTGAAGAACTTCTGTCGCTCACTTGGTGACTTGAAACACATCGACTGCTCAACCTTCTCGGGCTGTGTCTCCGAAATGAACCGCTCCACCCACTTGTCAACAAGGGCAAAATCCTTATTGAAAGCATGTGGAGTCTCCTGCTCGTACCCATTCTGGTCGCTCAGCCAATCGACGATTATCTTCTCAAGTCCTGTTTCTGAAGTGTCCATTTTCTATTATCTTATGATTTCCCAATGACCGCCTTTCGTTGGTCCAACATGCATAATGACCTTTCCTTTCTTCAGCTTATCCAACTGTTTTTTGATACCATCTGGAGTTATGCCAACGACCTTTGCAAGTTGTTCACGGGTAGTGAAAGGGTGCTTGCGTATTTCGTCAAGAATCATTTCTTGGGTACTCTTGTATGTTTCTTGGGTACTTTCTTGGGTACTACCAACGTTTTCTTGGGTACTTTCCTGTGCATCCTCAGCATCTTCCTTCTTGTTGTCTTCCCATTTCGTACCCACGATCATATATCTGCTTTTCAACTCATTATCTTCTCCCATAAGCAGGTTGCGGAAGAATCGTTCAAGATATTCTGTTGTCTCGCCTATCCCATATTGCATATTGGTATAGTTGGCTCTGACGAGCGAGTTGCGGAAGTACTTGGAGTTCTCGGCAAAAATCTCGTTTGTCACCTTAAAACCTAAGCTTCGAAGGAATTGTATAGTAAATACTGCTGTTGTACGAGTGTTGCCTTCACCGAATGGATGGATTTGCCACACGTTTGCAATAAAACGGCTGATGTGCTTCACCATCTCAGGCATTGATAGACCTTCGTATGAAAAATTCTTTTCGGTATCAAACTCATACTCTAATGTATCGCTTATCAGGTTGTCTGATTCGTATCTCACAGTGTCACCTCTCAATACGAGTTCCGGTTTCGTTATGTTGTAATCTCTGTATGTGCCAGCAAACTTGTATATGCCTTCAAACAGATGGCGATGAATTGCAGCAAGGCTGTTAGGGCGGAAACTGAATGTCTTGTGGGCTATCAGTTCGGCAATACGCACAGATACCTTGTCAGCTTCTTCAGTACGTTTTTCCTGCTGAAGACCTTCTTTTGTGGTGTAATACCGATCTACAAGTTTACGTACTTCTTCAAGCGTAATCTTGCCTTCAATATTCTGCTTTACGGTATCAAGGAAGTACTGCGATGGCTTCAGATCATCAACATCCTGCAAACCGATGGCAGTCATCCAGTTCCTTACACGCTCCCTTTTGTCAGGCTCGCCTTGTATGATATATTCACTGTAATCTTCCATTTGCTTAGAAAACCTTTATCTGACCTGTCACAACATCGCTGATAAGACGTTGCTTGTATTCCTTTATTGACTCAATCTCCTGTTGGAGCTTTGTAACGAGGGTGTCTATCTTTGAAACCTTTGAGCTGATGTGGGAGACGATGGCGCGTTGCTCGGAGAGAGGGGGGACGGGTAAAGCATATTGCTTTAATTTTGAATAGTTGATATTCTGTCCTTCGC
>DCHH01000005.1:0-6434 GCA_002315625.1 Bacteroidales bacterium UBA1757
AACAACGCCATTTACGGCATGACCGGCGGCCAGATGTCTCCTTCAACCCTTGAGGGAATGAAGACCTCCACCTGCCCTTACGGCCGAAACGTTGAACTGAACGGCTACCCACTGAAGATTTCCAATCTGCTGGCTGAACTGGAAGGCACATGCTATGTGACCCGTCAGAGCGTCCACAGCGCAGCTGCCGTCCGCAAGACAAAAAAAGCCATCCGCAAGGCTTTCGACAACTCGATGGCCGGCAAGGGAGCCAGCGTGGTGGAGATTGTAGCCTCCTGTAACTCGGGTTGGAAAAAGACCCCGTACGAAGCCAATAAGTGGCTGGAAGAAAACATGTTCCCGTTCTATGAACTGGGTGATTTGAAAGACAGATAATCATGCAAACCGAAGAATTGATCATAGCCGGATTCGGCGGCCAAGGTGTGCTGTCGATGGGTAAAATGCTGGCATACGCAGCATTGATGGAAGAAAAGGAAGTTACTTGGATGCCTGCGTACGGCCCCGAGCAGCGCGGTGGTACGGCCAACGTGACGGTCATTATCAGCGACGAACGCATCAGTTCGCCGATTCTGAACGTATATGACACGGCCATCATCCTCAACCAGCAGTCGATGGACAAGTTCGAGAACAAGGTTAAACCCGGCGGAACCCTCATCTACGACCCGCACGGCATCAGCCACAAGCCCACCCGTACAGATATCTCTATCTTTACGGTCGATGCAGTAGCCGCCGCCAACGAGATGGAGAACAGCAAGGCATTCAATATGATTGTCCTCGGCGGCTACCTGAAAATCAAGCCGGTAGTCAGTATCGAAGCTGTCCTGAAAGGTCTTCGCAAGACCCTTCCCGAACGCCACCACAACCTGATTCCCGTCAACGAAGCCGCCCTCCACAAAGGCATGGATCTGATTACTCAATCGAAGTAACCGACACCATCTTATCTGGCCAACTATGTTATTTTTCTTCAGTAACATAGTTGGCCTTTCTATTAATATGATTACATTTGTGGTAATTTAGTATTAAATTATCACTATGAAAAGTAATCGTACAGACTTCTTATCATTTTCGGCAGAGGAGTTTTGCCGGTGTATTGCTATTGGGGACAAGATTAGTGGAGAGGCGGCTTATTATTTGATTCATAATAGGATGAAAGGGTCATTAGAGGCTCTTTATTGTGGTAATAACGGTGAAAGTGTTGGGGAGCTGGACGATACTTTGGATGATTTCTTTCTCTACTTGCATGGGGGAATTGACGGGCGCAAACCGTTTGCTACTGTTCGTACGGTTCTTTGTCCGGAGGCATTGTTTGGATGGGTGGAAAGTACTTATCTGAACTTTCTGAATAACGAAAAAAGGAAGGGACGGGTGCGGCACACACCTTATTATAATGTATCGGAAGGGACGTCGTCTAATGATGCATCAAAAGCTACTTCGTCTGATGATGTTTCGAAAGCTCCGTCGTCATTGTCTTATGAGCAGCAGATTCAGACTATTGCTACTGCCATTGCCTATTGTGACCAGACATCGCTGCCGGAGAACAGATTCCTTGTCTTCCGATGGCTCCTCTCCCAACTGGAGCCTCAGAGGAGCATGGGCAACGAGGTGGTTGCAAAATCGCTCCATATCAGCCACGTCGCATACCGTGTTCAGACACACCGGCTCAAGACAAAGCTGGTGAACGACGTAATGTACCTTGTAGCTGGCGGAACCCTATCTCTCGATGAAGAGCACCAGGCCATGCGCGATACTTTGTCGGACAGGTTCGAGCATTTGTACGAGGAGCTTTACCGATGGTACGAAAACTCAATTGAGAACCATCCCCTCCGGGATGAGCTGCTTGCATTGGACAGAAAAAACGGCCACTTGCACGAAACACCATGCGAATGGCCGTTATTATCTTTTTGGAAAGTGCTATTCTCCGGCTGATAATTCGATTACTTCACATAGATAATGTTGTCGATACATGCGTAGGTCGGGGTATTGATGCCAAAGTCACCTTTATCGCTACAATCAAAAGTGATGTCAACTTCATTGACGGCTCCAAGGCTGGAAAAATCAACCGTTTCCCAATCGGTGGAGAGTTTGTGATTGCCGTTTGTAAAATCAGCAAGATAATGCTTCATGGTTCCAATTGTATTTCCCTTAGCGTCGATTCCGGTGAAAATCATGACCAGAAAATCCCCGTCTGAGAACTTCTTGGAGAAAGCGCTGCCTTGAAGCATGGAAAGATATCCGTATGTTGAGTTTGCTATGGAAACACTCCTTATTACATGGTCCTTACCATCCGAAAACTTGAGGTTACAAGACTTTGGGCCGTCACTTTCAAAGTAAAAGGCTACAGCAAACTGCTTACCGCTTGCAGCCTTTCCGGCGGCTACACTGTACATGTTCAGATATCCGGGGGTCTCTGTGTCAGTGCAATTGCTTACGGCAAACCCCGACCAGCTGCCCCAGTCGGCATTGTAATTGTTGCTGAAGACGATTCCCGACTCGCTGTAGGAGGTTGATTCCGCATACCCTGTTGTCCCTAACTGAGCCTGCTCAAAACCAACGGTTAAAAGCTCTTCGTCCTTGTTTTCGCTCTGACAAGCGGTTACACACACTGCCATAAAACCTAACAGGCTGGCATACAAAAGTTTTTTCATAGTTGAAAAATTGCTTGGTTCCGAAACAATACGGGGATGACACAGGAACCGTCATGCCTCCTTCGTATCCTCGCCCTAACGCCCGAGAGTCCGGATAGATACACTTCGGCAGGTTTTCTGACTTTGGCCTACTCTCCCTCTCCTTCCCGACCTTACCGGGAGCAGACGCTCCTTTAGGGCAGTGGTATTTGCAAGGCAGAGCCTGATTCGGGCCATACAGCAGCGGGTCCTGTACCGGAATCTCACCGGTTTCCCTCAAAAGTCGCCCAGAAAGGGAGACTGTCACCGAAATCGAGGGGCAAAGGTATAGCAAATACCATAGAATCGCAAGGTCAGTTTTGATTATCAGCCGTGAAAGCTTACCTTTGCAAAACGTTTTAACAACCCGAAAATGCGCATAGACATCATTACTGTTCTTCCCGAAATGCTCGATGGTCCGTTGAACTGTTCAATAATACAACGGGCAAGAAACAAGGGCATTGTGGATATCCATGTGCACAACCTGCGCGACTGGTCAACCGATCTGAAGCACCGCCATGTAGATGATGCCCCGTTCGGGTTTTCTGCAGGCATGGTCATGCAGATTGAACCAATCGACCGTTGCATAACCGACCTGAAAAGCCAGCGCAACTACGACGAGGTCATTTACACCTCCCCGGACGGCGAAATGTTCAACCAGGGGATGGCCAACTCGCTCTCGCTCTACGAGAACATTATCATCCTCTGCGGCCACTACAAAGGGATTGACCAGCGGGTGCGCGACCACCTTATTACTAAGGAAATCTCCATTGGCGACTATGTGCTGACGGGGGGAGAACTCGCGGCGGCTGTCATTGCCGACAGTGTGGTTCGTCTGCTGCCCGGGGCTATCCACGATGAGCAATCGGCATTTTCAGATTGCTTCCAGGACAACTTGCTGGCAGCCCCGATTTATACCCGGCCTGCCGACTATAAGGGGTGGAAGGTGCCCGAGATTCTTCTCTCTGGCAATCAGCGACTGGTCGAGGAGTGGGAAATGGAGCAGGCAATGGAGCGTACCCGACGTCTGCGTCCCGACCTGCTCGACAGCAATACAAAATAGACATATTATCATTTACAAAACAGCATGATAATCAGTGATTTCACACTTGTGGAAATACAAAAGTGGACGAAGGTTTCCTTATTGAAACTGCAATGCGAAGAAAGGCTACCAAACATTCTTCCAGGTCAATTCGTACAAGTTCGCATCGACCAGTCCCCCTCCACGTACCTGCGTCGCCCAATTTCTGTCCACAATGTCATACCAGAAAACAACGAGATATGGCTATTGGTTCAAAAGGTGGGTAAAGGGACCGAAACCTTGTGTGAATTACCAGTCGGTTCAATTGTGAACATAGTCTTGCCACTTGGCAATTCCTTCACACTGCCCTGTCTTCGCTGCTCCTGCCAGGCCCAGCCGACCGACTACCTGCTGGTAGGTGGCGGTGTAGGCATTGCCCCCCTGCTCTACTTCGGAAAAGTACTTCAGACACAATACAACATCCGTCCCACCTTCCTGCTGGGCGGACGCAGCCAGTCAGACCTTGTACAAATAGATAGTTTCCAAATGTACGGAGATGTCTATACCACAACTGAAGACGGTTCAGCAGGTGAAAAAGGGTTCGTGACAAACCATTCAGTCCTGGAGCAAATGACCGCTAACAAAGGTCTGCAAGTCTGCTGCTGTGGACCCAAGCCCATGATGATGGCAGTTGCCAAATGGGCTTATGCGGCTCACCTTAACTGCGAAGTGTCGCTGGAAAACATGATGGCTTGCGGTCTGGGGGCCTGTCTCTGCTGTGTGGAAAAGACCACTGAGGGGCATTTGTGTGTGTGCAAAGACGGTCCGGTATTCAATATAAATCAATTGCTATGGTAGATTTGACAACCGATCTTGGAAAGGGACTTATCCTGCGGAACCCCGTCCTGACAGCCTCTGGCACATTCGGCTATGGTGAGGAATATGCCGATTTTGTTGATTTCAACAAGCTTGGCGGCATTATAGTCAAAGGGACCACCCTCAATCCGCGCGAAGGGAATCCGTATCCCCGCATGGCAGAGACGCCGTCTGGTATGCTGAATGCCGTCGGGCTGCAAAACAAGGGGGTACACTACTTTGTGGAGCATATCTACCCGCGCATTGCCAACCTGGATACCAATGTTCTAGTAAATGTTTCGGGTTCAACTATTGAAGACTATGTGGCATGTGCCGAAATCGTCAACTCTCTGGAGTGCATCCCGGCCATTGAACTGAATGTCTCGTGTCCCAATGTCAAGCAGGGTGGTATGGCATTCGGAGTGAATACGGAAGGTATTTCCAAGGTTGTGGAAGCCGTCCGTAAAGTCTATCATAAACACCTGATGGTCAAGCTGTCGCCTAATGTGACAAGCATCGTTGACATCGCAAAGGCGGCTGAAGCCTCTGGAGCCGATTCCGTATCCCTTATCAACACATTGCTTGGCATGGCAATTGACGCTGCCAAGCGCCGGCCGAAGTTGTCAACCATTACCGGCGGACTGTCCGGTGCCTGTGTCAAACCGATTGCCCTGAGAATGGTCTGGCAGGTTTCAAAAGGTGTAAAGATTCCAGTTGTAGGACTTGGGGGTATTTCCTCGGCAACTGATGCCGTCGAGTTCATGTTAGCCGGAGCCAGTGCTATAGAAATCGGCACCGCAAATTTCATCGACCCGTCATTGTCCGGGAAAGTAGGAGAAGGCATCGCCGACTATTGTGAAAAGTACGGATTCACAGCTTCGTCACAGTTGACCGGTGCCCTGCTGACAGACTGACTTTTAATTTGCAGCCTTATTTGCTTTTATCAGAAGAGAAAAACTCCTCGTAGGTATTGTCGTCGTAGAAAATCACTATTTTGCGGATTGAGCGTGGAGTGTTTTTTGGGGGTGTATCAACCTGAACCACAGCGGGTTTAGGTGCAATTTCAGGCTGTTTTACCTCATTTTCCTTGCGATATTCCGTATCTGCCTGCATATTTGTCCGCTGTTTTGGAATCTCGGGGTCTTTTGTGGAAGCTACCGGTTCTTTTACTGTAACAGGGACCTCGTTTGTTACGGCAGCCACCTTAGTAATTGGGGGAAGTGGCTCAGATATAAAGGGAGTACTGAACAAGTCCGGGTATTCATCAACTTTGACAGAATCTTTCAACATTGGTCCGACACCTCTGATAAACCACTCTACATTAACCTCTGGGCAGTTTTCCAGGATTTTCAAAACAATGTCATAACTGGGGTTATTCCTTCCACCAAGCAAGTGAGAGAGTACAGAAGTATTGATGTTCACCTTCTTTGCGAATTGAGCGGCATTCAGTCCCTCATAATCCATCAGCTGTCTAATCCGGTCTTTCATATTTGTACAGTAAATAATCCATGTTTACATCTGCAAATATACAACAAATCCGAATATATTGTATCCGGTGTGGAATATTTCTATTTTGTCATTGTTTTTGTTTGGTTTACAAATGTACACTTGTCAACAACTGTGTCTGTCCACGTCTGCCTAATTCACATAATAAAATGCACATTTGGATATTAAGTTTCTATTGACTAATATAGCACATCTATTACTAATAAAAGTATGAAAACCAGCTATTTATTACGATAATGCGGAGTATTGCATTAATTAATCGGCCAAAAGCGACCCGGGATGCTGGAAAATCGAGGTTTTTTGGTATTAATATTTGATATAATATAGTTATAATCAGTGTTTTATATTATAAATACAAAGTTTCTACTTTAATGAAATAATGATTGTTC
>DCHH01000005.1:6528-12353 GCA_002315625.1 Bacteroidales bacterium UBA1757
ATTGCTAACAAATGTAATTGTTGATATATGTACCTATACAAATAGACACCCCATCTGGACATAAACTTCCCGTCATCCTGGGCTTGACCCGGGATCCCGTGATGAACAAGGGATGGTGAATCAGGTTCAGCATGACGGTAAGTTCTGCATGACGATTATTCTACTTGACAGTGGCTGTTTCTGAAAATCCAATATTTCTGTATGATTGCATACTGCATCAGAAATACGCGATTCTCGCAAAAGCAGCCATCAAGCCGCAAAAAGCAAAAATCAGAAAAACGACGACGATTAAAATCGGGCAGCAGTCTGCCCGGAAATCAAATCATATAGACGTTTGCGCTGATTAACTTGGAAACGTACTGTTCCTCTCCTACCAGCCAAATCAGATCGCCGGATTGGATGACATCGTCGCGACGAGGATTTATGTCGTGTTGGTTATTGCGCTCCCGGCCAATCACCTGGCACTTGTGCTGCGAAATATTCGATTCCTTCAATGTCTTGCCGGCCAACGGGGACGCGTCACCGATTGGAACACCGGCGCAGCAAAGGCGACCATGCTTTCTCTTCTCCTCTGCGTGAGAAAAATCGTGCAGAGTCATGAGCGAGTCTTTTACAAAGCTGAGGTTAAGTGAGGAATCGCGCAACAGCGAAACGGTAACATTATGCCCGGCAAGAGTCAGAATATCGCCAGCCCTCAACACGAAATCGCCCTCAGGAATGTTGACCGACTCTTTTCCACGCTCCACACGGATTACAATCAGATTATACTTTGTACGGAAGTCCAGCTCACGCAGCGATTTGTCAAAGAGGGATGAGTGCTCTCCTATCTTCATTGAATAGGCATACAGTGTCCTGTCCAGCCAATGGGCCTCTCCCATATCCCGCACTTCGCATACACCATGGTTCTCCTCTATCCTGCGGATGTTCTCATCCATCTGACGCTCGTTCAGATTAATAAGGAACCTCGACTCCAGGTTCAGGTAATTTCGCATCAGAGTCTTTGAGCGGAATATCAGAATCAGTATGCCGAAAGCAATCAATAGCACTCCAATAACCGGTATTTCAATAAAATAAGATAAAATATAGGCTATATAAAGGAACGCCACCACTACACGAACTATCATCAGGACATACATTATGGTCCGGTTGCGATGGTTGGCCGACCAGAGGTTCATCATTACACCTGTAGAAGTCTTGCGCCTGTTGCTCATCAAGGCCTTCAGGAATGGTGAAGTGAACAGCAAAGTGACAAAAGCAGCAATCATTCCAGACCATGGGCCTTCCGGAAGCCATCCTTGAAACAAAGGAAGCAGGAAATGCATGGCTAACAGGAGAATACCCAGTATGATTATGGAATTTAACAGCAGGTTAAGTGTGTAATTCTTAAGGTATGTAATCCAGTCGGCAGCATCCCCCTTCAATCCAGGTCCCAGACCCGCTCCCTGTGCCTGACCGTTCAGAAGCAGGTGCCTGGACTTGTCAGGAATATGCCTCAAAAGGAAAATCCCGCAAGGTTTTGACAACCGTATCATATAAGGTGTAAGGAAAGTTGTCAGTACCGAAACCGTCACCGCAACCGGATACAGGAAGGTGTCGGTAACTTTCAGACTCAGACCAAGAGCGGCAATGATGAACGAGAACTCACCGATTTGCGCTAGGCTGAAGCCTGACTGGACGGCTATCTTGAGTGGCTGACCAGAGAGCAGCATTCCGGATGTTGTGAACAAAGTCTTGATAATGAGCACTATCAGGGTTATGATGACAATCGGCCATACATATTCCAGCATGACAGAAAGATCGACCATCATACCTACCGACACGAAAAATATTGCTCCGAACAGGTCCTTGAGCGGTTTGGTCATCCGCTCAATCCGTTTCACATCAGAAGTTTCAGCCAGGATTGAACCCATGATGAAGGCACCCAGGGCAGATGAAAACCCGGTTTTAACAGCCAGCACAACCATGCCTAAACACATTCCTACACATACCACCAGTAGTGTCTCGTCGTTCATCAGGCGGCGGGTCTTTTTCAGCAGTGACGGAATCAGGTAGATGCCAAAGACAAACCACAAAGTAAGAAAGAAAACCAGTCTGAATACACTTGTCATCATCGACCAGGCCGAGAAAGATTCTGCAGTACTGATTGTTGAAAGCAAAACCATCAGAACGATGGCTACCAGGTCTTCCACGACCAGTACGCCAAATACCAGTCCGGCAAACTTTTTCTTGCTAAGATTCAAGTCATCAAAGGCTTTGATGATTATGGCCGTCGATGACATTGAGAGCATACCGCCTAAAAAGAGGCTGTTCATCGGCCCCCATCCCATAAGCATACCCACTAAATATCCGACGGCCAGAAGTCCTATGACCTCGGTCATCGCAGTGATGATTCCTGTCTTGCCGACACTCAGTAACTTCTTGAAACTGAACTCGAGACCGAGTGAAAACAGGAGGAAAAGCACTCCGATTTCGGCCCACATCTCCACATTTCCCTTGTCCTGGAGAGAAAACAGGTTGAACGCCGGACCGGCCAACATGCCAGCCACAATATATCCCAATACGAGCGGTTGCCGTAATCTCTTGAAAATAAGGGTGGTGACACCGGCCACAATCAGTATCAGTGCCAGATCGGAAACGAGTGCAGGTAATTCTCCCATAATATGAAGTTTTTCGGATACGGTTTTTGCATCCTTAATGACAAAAGTAGTACAAATTAGCCGCAAGAGGAAAAAAAGAATTACCTTTACGCAAACATTTAAAACTAACGAACATGATTTTCGACAATCTCAGCAACAGCAGTGTCTATGAGTCACTGCATCCCCTTTTCAAAAAGGCTTTTGACTATCTCAAACAGAACGACCTGTCAAACGTGGCCCCCGGCAAGATTGAGCTCGACGGGGCAAAACTTTATATTTCCGTTCAGGAGCCGAAAGGAAAGACTCCAGAGGAAGCCAAGCTGGAAACCCATGCCAAGTATATTGATATTCAGTATCTTATTCAAGGAAAAGAGGCTATCGGATGGGCATACGCCGGCGACTGCAAGCTTGAAAAAGCGCCTTACAATCCCGAGAAGGATATTACCTTTTTTGACGACAAGCCAACTTGTGATGTGGAGCTTCTCCCTGGAGATTTCTGCATTTTCTTCCCCGGTGATGCCCACGCCCCCTGCATAGGCTCTGGTTTCATCAAGAAAGCCGTGGTTAAAGTATTGATCCAGTCATGCTGAACTTGATTCAGCATCCCTTGTTTTCGACGGGATCCCGGGTCAAGCCCGGGAGATGACGGGAGAGTCAAGCCATAAGACGGCATAGAAGTTCGCGCAGCAGCTCACCATCATCGGTAGTTGTTTGCGCGAAACCTTTTGAACGGGCATCAAACTCACGGATTGTAGAGATATTCTCCAACGTCTTGCGGACAGAATAACACTTGGCTGCCATCTCGTAATTCCTCACAGTAAACGGCGCCACCCCCATTTTTGAAGCCGCAGCCATCTGGCTTTTATCAGCTAAATACTGATATATAAGCAGTTTAGAGAAGAAATCATAAAGTGTTACTATAGTCAGAATCAGAGGGTTCTGCTTGGGGCTCTGTCCGAAAACCTTGGCAATCATAAGAGCCTTGGAATAGTTCTTCACCTTGACGGCATCAATCAGTTCGAAATTATTGTAATCCTTGCTTATACCGATATTGCGCTCGACAATCTCCGGTGTGACTGTCGTAGTACCCTTCGGCATCACAATTTTAAGTTTATTCAACTCGCCGACTATCCGCCCGAGATCTGTCCCTAAGAAGTCTGCAAGCATCTGAGCCGCCTTGTTCTCAATCTGAAGCCCTTCGCCACGAAGGTAATCGACAATCCACGATGGTATCTGGTTGTCGTATAGCTTCTTGGATTCATACAGGACGGCCTTCGAGGCGATTTCGGATGCCAGTTTCCGCCTCTTGTCGATGGTCTTTCCCTTATAATTAATAATTAGGATTGTTGAAGGCATGGGTTCAAGGACGTACGGCGTAATGTCCTCCTCGAAATTCCTGATTTTCTGGGCCTCCTTTACCAGAACGACCTGATACTTTCCCATCATGGGGTAGCTGCGGGCTACGGAAAGTATCTTACCGGCCGACATGTCGTCGGCCCCATATATTATGGTCTCGTCAAAAGCCTTTTCCTCCTCACTCATGGGAATGTGGTCCATGATATAATCGGTCAGAAAATCAATGTAATATGGTTCGTCTCCCATGAAGAAGTAGATGGGGGCGATCTTTCCGGCGGCCACGCTGCCTATGATTTCCTGGACTGAATACTCTTTTTTTGCCATGAGTCTTTGCTTTTCCCGCCAAAGGTAACTACTTTTGGCAAGAAAGCAAAGAGTCATAATATGCTCCAATTGAACCTTCCACCTTTTCAGACAAGAACCCGCAAGGCTGACGGCAAGGAGCAGATTTTCGACACCTACCGCCGCAAGTTCGTTGCCCTGACTCCAGAGGAATGGGTTCGGCAGCACTTCTGCCACTATCTTACCGACCATCTGGGCTACCCGTCAGGACGTCTGGTCAACGAATACCTTGTAGAAATCAACGGTCAGCCCAAGCGGTGTGACACCGTAATCTTCGACAAGGATGCGAAGCCACTTGTTGTAGTAGAATATAAAGCCTCTTCGGTAGAAATAACTCAAAATGTTTTCGACCAGATTCTCCGCTACGACTGGGTTCTGAAGGCCCCCTACCTTATTGTAAGCAACGGCCTGCAACATCTTTGCTGCCACATCGACTACACCACCCAGCAAGCGGCCTTCCTACAGGAAATTCCACCCTGCACCGCTGCCGCTTCATATTAGGTCAAACCCTGAAAGGGAGATTACCAGCCGAGGGCAGAGGCACCGAGGATGGCGGCGTCGGCATCTTTCAGGGCGGAAATCAGCAGTTGGGTCTTCCCTTTGTAGATATTCAGCATGTTCTTCTCCATAGCTTCGTAGGCGTACTTGCGGATGAAGTCGCCAGCCTTGGCCAGCCCGCCAAACAGCACGATTGCCTGAGGATTCGAAAAGCAGACCATGTCGGCCATAGCCTCACCCAAGATGGTTCCAGTCATCTTGAATATTTCTATGGCAAGCTTGTCACCATTCACGGCGGCATCATACACATCCTTGGAAGTCAGTTTCTTAGTGTCAATTTCACGAAGCAGGGAGGGCTTGTCGCTCTTCTCCAGCTTTTCAATGGTAGTGCGCACAAGACCGGTAGCCGAGCAGTAGGCTTCAAGGCATCCTCTGCGGCCACAACCGCACATTCGGCCGTTGCGCCGCACAATGACATGCCCCAATTCGCCGGCGGTTCCGTCCTGACCATAGAGCAGTTTGCCGTCAATGATAATGCCGGAACCGACTCCTGTACCAAGTGTGATGACAATGAAATGGTTCAGGTCCTTGCCTACCCCGTACATTTTCTCGCCCAGGGCTGCTGCGTTGGCGTCGTTGGTGAGAATAACCTTCATACCGCCCAGACGCTCGCTGAACATTTTAGCCAACGGAATGACAATTCCTTTCCACGGAAGGTTCGGGGCAAACTCAATTGTACCTTTGTAATAGTTTCCGTTGGGGGCTCCAATTCCCATACCGGCAATCTGGCTGAAGCCGCCAACCTTGTCAGTCAGTGCCTTGACCTTGGCCGCAACTGTGTCAACATAATCTTCCAGGACGGGATATGCCTGGGTTTTAACTGAATCGGTACAAATGACCTGACCGTTTTTGTCAACAATTCCGAAGACGGTATTTGTACCGCCGATGTCCATACCTACTGTGTACATATTGTTTACTCAAGTTTCGCAAGTT
>DCHH01000005.1:12499-21339 GCA_002315625.1 Bacteroidales bacterium UBA1757
GTCTCGCTTATGCGAAACTCAAATTGTTTATTGTTTGATTGTTATTAGAATTCTACATTCAGTATCGCAAAGATAATCACGATTGCCACACATATCCAAACATTACTCATTTCCTGACCTCCAGGGAGTGGAGCATCGTTGCCCCGCCAGTCCCGCCACAAGCACCACACGACCACCTTTTGTGTCTCACTTTGCGTTGATAACCGAAATAATTACTTTTGCACAAAATTTCTCATAATGAACATTCTCGGAAACATTCTCTGGCTTATTCTTGGAGGAGTCATCACGGCGTTGCTTTATTTTGTGGCCGGACTCCTCATGTGCATCACAATCATTGGCATCCCCTTTGGTGTCCAGATGTTTAAATTCGGCATTTTCTCCCTGATGCCGTTCGGCCATACCGTCGTGGAGTCGTCCCAATTCTCGGGCTGTCTGTGCACCATCTTCAATGTCCTGTGGATTATTGGCGGATGGTGGGAGATTGCAGTCGTCCATGCCGTTTTCGGCGGAGTTCTCTGCCTGACCATCATCGGCATTCCCTTCGGTGTACAGCACTTCAAGATTGCCATGTACTCCCTTCTTCCATTCGGACGGACAATTCAATAAGTACCAATAAGCAAGCCACAAAGCATGCCTGTTATTTTCCTGACGGGACAATGAATTTGCCGGAGAAGGCTGTGGGGCCGGCGGTGAGGCGATAGACGTACAGGCCGGCATCGAGGGTGCGGAGGTCAAAGCGTGCGACTTCGGAGGTCAGGAGCATCGAGGGGGTGCGGAAAAGTTCGCGACCGTCGGGGGAATATACACAAAGCTCACAGACTGCATGCTTATTGTTGGAAGCCAAGGATTCCGAAATGGCAACATTAAGGTAACCGGCGGAGAACCATACTTTCGGCTCAGAAATTACCGGCACATCGATTGCTGTCGGCTTGGGAGCTAACCGGTAAGTACACTCCTCAAGGGCTGACCAGGTGGAGCCACGAAGGGTTCGGGCCTTCACCGTCACAGAGACCGTGTCCTCAGCGGAAGCACGTTTTCCTGTGACAACAATACCGACAGTAGAATTGTATTTCTTGGCCGCCGTAAGGACGGATGAGGTGTATGGAACCCGCGGATCCTTCCCGTTCAGAGTGTAATAAATCACATCTCCCTTGACCTTTGTATCTTCCCCGAAGATATCCAATTCATTAGCCGTGATATGCAGTGTATCAGCAATATACGTTCCCGAACGAAGTGCGAATACAGGCGCATCAACCTTCGGGTAAAGCTCGTAGCGCACCAGCTCATCCATCACCGAGGCAGTCCGGTAGGGAAAATAGTCTTTTAGGAGCATCTGCCACGAGGGATACCAGAAATCGTTGCGGGTATAGACGTCGGTCGCCTCTTTTGTAATCTCTTTCCGATAGTCTCCCCAGCGAGCCGACTCGGCAATTATAGGCATGGAAATCTCCTCGGCAAGACTGTCGTACAATGCAGCTGCTGCCACTTCCGACAACGGGCCGCCACTGAAGAAATTCTTATGGATATGGTCAGCCGCCAGAATCTTGAACTCGGGATTCTTCTTGAGGGTCTGCATAATCTTGCTCGGGTCGCCCGACACCTTGCTCACCCGCTCGGTGTAAGGATTGGGCTTACCGAAGGAGGAATTGGATTCCCAGACCAGAGCAGTCTCAGCATCCCAGACAAAATAGTGGAATCCCTTCCCCGGTTCCACACGGCTGCGGGCACAGCGCCAGTTGTTGCTGTCCCAGTCCTCGTTGCCGATGTACCAGTTGAGCAGCATGTAGTCGATGAAATTGTCGAGGTTAAGCCATGCGCTGTCAGTCAGCATCTTGTAGTTGGCATCCTTTGCATCAGCAGTCACTTTCCTTGCCGTTGCAAACATCTTGTTATAGACGTCACGGGTACCGTCAATGTCCTCGTTGTGGTCGCCGATCACATCGTAATCCTCATCCTTGCCGCCAAGATATGCCTGGGCAAAGTCATCGTTTATTTTCTCGCTGACGTCATAAAGGCCCCAGTAGATGCCATTAAGGAAGAGGTGGACAAAGCGGGTATGAACCCCGGGGTGGCCCATCTCCATCTGCAACTGCTTGGCAAACTTGTCGATGACATACTGGGCATGCTCCCGCTGGACAATTTTAGAGGCATACTGACTCTTGCTGCCGTTCACAATCCATGTATAATTGTAACCGGCACGAAGCACCAGGTGGTCAAACTTCTTCACGGCATCGGTCTTGGGGAACATCTTGTATTTCAGTTTCGATTCCCCGTACTTTGAGCGGAACGATACCCGGAACGAATGCTTTGGCGAATTGGCAGGATTACGGCTGTTTCCCCCGTGGAGAAGCATACCGCAGTTAATCTGAAACGACTTGTCACGGGCAGGGTCGTAGAACTCCAGCGAAACGGCTCTCTCCCATCCGTCTCCCAAATTGCCGGGAGACTTGCCGGTGTGAATATAGATACCGCCCGTCACAGAATCCTCATCATGTGAGAAAATATTACCGGGGCTGGTCACCACACACATCGAGCCTATCGACATGAACGCACTGTCCATCAAATCTTTATACTCATCCGAAAAGCAGATTTCCGGATCCATGGCATAGTCGGCTGTAAAATAGGTCCGCGACTCGCCGCTGCCGCTGTAGCTCCATCCCTCAGGATAGCCGTCAATCTTGGCGGGCTGACGGAGTATATCCTCCAAAAACAGATAGGTCTGGGAAACCATCGCATCGGTATTACCCTTATTATCAACACATACGGCGCTGACAGGTGTGGTCTTGGAGATATGAATCGGGCCCTCATAAAGCATTGCCGTCACACCGAAAGTATCAGCCACCGCAACCGTCTTTCCCTGCTCCGCATCATAGCGCAGCACCGGAGCCGAACCGTCAAGGGTATAGTAAATCGACGCCTTTGATGATTCGCACGACAGGACAAGGTCAAACGCCTCCTTCTGCCACCCGCCGGGGGTACTGAACTGAGGAAGCAGCGAGTCCTTGGCCAAAGCCGCAAAAATCGTGAAAGAACAAAGGCAAAACAGGCTGAATCGTTTTAGCATGGGGGTACTCATATCTGTAGGTTTTTACTCACCACAAAGATACGAACAGTTTCTCAATTCCAGCCTATGTAACCATACATTAGTCGGAGATCCAGCCAGCGGGCCCCTTGGCCCACTAACTGGTTGTCACATCGCCAGTTGTATCGTTACTGCTAGCAAGGATGACTCACGGCTCATCATAACCGGGTTCAGGCAGCACCTTCTTGGCAGGCATGGGCACTCCTAACTTTACAATCTGGCCTGCACTGACAAGAATTCCCTGGCCGGAGTTCTTAAGTTTCTTGTCTGCAGCATCAAAAGCACTTTGTGCCTCATCCAGTTTTTTGCCGAGGGTCTGCATTGAAGCGGCAAAGTCAGCCACGCGGCCAATCATATTCTGCGCCGATTCAATAATCTTCTGCTGATTCCTCACCTGCTCGACATTCCTCCATGCAAGGAAGATTGTCCTGAGGAACGGCATAAGGGTTTCTGCCGATGTGATTAACACTTTCTGCTCGTATGCCCACTTCCAGAGCTTGGGTTCGGCAATGTATGCAAGTTGAAGCGCCGGATAATTCGGAACGAACATGATTACATAATCCACCATTCTACGTCCCGACTTCAAATAATCGCTGTATCTCTTTCCCGCCAATCTCTTAATCTGCTCCTTAAAGGCAGCGAGATTTCTGGCAGAAGCATCAGCACGCTGGACATCAGTTTCAGCCTCCATGTAATCGGCGAAAGCCGAAAGAGACACCTTTGAATCAATTACCACATCCTGATTATCAACGAAATGAAGGATATAGTCAGGACGCATGCGCTTCTCCGAATCCTCGTTGAGAATGACAATGCCAAGTTCATCACGCAAAGTCTCCTCTTTATCGTAGTCGCGCCCTTCAACCATCCCTTCCGCGTCGAGAAGGTTCTGCAGAATGGTCTCTCCCCAACAACCCTGCATCTTTTTCTGCCCGCGCATTGCATCAGCAAGGTGGTCTGCCTTATCACCAATGCTCTTTGTCTGCTCTGCAAGCTGTCTGACGGCGTATTCAAACTTCTCCTTCATTGTCGCCGTATCCTCACTGTTTTTGGTCTTGTTTTCCTCAAAAGCAGTCTTCATCTCTTTGAGGTCCTTCCCGAGATTGCCGGTTATGGTCTCGAAGGTCTCGGCGGCTTTCTTGTCCAGTTCCTCCTGGCGCTTTTTGAGAATTTCCTCCGTCTTGGCCATCATTTCAGCTTTCAAAGCATTGCTCTGTTTCTCGTAGGCTTCGCCTTGCTCCTTCAGGGCCTCTCTGTGATTTTCCTTGATTTCCTGAAGAGTCTTCTCATAGTTTTCTTTCAATGTCGATGAGACATCCTGAGCAGCTTTCAGCCTCTCTTCAAATACAGCCTGCTTACCCTCAAGTTCCTTCTCAGCAGCAATGCACTTGTTCTCAAACTCATTAAGTATTACCGATTTAGACTCGGCAACAGCTTTCCACTTCCTAATGCCAAACAAATAGGTAAGACACCATGTCACAACCGCGGCGACAATAACTGATACAATAATAGTTTCCATATAACAAAGGTATTTGATTTATCTCTTCTTTGCAATACTCCGCTATTCTCAAAAATGCAACCTTCCCCCCCCAAAAAAAACGACAGAGCCGACCCCTGACTGAGGCCGGCTCTGCCGATTATGAAGACAAAGTATTGATTAATCGATGATTGGAGCGTCGCCGTCGGTCGAAGCCTTCTCAGCCTTGGCCAGTTCGGGATCGACCATGATACGACCGCAGTACTCGCAGACGATGACTTTCTTACGCATGCGGATATCCATCTGCCTTTGTGGCGGAATCTTGTTGTAGCAACCTCCGCAGGCATCACGCTCGACGGTTACGACGGCCAGACCGTTGCGGGCATTCTTGCGGATGCGCTTGAAAGCGGTGAGCAGACGGGGTTCGATGCGCTCCTCGATGCCGGCAGCCTTTGTACGGAGAGCCTCCTCCTGACTGCGGGTCTCGCTGATAATCTCCTCAAGCTCAGACTTCTTTACCTCGAGGTCTTTCTTGCGCTCCTCGATTTCTGCCGTTGCAGTGGCAAGTTCTTCGGACTTTGTCTTCTCTGTTGCCTCGGCCTCACGGATTTTCTTCTCAGCGAACTCGATTTCAAGTCCCTGGAACTCGATTTCCTTGGTCAGGAAGTCGTACTCACGGTTGTTGCGGACATTGTCCTGCTGCTGTTTGTATTTCTCAATCAAAGCCTTGGCAGTCTCAATACTGCCCTTGCGGGTCTTTCCTTCGGCCTGTGCAGCCTTGATTTCAGCCTTGAAATTCTCAATACGAGTCTGCAGACCGGCTATCTCATCTTCCAGGTCCTGAACCTCAAGAGGAAGTTCGCCACGGAGAATCTTGATTTTGTCAATCTCTGAGGCAACCACCTGCAAATCATACAACGAACGGAGCTTCTCCTCTACGGAGAGTTCCTTGGTTTCAGTTTTTACGTTTTCTGTAGCCATATCAATAATGTTAAGATATAATACAACAAAATATCGCCCCATGAACAATCATGGAAGCGACTGGAAATACTTCACGGGGCAAACCTCACGCTGTGCAATTCGTGTCGCAAAGGTAGATATATTTTTTGACAAAAACTCAAAAAACAGTTCTTTTGTATATTGCTCTGTCTCGTAATGGCCGGCATCAATAAAAAGGAGACGGCCGTCAGCGAGCATAAAATCGTGGTATTTCAGGTCGGCCGTGATGAAGGCATCGGCTCCCGCTCTGACTGCATTCTCAATCAGGTCGGCTCCTGCCCCACCGCATACTGCAACTTTGCGTATCTTCCTGCCAGTCAACGCAGAATGACGGAGAACACCACATGCGAAGGTACTCTTTACAAGACTCAGAAAATCCAATTCGCTCAAGTCTTCCGTCAATTCTCCCACCTTTCCTGAACCGGCCTGCCAGCCTTCTGCCCTGACAGGGAGAGGTTCAAGAAAACCGGTGTTGACCAGTCCGAGTTTCTTGCACATCACTTCACTTACCCCGTTCACAACATTATCGACGTTAGTGTGTCCGGAGTAGATTGAGACATTGCTGCGGATGGCCTGAGCCAAACAGCGCTGAACCAGGTTTGCTCCCACCACCTGCTTGAGACCGTGAAAAATAAGGGGATGGTGAGAGACTATCATATTGCAGCCGGTTGCCACCGCTTCGGAGATTACCGATTCCGATACGTCCAGACAGACCAGGATGCCGGTTACTTCCGACTCCGGGTCACCTACCTGAAGGCCGCAATTGTCGTAATGCTCCTGAAGGGACAGGGGGGCCAGGGAGGTCTCTATCAGGTCACATACCTCTTTTACCTTCATTCCTTAGTAGGTAGATTGATTTTCAGGCAGAGTTCGTCGAGTTGGGAGTCGTCTATTAAGGAGGGGGCTCCGCTCATTGTGTCGCGGCCGGAGTTGTTCTTCGGGAAGGCTATGCAGTCGCGGATGGAATCCAGACCGGCAAACATCGAAACCATGCGGTCGAAACCGAAAGCCAGACCTCCGTGTGGCGGTGCGCCGAACTTGAAGGCATTCATCAGGAAACCGAACTGATACTCAGCCTTTTCGTCGGTAAAGCCGAGAGCCTTGAAAATACGGTGTTGCAGCACACTGTCGTGGATACGGATACTTCCGCCGCCAAGCTCAACGCCATTGATAACCATATCGTAAGCATCAGCACAGACACGTCCCGGGTCACTCTCAAGATACTGGATATCCTCCTTCTTGGGCGAAGTGAACGGATGGTGCATAGCGTAGAAGCGCTGTGTCTCCTCGTCCCACTCGAACATCGGGAAATCGATAACCCAGAGGGGAGCGAACTTGTTCTTGTCGCAGAAACCCAGACGGCGTCCCATCTCAAGACGGAGTTCGTTGAGCGACTTGCGGGTAGCCATAGTCTGGCCGCAGAGTATCAGAAGCAGGTCTCCCTCCTTGGCCTCACAGAAATCGGCCCATTGTTTGAGGTCTTCTTGCGAGTAGAACTTATCGACAGACGATTTGAAAGTTCCGCCGGCCTCGCACTTGACATAGACCAGCCCCTTGGCACCAATCTGCGGACGCTTGACAAACTCCGTCAGCTCGTCCAGCTGCTTGCGGGTATAGGCGGCACAGCCGGGTGCACAGATGGCTCCGACATATTCGGCTGAATCAAAAACGCTGAAACCATGACCTTCGGTAAAGGGCTTCAACTCCTTGAAAGTCATGCCGAAACGCATATCGGGCTTGTCGCTGCCATAATATTTCATGGCGTCGGCCCAAGTCATGCGCAGGAACGGCTCCTTGAAGTCAATGCCGCGAATCTCACGGAAGAGGTACTTTATCAGCCCCTCGAACATTTGCAGGATATCCTCCTGATGGACAAACGACATCTCGCAGTCAACCTGAGTGAATTCAGGCTGACGGTCGGCACGAAGGTCTTCGTCGCGGAAGCACTTAACTATCTGGAAATAACGGTCAAAACCCGAAACCATCAACAATTGCTTGAACTGTTGGGGCGACTGCGGCAAAGCGTAGAACTCGCCCGGGTTCATACGTGACGGCACCACGAAATCGCGTGCACCCTCAGGTGTGGATTTAATCAGAACGGGGGTCTCGACTTCGAGGAATCCCTCCTTATCCATATAGCTGCGAATGGCGATTGCCATCTTGTGGCGGAGTTCAAGGTTCTTGCGGACCACACTGCGACGGAGGTCGAGGTAGCGGTACTGCATACGGAGGTCGTCGCCGCCGTCGCTTTCGTCCTCAATTGTGAATGGAGGAGTGGCGGAAGTGTTGAGCACCTGAAGGTCGCTGACAATAATCTCAATGTCGCCGGTAGGAATGTTCTGGTTCTTGCTGTACCGCTCTGCAACGTTTCCGGTTATCTGAATAACCCACTCGCGGCCCATCTTGTTGGCCTGTTCGAAAAGCTCGGAATTGACTTCCTGGTTGAAGGCAAGTTGTGTAATGCCGTAGCGGTCGCGCAGATCCACGAAGGTCATGCCGCCCATCTTGCGCAGGCGCTGAATCCAGCCGGCCAGCGTAACTGTCTGATTTACATTTTCAATGCGGAGTTCACCGCAGGTATGAGTCCTGTACATATTAATAAGGTTTGATTTGCCTCAAGAATGAACTGCAAAAATAGTGCAAACTGAGCGGAAAAACCACCAAAAACAACTTTTTTGAACATCATAAAAAAATGGGCCAAAAAAGCATTTCAGCCGTTTGTCCGCCGCAAAAAAAAGCGTACCTTTGCCCTCGAAGTCATGGTACTTCAAACATACTATCAATCACCTATGAATCAAGAAATTAAAAAAGTACTTGTCCTTGGGTCCGGTGCTTTGAAGATTGGTCAGGCGGGAGAATTCGACTACTCGGGGTCGCAGGCACTCAAGGCTTTGCGCGAAGAGGGAATCCGTTCCGTACTGGTCAATCCCAACATTGCAACCATCCAGACGTCGGAAGGCATTGCCGACACTGTCTATTTCCTGCCAGTTACTCCATTCTTTGTCGAGAAAATCATCGCCAAGGAGCGTCCGGACGGCATTCTGCTTGCATTCGGCGGACAGACCGCCCTGAACTGCGGCACGGAGCTTTACACTACCGGCGTACTTGAAAAATACGGAGTTAAGGTGCTGGGCACGAGCGTCGAAGCTATAATGTACACCGAAGACCGTGACCTTTTCGTCAAGAAACTCAACGAGATACAGCTCAAGACCCCCGTCAGCCACGCCGTAGAGACGATGGAAGACGCCCTGAAAGCCGCCCACGAGATTGGTTTCCCAATCATGA
>DCHH01000005.1:21501-21667 GCA_002315625.1 Bacteroidales bacterium UBA1757
AACGACCACTGCTTCACTGTGGCCAACATGGAGAATGTCGATCCGCTGGGAATCCACACTGGCGAATCAATCGTCGTGGCCCCCACCTGTTCTCTTACACAGGAACAGATTGACATGCTTGTGAACATTTCCAAGACGTGCGTCCGTCACCTTGGAATCGTGGGTG
>DCHH01000112.1 GCA_002315625.1 Bacteroidales bacterium UBA1757
AACAGCCTTATTAATAATATCGTCGTCGTACTCTGGCAAAGGTTGACTCTGTTTGGTAAGGAAGTATTTGCCGGCTTCAATAAGGCAAGTACGAGGAACAAGTCCTATGATTTCTGTTCCCGTGACCCGGAGGCCTCGCAAAGAAGCGGCCCGGCTTACCTCTTCAAAAGCCACATGAAGCGGGGTTGCGTGGATATCCGTAATGTTCATCGATACCTGCGCAATACCATATTCCTCAATGTACCAGCCGATAGCCTTGCAGCCTTTCAGCTTGCCTGAGATCATGACAGGATTGCCGTTTTCATCGTGAATAATCCGGCCGTTTTCCCGCTTTGGGCGACCTTTTTCGCGAACATCCAAAGCTATGTCCTTTGCCTTCGTAACGTCTGTAATGTCTAGATTGAAATTGACGGCTAAAAGGAAATCACGGGCTCCGACCACTGAGGCTCCACTGCGGGCTGCCTGCTCAGTATATGCACCGCCACCGAAATCGGGCATCTCTTCAGGGTCTAAAATGCGTCGTGACAAAGATTCGTATTCTCCCCTTCGGCATACAGCCAAATTCCTGAAAGCGGGTCGGAAAGCAGCTGCCTCATAGCAATAAACAGGTATGCCAAGCTCTTCAAAAATGCGCTGAGAAAGTTTGCGGGCAAGAATGGCGCACTCTTCTAAGGTTATGCCGCATACAGGCACCAATGGCAGAACGTCAGTAGCCCCAATACGCGGATGCTCACCCTGGTGCAAACGCATATCAATAAGTTTAGAGGCCCTTTTTACCCCCTGAAAAGCCGCCTCGACAATTGCTTCCGGATTGCCCGCGAAGGTAATAACAGTTCTGTTTGTGGCTTTTCCCGGGTCGATGTTCAATACTTTTACCCCAGCTACTGCCCCAATGCTGCCGGCGATGCTGTCAATGACCTCAGGCCGCCGCCCCTCGCTGAAATTGGGGACGCACTCTATGATTCTTTCCATACTTCTCAGATGCCAGGACGCAAACTGTTCGTTACTTACGGAACATAGAACCGAGCAGGCTGCGCACTATCTGGTTGCCTATCTGGCGACCGACTGATGAAGCTGCCGAACCGAGGGCCTTCTCTAACGGAGTCTGACGGGTAGAACGTTTTGCAGAAGATGAAGTTGAGCGAGAAGAAGTAGTCTGACGGCTCATTGCTGCTTTCTCGGCAGCTCTCTCTGCCCTAAGCTGGGATTCTTTGGCCTTTTGCTCCTCAAGCGCTTTTTTCTGTTCCTGCTCTTTCCGCTGCTCAGAAAGTTTTTGCTCGGTCAATATCTCGTATGCACTTTCACGGTCGAAGTAGCGGTCGTAGATACCGTATAGCCGTGAAGACTGGATAAGCCTGCGGCGCTCTTCAGGCGATATTGCTCCTATGCTGCTAAGCGGGAAGAGAATCTTGGCCCGCTCTACTATAGCCGGGACACCTTTTTCATCAAGGAACGAAACAAGAGCCTCACCAGTACCGAGCTCCATAAGAACATCCTCTGTCTTGAAGGCACTATTGGCACGGAATGATTCGGCGGCAGCCTTCACCCCCTTCATATCTTTCGGAGTATAGGCTCTGAGTGCATGCTGGACACGGTTGCCAAGCTGTCCAAGGATAGAATCGGGTATGTCGGACGGATTCTGGGTGATAAAATAGACACCTACTCCTTTTGAACGGATAAGGCGTACAACCTGCTCAATCTTATCAACCAGCGCCTTTGAGGTCTCATCGAAAAGCATGTGGGCCTCATCGAAGAAGAACACGAACTTAGGCAGTGCCTGGTCGCCCACTTCCGGCAGGTTGGTATATAACTCTGAAAGCAGCCAAAGCAGGAAGGTGGAATAGAGTTTCGGATTGAGCATCAGCTTGTCGGCTGCCAGGACGTTCATCACACCTTTTCCTCCTTCATTCTGAATAAAATCGAAGACATTGAACGAAGGCTCGCCGAAGAATTTGTCAGCACCCTCGGCCTCAAGGGTCAGTAATGCCCGCTGTATGGCCCCAACGGAAGCGGTGGAGACATTACCGTAGGATGCTGTGAAAGTCTTGGCGTTGTTTGCCACGTAATCGAGCATCATACGAAGGTCTTTCATGTCAATCAGCAGGAGCCCTTTGTCGTCAGCCACCTTGAAGACTATCTGAAGCACACCGGCCTGAACATCCGTGAGGTTGAGCAGACGGGCCAACATAACTGGTCCCATAGCCGAAATGGTGGTGCGAAGGGGATGTCCCTGCTCACCATACACGTCAAAAAAGCGGGTTGGACAGGGGGAGAAGGCTGGAGAGTCGATACCAAATTCTGCGCATCTGGCATCAATGAACTTGTTTCGGCCGCCAGTCTGCGAAATGCCGGACAAGTCTCCCTTCATGTCGGCCATGAAACATGGAACACCTGCCGACGAAAATGTCTCTGCCAATACTTGCAGAGTGACTGTCTTTCCTGTTCCTGTGGCACCGGCAATCAGTCCGTGCCGGTTGGCCATTTTACCTTGAATGCAAATCGGTCCGTTCGGGCCATGCGCCACATACAGCGCTCCTTCTGGTGTGTACATATCTGTGTTGAGTTAGAATCGTTATCGCGCTGCAAAAAAATGCACTGCCCCCAAAATTAGGGAGAAAGTCTGAAACTGCCAAATAAAACCACAAAGGGTGCTGACGGAAAACAAAATGGTAGGTATTTGTTATTTTATTATTTTGTAATAATTTTGCGGTCATCATCTAATATTTATTTTTATGCTTGTAAAATTGATTACCGCAGCTATACAGGGCATCGTTTCAATCCCGGTTGGAGTTGAGGTTACCCTTCGCAGGGGAATTGGTTTCTCCCTTGTCGGACTTCCTGACAGTTCTGTCCGTGAAAGTCATGAACGGATAAGATCTGCTCTGAAAATGTGCAATATGGATATGCCACGCAGGCAGACCACTATCAATATGACCCCGGCCGACCTGAAAAAAGAGGGTGCCGGATATGACCTCCCGCTTAGCGTTGCACTGATGGCAGCAGGTGGATTCGTACCAGTTGAGGCTGTCGATAATTCCGTTTTCATCGGAGAATTGTCGCTTGACGGTTCTCTCCTACCCGTCCGCGGCATCCTGCCCATAGCCATTATGACCCGGGATTTGGGCTATGAAAAACTGTTTGTCCCGGCCGAAAATGCACAGGAAGCAGCCGTTGTCGATGGCATCGAAGTCTATGGCATCAGACGGTTGGACGAACTCCGACAACTATTGTGCGACGAGGTGGAGAAAACGGGCTTCCTTGTGAAAAGTATCGGCTGGGAGGAGCCCAAGGCTTTCTCTGAAGTTGATTTTGCCGACGTGAAAGGACAATACCAGGCAAAACGGGCATTGGAAGTGGCATGCAGCGGGGGTCACAATGCGATTCTCATAGGCAGTCCAGGAAGCGGCAAAAGCATGATGGCTAAGTGCATCCCTGGCATTCTGCCACCCATGACTCTGGAAGAATCACTTACTACCACCAAGGTCTATTCGGTAGCAAAAAAAGGGAATTTGCAGAATGGACTTATAACCACACGGCCATTCCGTTCCCCACACCATACCATCAGCCCGGTGGCAATGATAGGCGGCGGCAAAGACCCTCAGCCCGGGGAAATATCATTGGCTTCAAACGGAGTACTCTATCTTGATGAATTCGCCGAGTTCCCAAGAAGTGTGCTGGAAGTGCTACGGCAACCTTTGGAGGATCGCACCATTACCGTATCAAGAGCCGCATACAGCGTCGATTACCCTGCTGATTTCATGTTAGTCGCCTCAATGAATCCTTGTCCCTGCGGCTATTATAACCACCCGACCAGACAATGCACCTGTACCCCCGTTCAAGTCCAAAAATATATGGGGCGAGTGTCAGGTCCGTTGATGGATCGTATAGATCTTCATATAGAAATATTGCCTATCAGTTTTGAGGAAATCAATGACAGAAAACCGACTGAAAGCAGTGCAGTAATCCGAGAGCGGGTGGTGAGGACGAGGGCCATTCAGGCAAAGAGATATGCCGATGAAAACGGAATTTTCTGCAATGCTCAGATGGACAGCAGGCTGCTGACCAGACACGCCACGCTCAGTAAGGGAGGAGAATTGCTGATGAAAAATGCCGTCGAAAGGCTACAACTATCAGCCAGGGCATATACCCGCATACTGAAAGTCGCCCGCACCATTGCCGACATGGAGGAATCTCCCGACATCCGCGAACGCGACCTGGCGGAAGCTATTCAATACCGCACCCTCGACCGCAACACTTGGGGCCGGGAGTGGTAATTATTAGAGAACTCTCTACTTCTCGCCGGTATTGATACTGTCTTCAGGCAAAGCGTGACGATGTCTGGACTTAGTGTGCCAGAGGCCATAGATTTCAGTGACATTTCCAGCTGTGACAAAAGCATTTATGGAATTTTTACGCATAAACTCCATCACTTCTGCAAATTCGTTCTGGGTGAGCAATGCCTGTATCTCCTTGTTTTGCTGCATGCTGTAGCCACCCGTAACTTCGTAGATACTGCACCCACGGTCCAGCGTCTCAATGATATATTTCCTAATCGTCTCATGCTGGGCTGAAATGATACAGACCCGTTTGCGTTTGTTGAGGCCCGCAGTAAAGAAATCGACAATCAGGCCATTCATCCAAGTGGCAATCAGACCGATTACCACCATTCTGACAGGATTGACCAAAAAGCTGGCGCCCACAATCACGAATCCGGAAGCCGCCACAGCATTACCTATGTCCATGTGGCAATAGACATTCAGGATTTTGGCGACTATATCCAAACCGCCCGTTGACGCATTAATATGGAAAAGCAAAGCCTGCGCAGCACTGAAGAGCAGAATAATACAAATCAGATCAAACCACAGGTCGTTCATTACGGTGGTCTGGCCCGGTTCGGTGAAGAAATTCTCTACCGGGTATATCCACGCCCAGAAATCGACAGTCGGACCCATAATCAGTGCCGTATAAACGGTTTTCAGTCCGAATTCCTTGCCCAACAGTGCGTACGCCAATACTAAGAGAATGGCATTTAGGATAAGGATTACCATTGAGACTTTGATTTCAATGCCGGCAAAGCCGAGCAAATCCACAAGCACAATGGAAAGACCGGCGATACTGCCCATGATTATGTGGGTTGGCTCGATGAAATAATAGACGGCAGCACCGACAATCATCATGCCTATGGTCATAATGAACAGTTCTTTCCAGAACTTCCATGTTTTCAGGGCATCAATACCCATTTGAATTGTTTTATTCATAGAAATGCGAACTTTAGAAATTTGAACCGTCATTGCTTGAAGTCACTTCGTCTGCTCGTCCCTGGCGAATAAGGGAACATGGAGGCACATCATGTGTCAGCCAGATATTGCCGCCAATTATGGAATCATGTCCGATAGTGACCCGGCCAAGAATTGAAGTGTTGGAATAAACCGTCACATTATCCTCCAGAATAGGATGACGCGGCTTGTCAATCGGTCGGCCAGCCTCATCGTAACTGAAGGATTTGGCGCCAAGTGTAACCCCCTGATATAACATGACATGGTTTCCGATTATACTTGTAGCACCAATCACCACACCAGTACCATGGTCTATGGCAAAATACTCGCCAATTTTTGCCGCAGGATGGATGTCTATTCCAGTCAGACTGTGCGCCATTTCTGTCAGAATACGCGGAATACGCGGAACTCCCAACACATATAGCCGGTGGGCGGTACGGTAGTGAAGCATGACCTTGACCAGCGGGTAGCACAATATGACTTCTCCCATATCCACCACAGCGGGATCATTATGGGTCACAGCCTCAACATCGGTATGGAGCAGTCTTGCAATTTCCGGCAAAGATTCCACAAAATCCTGAGCTATGGAAGAAGCGTCGTCCATGACAGTCTGTATCTGCCTTTGTAATATGTCGTGAATGGCAACAGGGCCGTTTGTCCACCTTGGGACATCAGAATAGTCAGGAAAGACAACGAACTTGATAAGCTCCATCATCTTTTCGAGCTCTCTGGTACTGGTAGAATATTTCATAATCAGTCAAAAATTCCGGTTGAAAGATAGCGTTCGCCCGTATCGGGGAGCAAAGCAACAATCATTTTTCCCGCATTGGTCCGAGAAGTCGCCTGCAGGAGTGCAGCATGGAAAGCCGCTCCGGACGAGATACCCGCCAGAATGCCATATTTGCGGGCAAGAAAACGGGCCGCCTCAAAAGCGTTATTATCACTGACACTGACAATTTTGTCCACAATACGCGCATCGTATGTTTGAGGGATAAAATTCGGTCCTATTCCCTGAAGTCCGTGGACACCAGGAGAGCCTCCCGACAAAACCGGCGAATTTTCAGGCTCAACAGCCACGATTTCAACGGAAGATTTATGCCGTTTCAGACATTGCCCGACTCCACTCAATGTTCCTCCTGTACCGACTCCGGCAACAAAAATATCGACTTCCCCTTCCGTGTCATTCCATATTTCCTCCCCGGTGGTTCGTTCATGAATGGCGGGGTTGGAAGGGTTGGTGAACTGTCCTGGCATGAAAGCTCCTGAAATTTCCCTGCACAATTCTTCAGCCTTGCGTATGGAACCGGTCATACCTTCTGCTCCGGGAGTCAGAACAATGGTGGCTCCGTATGCCTTCAGTAAGTTGCGGCGTTCCAGACTCATCGTGTCAGGCATTGTGAAAATAGTCTTATATCCCTTCACCGCACCAATCCAGGCCAACCCGACCCCGGTATTGCCACTGGTCGGTTCAATAATAGTTGCACCTTCCTTGAGAAGTCCTTTGGATTCGGCGTCTTCAATCATTGAAAGGGCGGTACGGTCCTTGATGCTCCCTCCCGGATTAAAGCACTCCAGCTTGAGCAGCAGGCGGCCTTTCTGATTGTCCAGACCGGATATCTCCAACATAGGAGTGCCGCCAATAATATCTGTCAGATTCTGATAAATCATACCTTATAATATTAGGGCACAAAAGTAAGAAAAAAAGCGTACATTTGTCCCCGCATTTCGGATCATTGGTCCAATGGCAGAAACAGGAGTGAACCATTTATCATAAACCTTTCATAAAGTAATGAAAACAATACGTTTATTTTTAATGATTGCCATTGTCATGACAGCAGTATCATGTGGTAACAACAAGACAAAAGAAATGGGCGTGAAGCTCGAGAATCTTGATCTGAAGGCCACCCCAGGTGACGATTTCTTCCAGTTTGCCTGCGGCGGATGGATGAAGAACAATCCCCTTACCGACGAGTATTCCCGATTTGGCAGCTTCGACAAACTCGCCGAGAACAACCGCACCCAACTCAAGGGCCTTATCGATGAAATCGTATCGGCCGACAATGCCGCCGGCACGAACGCACAGAAAATCGCCGACATCTACAAGATGGTCATGGACACCGTCCGCCGCGATGCTGAAGGAACAACCCCGCTGCAGCCCTATCTTAATAAGGTGGAAGCCATCGCCGAGCGTTCCGAAATCTTCCCGACCATGGTCAGCCTGGAATATGACGGCCTTGTTTCCGGTTTCTTCGGTGTAGGTATCGGTGCCGATGCCATGGATAGCAAAATGAATATTGTCGGAGTCTATCAGGGCGGTCTCTCCTTAGGAGAAAAAGAGTACTATCTGGACAATGACGAAGCAACGGCAGCAATCCGTGACGCATTCAAGAAGCACATTGTCCGCATGTTCACCCTCTTCGGATTCGACGAGGCAACCGCCCAGAAGAAGATGGAAGGGGTGATGGCCATCGAGACCCGTATCGCTGACAAATCATACAGCGGCGTTGAGCAGCGTGACCCGGTCAAGAATTACCACAAAACTTCATATTCTGACCTGAAAGCCAACTACGGCGGTATCGACTGGGACCTCTATTCTTCAACCATGGGCATGAACGACATCGATTTCGTCGATGTAGGCCAGCCCGAGCCAATCCATGAGGTTGAGAAGATTATTGCCGAAATGCCAGTCGAAGACCTGAAGTCATATATCGAATGGCAACTGATAGACAATAGCGCCAGTAAACTGTCAACGGCAATAGACAAAGCCCGATTCGACTTCTACGGCGGTGTGATGAGTGGCAAGAAGGAGCAGCAGCCTCTATGGAAACGCGCCACAAGCACCGTGAGCGGTGTGATGGGAGAAGCCATCGGTCAGATCTATGCCGAGAAATATTTCCCCGCCGAGGCAAAGGCCCGTATGCAGCAGCTGGTCCGTAACCTTCAGATTGCTCTCGGCCAGCGTATTGACGAGCAGGACTGGATGAGCGATTCAACCAAGATACTCGCCCACGAAAAACTCAACACATTTATTGTGAAGGTCGGTTATCCCGACAAATGGCAAGATTACAGCAAGTTGGAAATCGATCCGCAGAAGAGCTATCTCGACAACATGATAGCCGTTTCACATTTCTTCCTTGCCGACCAGATTGAAAAGAAGTTCAAAAAGCCGGTCGATGCCACCGAATGGTTCATGACCCCGCAGACGGTCAATGCCTACTACAACCCGACCACCAACGAAATCTGCTTCCCTGCCGGTATTCTCCAATATCCGTTCTTTGACATGGAGGCCGACGATGCTTTTAACTATGGAGCCATCGGCGTTGTCATCGGTCACGAGATGACCCACGGATTCGACGACCAGGGCCGTCAGTTCGACAAGGAGGGCAACCTGCACGACTGGTGGGCTGAAGGCGATGCCGACAAGTTCAACGACCATGTCAAAGTTCTTGTTGACCACTTTAACAAAATCGAGGTGCTGCCCGGACTGAATGCCAACGGCGAACTCAGCTTGGGTGAGAACATTGCCGACCACGGCGGTCTGATGGTAGCCTACCAGGCTTTCAAGAATGCCACGAAAGATGCTCCGCTTGAGGACATCGAAGGATTCACCCCGGACCAGCGCTTCTTTATGGCATACGCAGGAGTATGGGCCGGCAACATCCGTGACGAGGAAATCCGCAACCGCACCAAGAGCGACGTCCACTCACTGAGCCGCTGGCGTGTGAACGGAACCCTGCCCCACATCGACGCATGGTACGAAGCTTTCAATGTACAGCCCGAAAATACCCTCTACATTGCTCCTGAGCAGCGTGCTCGCATCTGGTAATAACTCACAGATAAACAACAAGCTCCAAATGGCACTGGAATATTTCCGGTGCCATTTTTATTTGAATGTCATGGTGAACTCCGTCTGGCGGTCATCACTGCGAGTGAGGTCCAGTGTTCCATTATGGGCACGCATTATCTGGCGTGAGAGACTAAGACCAATCCCCGAACCTTCACGCTTGGTCGTGAAGAAAGGAATGAAAATCTGCTCCTGACTCTCCAGAGAAATCGGTGCTCCATCATTTGAAACTTTCAAAACCGTCTGCTGCTGGTCATCGATTGAAGATACGATTGCAATATGATATGCTCCAGCCTGCAAAGCATTTTTGATGAGATTGATAAGGATTCGGCTGATCTGCGACTCATCGGCATAAATAAGAATGTCTTCTGAGGAAGCCCTGTATATGCAGGTGGCACCTGATGCGGCGCACTGCTCTCTTGTGAGTTCAATAACCTTGCCGACAAGTTCATCAACCATCAGAGCCTGCTTTACCGGTCTGGCAACCCCGGCAAGTTCTCTGTAGGACTCGACGAAGCGGATGAGGTCACGAGAAGAAGAGGAAATGGTTTCAAGTCCAGCCTTTACATCAACTTCACGTCCTTCTACAGGCACATCCACATAACGGCTCAAAGCCTCGCTGAGCGAGGCTATGGGACTTACAGTATTCATTATCTCATGTGTAAGCACACGTATGAGCTTTGTCCAGGACTCCTGCTCGTTCTGCTGCCGCCGTCGTTCGACAATCCACTTGATACGGTTAAGTGTACGGTTGAAACTGCTTTTTTCGGTAAATCGGAAGTTGTATTCACCGTCTTCAAAGGCATCCAGCATGTAGGCCACTTTCCTGCGGTCCTTCTCATGAACGACAATAGCGGTGATGACAGCAGACAAAACAGCAACTAGAACGGATATAAGTACAATCTCCCAAACCCCCATCAGATATTATATTTCTTGAGTTTGCTGTAGAGTGTCGGCCGGCTGATTCCCAGTTCCCTGGCCACCAGCGTCAGATTACCTCCGCAGCGGGCCATAGTATCGCGAATCACTTCTTCTTCTGCCTCATCCAGAGTCTGGACTGACTTTGGCGAGGCCTTCAAACCGGATTTCAGCGACAGTGCCTCAGCTTTTAGTGAATCTCCGTCAGTAAGTATAACCGCCTTTTCTATGGCATTCTGCAGTTCCCGTATGTTTCCGTTCCATGCATGTGAACTGAGTACACGGGCTGCATCCGGCGAAATTTCCCTGACGCTTCTGCGGTATTTTCCGGCATATT
>DCHH01000018.1:0-278 GCA_002315625.1 Bacteroidales bacterium UBA1757
TACCACCTGGACCGCCACCCCCTTCCACAAGGTCCACAGACCGTACCGCGACAAAACCGTCCTTCGCGAAATGACCGGGACGACGGATATCGTCATTTCGCGAATGGAGTTGGGGGTGGTTGTTTCAAAATTGGTCACCTCGAGCTCGGAGCCTGGACTGAAACAGACTAATTTGTTGAAATTTTTCTCCGCCCACATGTTGGAAATTCAAAACTTCGTGCTTACCTTTGCAGCGCTTTTCCAAAAGGAGGCCGATGGCGAGATAGCTCAGCTGGTTA
>DCHH01000018.1:298-10795 GCA_002315625.1 Bacteroidales bacterium UBA1757
GGTTAGAGCGCATGATTCATAATCATGAGGTCCTCGGTTCAATCCCGAGCCTCGCTACAACAGAAGGTCATTTGCCTCAGGGCATCTGACCTTTTTTATTTATACAACGCATTATTATACCAACCATGCCTGTTTCAAACCGTCTGGCCAGTCTGGCCGTTTCACAGACCCTCGCAATGTCGCAGAAGAGCAGCGAGCTCAAAGCGCAGGGTATCGATGTCATCAACTTGAGCGTAGGAGAACCCGATTTCTTCACACCCGACCACATCAAACAGGCTGCCAAACAGGCTGTTGACGACAACTTCTCGTTCTATTCACCAGTCCCCGGCTATCCCGCCCTACGCAAGGCAATCTGCGACAAGCTGCAGAAAGAGAACGGTCTGACCTACACCCCCGACCAGATTGTCTGCTCGAACGGTGCCAAGCAGTGCGTCTGCAATGCAGTCCTTTCACTTGTCAACCCCGGCGATGAGGTCATCGTACCCGCTCCCTACTGGGTCAGCTACGTGGAAATGGTCAAACTTGCCGAAGGAAAGAATGTAATCATTGAGGCCGGCATCGATCAGGACTTCAAGATTACCCCTGAGCAGTTGGAAGCAGCAATCACCCCCAAGACCAAGGCCCTTATCCTCTGCTCCCCCTCCAACCCGACGGGAAGTGTCTATAGCCACGACGAACTCTCTGCCCTTGCTGGCGTGCTGGCCCACCACGAGCAGGTAATCATAATTGCCGACGAGATTTACGAGCATATCAATTATATCGGCAAGCACGAGAGCATTGCCCAGTTCGAAAGCATTCGCGACCGCGTTGTCATCATCAACGGTGTCAGCAAGGCATACGCCATGACCGGCTGGCGTATCGGCTGGCTGGCAGCCCCTCTTTGGATTGCCAAGGCGTGCAGCAAACTTCAGGGCCAATACACCTCCGGCCCGAACTCCGTGGCCCAGCAGGCTGCCACCATCGCCTATACCGGCTCGCAGGAGTGCGTTGAGGAGATGCGCAAAGCCTTCCTCCGTCGCCGTGACCTGATTGTCAGACTTATGCGCGAAGTGCCTGGTCTTGAGGTCCGCGAGCCTCAGGGAGCCTTCTACCTCTTCCCGAAGTGCGACAGTTATATCGGCAAGAAATACGAGGGTGAAACCATTGACGGCCGCGAAGTCGCCGCCCGCGAAATCAACGACGTGATGGATCTGGCAATGTACCTGCTTGAAGCCGGCCACGTGGCAACTGTCGGCGGTGCAGCGTTCGGTTCGTCCGACTGCATACGCCTCTCGTACGCCACCTCCGATGCCAATATCACCGAAGCTGTCCGTCGTATCAAGGTTGCTCTTGCCAAGTTGAAATAACCGGCCCGACAACCGGCCCGCCCGACTGGTAAAAGTCAGGTGTTATGTAAAATATTTTTTTCGTCTTTGTATTATTTTGTTTACTTTTGTCCAAAATACAACAGACGGATATGGACATTGAAAAAGACGGACTCTTTACTCTTGCAGAGCGGTATGTCAAATTTACCGGGCTGTCGGTCTTTCTGACCGGCAGGGCCGGAACAGGTAAGACCACCTTCCTGAAATACATCGAAGAGAGTTGCGACAAGCGCCATGTAGTACTTGCTCCGACCGGTGTGGCTGCCATCAATGCCGGTGGTTCGACCATCCACTCGTTCTTCCACCTCCCCCTTTGCCCCTATCTGCCGGACGTGCCTGAGCTGATGACCGAATATCAGGTCACAAAAGGGCGCTCGACGCTCAAGAAGGAGCGCATTTCCCTCATCCGCAGCCTTGAGCTCATAATTATTGACGAAATTTCCATGGTCCGTGCCGACCTTCTGGATGCCGTCGATATGATGTTGAAACGCTACCGCCACAGCACACGCCCCTTTGGCGGTGTACAGCTGTTGCTTATTGGAGACGCTCAGCAGCTCTCCCCGGTTGTCAAAGAAGAGGAGATGCCGTACATGCAGAGAGTCTATAGCTCACCTTATTTCTTTGAGTCGAAAGCATTCAAGCAGTTATCAATCGTCTCTATCGAGCTGAAAAAGGTTTACCGTCAGAAAGACCTCACCTTCATCCGCCTACTTAACGCAATCCGCGAGAACGACATTACACACGAAGTTCTGGATACCCTCAACTCTCGTGTCGGAGCACCGTGTGCAGGTGCAAATGCCAACCGTTCCGAGCCGATACGGCTGACCACCCACAACCGGCAGGCAAACAGTTACAACACCAGCCGGCTGGAGTCTTTGCCCGGCAAGGCGACCAAATTCACAGCCGGCATCATAGGCGAGTTTCCCGAAAGCAGCTACCCGGTAGAGGCGGAAATCTTCCTCAAGCGGGGAGCGCAGGTAATGTTCACCCGCAACGACCCCCAGGGGCAATACTACAACGGCAAAATCGGCCGGATTACCCAAATCGACGAATCGATGGTGCAGGTTCAGGACGAGGATGGAATGGAGATTCTTGTTACCCCGGTTGACTGGGAGAACACGCGCTACAGCCTTGACGATGAATCGGGCGAAATCACACAGGAAGTTGTGGGGACATTCACCCAACTGCCACTACGAACCGCATGGGCAATCACCATCCACAAGAGTCAGGGGCTCACATTCGACAATGTCATCATCGACGCCGGTGCCGCATTTGCCTTCGGACAGGTCTATGTGGCTCTGTCGAGGTGCCGCTCACTTGAAGGGATATCACTCGAAAGCCCAATCCGGGCATCGTCGATATTCACTGACAGGGCCGTAGTGGATTTCAATGCCAGCCAGCCGACGGAAGAGACTGTAGAGGGGATGCTCAACAGCGAAGAAGCCCGTTACCGACTGGACAAAATTTGTTCTATTTTCGACCTGAACGACACCGTCCACCTGCTCAACTGGCTACGCGATGTGTGGGCAGAACACCTCACAAAGATTTATCTCCAACAGGCAAAGCAAATAGATAAATGCTATGAGGATGTCCATACCGTTCTGGATGTGGCAGAACGGTTCAAGATGCAGCTCTCGCGCCTTGCCGCAGCAGGTCAGGAATCACAAATACAGGAGCGTCTGAAAAAGGGGGCTGCCTATTTTGCTCCGATAATCTCATCTGCTTTAGAGGTTTGCTCACCCCTCCCCTCACTCGCCATAGACAATAAAGAGGTTAAAAAGAAGGTGAAGCTCGTCACCGACGACCTGCTTATGAACCTCACCATCCACTGCGCGCTGATGCGGCACGTAGAGGAGAACGGTTTTGACCTGACAGTCTGCGACAGGATACGGACAGCTTGCCTTTTGGGCGAAAAACCGAAAACAGAAAAGTCCAGGGCCGAAAAAACCAAGATCAGGAAGTCCAACGAGAAAACACAAGAGCCATCCAACGAAAAAGCCGCAAGCGAAGTGAACGAAATCCTGAAAAACCGCCTGATAGCCTGGCGCACAGCCCGAAGCAAAGCCGACAACGTCCCGCCCTACGTCGTCATGCACCAGGTAACCCTAATGCAGATAGCATCTCAAGCACCCACGACAAAACAGGAACTTCTCCTGGTCGAACGCTTCGGCCAGAAGAAGTTCGAAAAATACGGCGAGGAGATTCTTTCCCTCGTCCGTTCAGTACTTGATGTCTGAACGGTTTACAACGATATCGTAAACATCACCATCGAGTAGGGCGCAACGTCAATGGCCATCTTGCGGCTCACCTTCACTTCTTCGGTGACGGGGGCGATGGGCTGGACATCAAAGTTATTCTCCTGCTCCGGCTGGCCCTTCAGGGTAGTCAGGGTGGCTTTTGACTTGACAGAGAAACGGGAAAGGTCAAGTGCAGCCTTGGCACCATTCTCCGAAGCGTTGCAAATCTTCACATACAGTTTGCGGGATTTGGTGTCGAGCACGACGGACTGGCCGAGCAGGTGGTCTTCACGGTCGAAGCTGACGCAGTCGCCGTAGAACCAGTCACCGCTTGATTTTCCGAACATCTGCTGCACATAGTAACTGCAAGTCAGATAGGGCTTCTCGTTGTCGAAATAAATAAGGTCGGGATTCCAGTTGTTGGTACCCTTCTTGGCAAACAGCGGAGCATACGAAGTCATGCAAACAACATCTCCGTTGCGCTCCACATGCAGCAGGTACAGGCCTTCGGCCAGGGCGTCGATAAGCTTTCTGTCCTTTGAGGCATATTCGCCGAGATAGACCTTGGTCTTACAGTCGCGCGGATAGCTGTCGTACTGTCTAGTATTCAGGAAGTAGGTATTGGGCTCATAATAATGCTCGTCAAGAATGGGAACCTCCAGACTGGTTGCAAACTTCCAACCCTCCTCATAATCGGGATTGCCGGGGTGTGAACCTGGGCCGCAAGTACCCACAATCACGATTTCGGGATATGCAGCACGCACCTTATCATATATGTACTTGAAGCGCACCTCAAACTCCGGGGTAATCTTCTCCTCGTTTCCAAGACCGAGATACTTGAGCCCGAAGGGTTCCGGATGGCCTGCATCGGCACGTACCTTGCCCCACTTTGAGGTGGCAGGACCGTTGGCCCATTCGATAAGGTCGAGGGCATCCTGTGTCCACTCGTCCATATCCTCCATCGGAGCGGCATCCTGAGCCTGGGTACGCATACCCCAGCCACCGTTCGTACCCTGACAGTTCACGCCACAGGGGAGAATGGGAAGGGGCTCCATATTGAGGTCTTCGCAAAGCTGGAAATACTCATAGTAGCCCATCTCCATTGACTGGTGATAACCCCATGTGTTCTTCAGCTGACGGCGCTGCTCGCGCGGGCCGACAGTTGTCTTCCAGCGGTAGGTGTCCCAAAATCCGTCACCGCCGCCATGGACCACACAACCGCCGGGGAAGCGCATGAACTTGGGATTAAGGTCAGCAAGAGCCTGAACCAGGTCTTTTCTTAGGCCATGTCCCATATAGGTATCCTGCGGGAAAAGCGAGACCATATCGACATCCAGCTGTCCGACCGTCAGGGCCAGAATCTGAAGCGTGGCATTGGGACAGTCGGCGTTGGCCGTAAGGGTGCATTCGTACTTCTTCCAGTCCTTTCCGCTGATTTGAATCGTGGTATCGGCAAGCGGAGCAGCCACCTCTGCAGGACGGCCAAAACCAGGCATAAATGGTTTGCGTGGAACCGTCAGCACGATGCGTACATCCTTGGCCACACCGTCAGGATTACGCATAAACACCGAGAAGTCATACTTTTCACCGGCCTTGATTACAATGCCGCCATATCCGTCATTCGAAATGCCGAATCCCGTCCAACCGTTGTAGTCATAGTAATGACCCACGCGCTCGATGTTCAGACGCATGTAGTTGGGGTTGTTGGGATGAATCGGATCCTGCTGCTTGGGTTCAATGTAACCCAGTGAATGGCCGGGGCGCTGAGTCTTCCATGCTGTTCCTGCTCCCCATCCGTCCTGCTCGGCAGGGCTGTACTCGAAAGAGCCGTTCTGGATGAGTTCTGCACACAGTCCGCCGTCAGCCGAGGAACTGATGTCTTCAAAGAAAATACCAATCAGCTCGTTGCTGATCTGTTTGCCGCCGGCCGGTGCCTTGACTGCCGACTGGGCCTGTGCACCGAGCGTTGCAGCTGCAAGTGCCAATACAAGAACAAGTTTCTTCATAGTTGAAAAATATAGATTAATAACTCAAATTTACAGGCCGTATGGTTCCGTCTGCTTCAAAAAGCATCGGGTCGAGACAGACTTCTCGGTTGTAGCCTGCCGACCATCCAAGTTTGATGCTTTCAGGACGGGCAAAACGGTGATAGACCATATACCATTCGTCCGTTCCGGGCTTACACAAGACACTGTGATGTCCCGTTCCGAAAATCTGCATGTCAGGACGTTGCGACAACACAACCGTTTTCTCCACTGTTGACGGCTTTCCCCCGCGCACCAGTTCGACAGGCGATTCGCTGATAAGATAACGGACACGGTAGTTGGCACTGCGGGTATCATTTTCCGACCACATAAAATAGTATAGGCCGTTGCGGTAGAAAACGTATGTACCTTCACAGTAGCTGTACTTCCGTCGTTCCGCATGATGGATAAGCACCTTTGTGGAACCCTCCTTGATGGAAACCATATCGTCATTCAATTCCGATACAGCCATAAAACCATTTCCCCAATAGAGATAATATTTGCCGGAGACCGGGTCAAGAAAGACATCTGGGTCGATGACCTGTCCCCCCTGACCCGCTGGAGGTTGTGAAAGCAAAGGCTTGCCGAGAGCGTCGCGGAACGGTCCTTCAGGGCTGTCAGCCACCGCCACTCCTATCTTTGCATCCGCCACGAAGTAGTAGAAATACTTATAGGAAACATGCTTGGGATTGCGTATTGAAGCCTCTTTCAGAGTCCCGAAAGTGTGGTCAGGTTTTCCCTTTATATACCTGCGTTCAATAATACAGGGAGCCCAAGCGCGCCAATCGGCCCACTGGCAGTCCTTCTGCAAATCAAACATCACTCCTTCATCCTTCCACTCCTTCAAATCCACGGAGGAAAACACCTTGAAGTCATGGCTGTGCCACCCTTCGCTTCCGTCGGTAGTGGGATAGATATAGTATTTCCCGGTCTTGTGGCTGTAGAGCACTTCCGGGTCGGCATGAAGTCCGACAAACAGCGGATTGCCGACATTCGGTTCTATGTGGTCGTATTCCTGGTCGTCCGACCAAGTCTGAAGCCGCTCATACTCTTCCTTTGTAAGCCGCATGAAAGAGCCGTGCTGGGGGCCGTTCACCCCCTCGATGTCCTGAGGATTGCGGAAATTGCGCATATACTTGTCGGCCTGACAGATACGGTAATGCCTTGGTTTTGAAGAATATTCAATATAGGCAATCCTCCAGGTCGAATCGCCGGCAAGTTGGAAGGCCGATACCCCCTCGCATTTCTTGTTTCCCTCGAAACTGACGTAGTCATCCTCAACGGGAAGACTCCACGGGCCGGTAAGCGACTTGGACGTAGAAGTGAACAGTCCCGGTTTGCCCCCCTCCTTCTTTATCATAAGGTGATAGAGACCGTCGGACGGAAGGTAGTTAATGTCGGCGTCAATGGTGGCATACCCCCAGTCAAGCAGCAACTGTGGCTTGGTCAGGGTAGTGAAACTTTCGTCCGCATAGCTATAGTACATACGGTCATACTCTTCTTCCGGCCGGTTCAGCATGGAGAAATAGACCATGTAGCCGCCCTTCTTTCCCGACGGCCACACATAGTCTTCGTCCCAGAAAATCTGCGGAGCCCATACACGGTTCACCGTTGACCAGTCCTTATATACATCGGGTGCATCGGCATTGGAGAAGATTCCAGGCCCTTGACGGAAATCAAAAGTAACTGATCGCCAGTTGATAAGATCGTCGGAAGTGAGCAAATCTATGCCATAGTTGTCCCATTTGTGCGAAACGGCCACCTTCATGTCGGTCGTCACCATCAGGTATCCGCTCCCGTCGTGGCGGCGGCAGATAAATGCATCGCGGGTCCCCCCTTCAATCCGGGCAAGCTTACTGGCACTGAAGATGGAATCTCCATTAATCAGGTCGTGGAAATGATACCCGTCACGGCTCAGGGCGAATGCCGTCCACTCCCCCCTGTCACTCATGTGGCAGTAGAGATATCCGTAGTCACCCAATTGCAGGTTGCCCTTATATTCCTGAGCCTCAGCAAGAGAAAGGACACCCAGCAATAAAACAGGAACTATTGAAAAACGCTTCATTTGTAGGTCTTTTAGTCATTGCCAACAAAAATAAGGTAAAATCACTAAAAGGCAAAAAAAATCTCCTTTAAAGAGAGACCATTTTATTTCATCAAACTTGCAAGAGTCTGGTATTCCTCTGGAGAAAGCGCAGGTGTTTCAACGGCACGGAGGTTTGTGTCAAGCTGCTCTACCGACGAGGCGCCGACCAGCACCGAAGTCACTGCCGGATTGTCAAGCAGCCAGCGCAGGGCCACCTGTGACAGTGTGCAGCTGCGTTCCTTGGCAAAATCATTCAACCGGCGCAGTCGTTCAAGAAGTTCCGGGGTAATATCCTTGCCGCTGAGGAATGGAGAGCCGGAAGCCGCTCTTGATCCTTCGGGAATGCCGTTCAGGTAGCGGTCGGTAAGAAGTCCCTGTGCCAGCGGGCTGAAGGCAATGAACCCCACCCCGTTCTTCTTTACCCCGTCAAGTACACTCTCGCCGTTCTCGCCGTTCTCTTCCGGCTGACGTGAAAGCATACTGTAACGTCCCTGATAAATAAGGCAGTGGACACCAGCGTTTTCCATTATATCGTACGCTTTTTGGGCCAGATGCGACGGATATTTGGAGATTCCGGCATACAGGGCTTTTCCGCTTCTGACAATATCAATCAGGGTCTGGACGGTCTCTTCAATGGGTGTCACGCCGTCATAACGATGCGAATAGAAGATATCGACATAGTCCAGACGCATCCGCCGAAGGCTCTGGTTCAGACTGGCTATCAGGTTCTTGCGCGAACTTCCGTCACCGTAGGGGCCGGGCCACATTTCGTGCCCCGCCTTGGTCGAGACAATCAGTTCGTCGCGGTACGGACGCAACGACTCATCCATAATCCGTCCGAAATTTGCCTCGGCCGTTCCCGGTTCCGGTCCATAGTTATTGGCTAGGTCGAAATGTGTTATTCCCTTGTCGAAGGCATGCAGAAGTATCTTCTTGGCATTTGAAAAATCGTTGACCGAGCCGAAGTTGTGCCAAAGGCCCAACGATAGCGCGGGTAGCCTGAGACCGCTGCGGCCACACAGACGGTATTCCATTCCATCCTTATAGCGCGAGGGGGAGGCTTCGTATGACATTGTTTCCATAGTTACGGAAAGATTATTTTCCGCAAAGATAGACCAAATAATCACACATGCAAATTCATCTCATTCGGAAAGAAAGCCCCAAACGGAGGTTCATGTGCGGGCGCTTGTCCGGCGAACAGTCGCAAAGGGCCTCGTCGAAGCCGTAGTGGTACTGGAGCAGCAGGCATGGCCACCCTTCCTTGAAATGCCACTCACCTTCGACAAGCACATTGGCAATTGACTTGTTCCAGATTGGCGAAACAACAGCATGGGCACTGAACGACTTCCAGTCATAGCGGTAGTCAGCCGTGAAATACCCGAGATAATAGAGGAACAAATCCTGTGTGTAAAGCATTTTGTCACGCTCAAGGTTCCCCACTCCCGCACTGAATCCGGCTCTTAACTTCAAAGAAAGTATGTGCCCTTTATCAGCATACATCCACTGAAAAAAGGCATAGTTCATTCCTTGGGAATAGTCGTCCTTCTCCTCGGTGGCCAGCGGATTGCCATAGTACGGACGGCCGTTCGACTGATGCTCCAGACCCGTCAGAAAGGTATTCTTGTTGTCATGACGGCAGGAGAAATAGAGACCTGGGGAGTAGAGATTGTCCTTGAACGGAGCCGACTCGGCAAAGAAATTCCATACCGAAATCTGGGTGTAGCCGACAAAAACATACCAGTTCTTAGGCAGCGGGATGGCCTTCGTCCGGATGCTGACCTGAAACTTCAAATCGGCCGTATTTTTGTTGACAGCCTGATCCAGCGGTATTCCGCCGAGGAAATAGTTCTCGCGATACCCGACGATGAAATGCTCCTTGACAGTATCGCCAGGCAGATTCTGCGCACCGGCCAACTGACTGGCCAGCATAACGGCCAAAAAAAGAACAAACCGCCCGCTGGTCCTCACTTGACAGACTCTACAGTGGACGTTTCTCCGGAATAGTCAACCATGGACACATCAGAGAAATCGTTGCCGGGATAGGCAAAGTAAATTCTCTGTTCGCCCTCCTTGATGCCTGATTTGTAGCGGACTGTCACCAGCGCACTCTTCTCTGAGGTAAGACCCGGAATCTTAGTAAGGTCGAATGCAACGATTCCGTCAAAACTGTAACGGAAATAACTGGCTGTTTCGCCGGAATCGTGTGTAAAGACCAGCTCGTACGGATTCTCAGGGTTTCCGCCATAGACAAGGTTCATGCGATGGACGTTTCCGCTGTTATTGAAATAGGCGCGGAATCTGATTGTCAGATAGTTGTCCTCAAGCACGGTTACCCAGCTATCGTAAACATCCACTGCATCGGCTCCATAACCGTACCCCCACACCGGCGGAGTTGTGCTTTTAGCCGGCACCACAGATTTCGTAAGGACGCTGTCCATCCAGACCACCTCTGCCGAGTTGTTATAGACACCGACCATTGACTTCAAGTCCTTGAGGCAGGTCAAAGCACGGACCTGTTTCCCGAAAGGATTCTTGGAGACGTTGGTGGGAAGAATGGTATTGTTATTGTCCAACTGAAGATAGCAGGAACCGTCCGTGGCAGTCTTTACAGTCACCAGTGCGTTCGGGAAATTGGTTGATTCAGAGGAATTTTTCGAGCATCCCACAAAAACCGATGCCACAGCAGCCGTTACGGCCATCATTAAAAAAAGCTTTTTCATAACTTCGAGTGTTTTGATATATTTTTCCGTTATTCAAGTTTCGCAAGTAAATACATTGTTGATATT
>DCHH01000018.1:10858-11411 GCA_002315625.1 Bacteroidales bacterium UBA1757
GCTCTGCCCCTAAACCCCGCGCCTACCGGCGGGCCGCTGAAGCGGCCTTATTTGAGTCTCGCAAATGCGAAACTCAAATTATTAACGGTTATCTCCGCAAAGGTACAGAAGATTTTGGTATTCCCAAACTCCCACTCAAGAGGTCGTTGCCACCCCTGACCGCTATTAGCGAAATGACGATAACCAACATCCCGGTCATTTCGCAAAAAAGGAATTACAACAAATATAGAAAACCATTATCTTTGCGCAGCAGAGAGAACCACGAGATAATTCACACCAATACAACAAACCTATGAAAATCAAAACATTAGCACTTGCAGCCTCATTGCTGCTGTTCGGATGTGCGGGGCGTCAGGCGGCTCCCGTCCAAGAAAAGAAAGTCATCCAACCGGTCGAACAGGCTCCCCCGGCCGACCTTGGACAAAAGAATTTCGGCGGCTCAATTGGTGACACCACCGGCAGAGCCGCACGCATGAAAGCCATGATGGAGGCCATGAACAAAATCAGGACGGTCCATTTCAACGACCTGAGCATGAGCGACCCCTACATTCTG
>DCHH01000018.1:11475-25589 GCA_002315625.1 Bacteroidales bacterium UBA1757
CTCATTATGTGGGAAGGGCCGTACAACGTCATTGACCTGAGCGGAACCTGGTGCGAAAAGGCCGGTTTTGCCGCAGCCGCAGAGATTCACAAAATCGGCAACTACTACTATTATGCCGGCACCTGGAGCGACCACAGCGAAATAATCCAGGCAATTCCAAGGCGCTACAATGTCCCTCACAACCAGACCTATCTCCTCCGCAGCGAGAGCCCCGAAGGACCGTTTGTCCCATTCTCCGAAACTCCAGGCTATGACTACGAGCCCTACGAATGGGACTGCATCGACGGCACCCTTTACGAGGAGGACGGCCATATCTATATGGTTTTCGTCCACGAATGGACCCAGCTTATTGACGGCACGATGGACTATATCGAACTTTCACAGGATCTCACAAAAACCATTTCCGAGTGGCCTGTGACAATGTTCCGCGCCTCAGAATGCCCCGCCTGCGGAGAAATGAACGGCCTTGGAGAAGCCACCTTCGGGCTGAAGATGCCAGGCTGGGTCACCGACGGCCCGCAACTCTTCCGCACCCAGACCGGCAAGCTCGGCATGCTCTGGTCAACCTGGGGCAAGGAACGCTACCTCCAGGCAGTCTGCTACTCCGAATCAGGCACAATCAAAGGCCCGTGGATTCAGGAGCCTGAACCATTCCTTGCCAACAATTCAGGCCACGGAATGCTCTTCCGCACATTCGAAGGCGAGCTGCGATTTGTAGTACACCACGTCGAAGGCGACGGCCCCCGCAAGCCCCAATACTGGACAGTTGACGACTCCGGCGACAAACTCCAGCTCGGCCATCAGCTCATCCTCTGATTTTCGTATTTTTCGCGTATCATTCGCGAAAAATACGAAATGCATTCTGTGTATCAGACACTTACATCAACATACGTCCAAAAACCGGGCATAAGGGATGCTGAATCAAGTTCAGCATGACAGGACAATAAGAAGGCCGTATCATCCGGGAATGATACGGCCTTCAAAAAACCACTACTTCAGAAGATTATTTTGCGCCAGAGGCATAGCCACCGTTCTGGTATTCTGAGCCATTGTTGATGGAGGGGAGGAAGGTGCTGGTGTCGAAGGGACGCAACACATACTCGGCCTTGAAATACTTGCCGACTGAGGGGTTGGTCTCGTTCAGATAGTTGTCATCCTTCAGCATACCGGTTCTGGCCAGGTCGTAGAAGCGCATGAACTCACCACAGAACTCACGAGCACGCTCGTCCAGAATAGTGCGGATGGTAACAGTACCAGTCAGTTCCTTGGCACCTGCACGTTTTCTGACCATGTTGATGTATGACAGAGCATTGCTGCCGCCGTTCACCTTAAGGTCGGCTTCGGCTGCAATAAGCATCATTTCCGGCATACGGATAATTTGCATGGCAGAGGTGTTGCCGAAACGGATTTTCGAACGGTTCGACTCGAAGAACTTGGTGGTGTTATACTTCGTCATCGAAGGATAAAAGTTCGAATGGAAATTCTCATTGGTTCCGTCAGCCTTGTAAGCCTCCGTAGTGTTGAAATATTTGTGGAACATTTCAACAGTCTTGCCAGCATCGTTATATACATCGGCATAGTCTATAATCATGTGCTTACTGGTGTATCTCTGAGCCTTCTTGGCAGCATAGTCGGGATCCTGCGGCATAATGAACTCAATGGCGGTATCTCCGACAGCCACGGTCTGACCGATTACGGAAGCATCCTTGTCGTACTGATTGGCCATATCCTTCGTCCAGGTATAAGACTTGTTGGCCAGCCACACATTCTGGAAAATCTTCTTGAAACGGGGGTCAAGGGTATTGTCGCTGTTGACGAAAAGGCTGATAAGGTGCTGAGTAGGCATGAATGATCCGTTCTTTGAGCCTTCCCATGTCTCATAGGTATCAGCGTTGTTCTCACGGGCAGGGAAAGAGGTAATCTGAGCACGGAAAAGCTCGTGACACATGTTCAGCACGTGTGCGCCATTGCTGCTGCCATTATACGTAGCATCGCTGTAATAGGCATGCTTCCACAAAGCCTCCTTGTTGGTGTAGTTATTAGCCTCGGCAAAAACGTCCTCGTACTTGTCATACATATAGGCATTGTAGGATGCTCCACCGGCATTCATGTCGTCGATAAGCATCTTGGCATACTTCAACGCATTGGTGTAGTACTCTGCATCTTCGGTCCAGCGGGTAGCCTGCAGATAGCAGCGGGCCAGCAGGCCGATGGCTGATTTCTTGGTGGGACGAGTAATATAGGAATCATCACCCTTGGGCAGCCATTCAATGGCATAAAGCAGGTCGGGGATAATGATTTCATCGTATGTAGCCTTCGGGCTCTTGCGCTCCGGAGTATAGACACCTTCACCGATTTCCGTGTCCTTTTCAGTCACAACGGTGATACCTCCGAACTGTTCCACACCATGATAATAGTAGAGAGCCCTCATGAAGCGAGCCTCAGCCAGCTTGGAATTGCGTTCTTCCTCTGTCTTGTAAGGAGGCAGGTCGCCATATTGGAGTACCTTGTTGCAGGAGCCGATGCCATCGTACAGAGAATAGAGGAAATTCAATGTATAGGTGGTGTTGGGGGTACCGCCGGCATAATACCAGAAATACTGGGTACTGGTATTGTCCTTGTTTCTCGGGGTTGTCCAAAGGTCGGTTTCAGCCTCGGTAATGGCCATGAAGTCAATCTTGTTGACGTTTCCGTAGAAACTTCTTTCAAGACCGAAATAGATATTGTTGACGATTGTCTGGAAACCGGCAGTGGTTTTGCTCAAGTTCTCAAATGTAAAACCGCCAGGGTTGTTCTCTTCCAGAGAGCAGCTGCACATCATGCCGCACAAGGAGGCTGTCAGAACTGCTGATAAAATATAACGACTAAAGTGTTTCATATCTTTATCTCCTTTCCGTGATTAAAATGCAACATTAAGACCGAAGACAAACTGTCTGTACATAGGATATCTCGAGCCGGCCGATTCCGGGTCGATTCCTGAGAGCTGTTTGCTGAAATTGATGGTAAATGGATTGTAGGCAGTCGCATAGATACGAACGCGGTTCATCAAAGCCTTGGTCGTCCATTTCTGAGGCAGAGTATAACCAAGGGTTATGTTCTTGACCTTGATGAAATCACCTGCCACATAGCTACAGGCGGAAGCTGCCGGATTGTAGTTCAGGCCGGGAGCATAGTAGAAAGCATCGGTATTGGTGGTGGTCCAGTAATCGGTGCCACTGGGCTGGTTGCTGGTGATGGAGCTGGCACCATTGTAGCGGCTGTATTCTACAAGATGCCCGAAGCGGCCCAACATATAGATGCTCAAATCAAAATTGTATAGGGTGAAGGTATTGTTCATACCTGCAAGGAATTTGGGTGTACGCGACCCAAGGACCTGCTTGTCGTTCTCATTGTATTTGTGCACGCCGGCAACCTCGTCTGATGCCTGCGGAACAGTTTCAATCTTGACAGCTCCGGGTTCGCAACCGTATTTCGCGGCTTCTTCCTTTTCATTAACCTGCCAGATACCAACATACTTATAATCATAAACAGAGTTGATTGCTTCGCCTTCGAAGAACCAGCCCAGACTATTGTCCTTGAAATCACCTCCGGGGAGAGAGACAATCTTATCCTGCTGCCATGTAAAGGTAACAGATGTGTTCCAAGTAAAGTTTTTACGCTTAATGTTGCGCGAGTTCAGGACGATTTCAAGACCCTGGTTCTGAGTCTTTCCAAGGTTTTGCCAGCTGCCGAGAGTCCATCCCCAACCGGTGATACCAGTGGTTACAGGCATTGCACGCTGATACAGCAGACCGTCGGTATTGGTAGTGTAGTATTCAATGCTACCGTCAATGCGATTGCCCAGCACACCGAAGTCCAAACCAATGTTCCAGGTGTAGGATTTTTCCCAACCGATACCGGCATTACCGTATGTACCAGTATATTGTGTCATACCGCCTGCGCTCGGAGAGTTGGGGCCGTCAACAGATATATTGGCCGGATATTTCACCATACCGGACTCGGTATCGTAAGCCGTCATACCACCGGAGTTACCAGTAACACCGTAGCTCACGCGAAGTTTCAGATTGTCAAGCCATTCCGCATCGTCCATAAAGCTTTCCTCGCTAAGACGCCAAGCAAGAGCTGCTGAGGGGAAGTAATCCCACTTCTTGCCTTCCGACAACCACGACACACCATCATAACGCAAAGAAATACTGGCCAGGTATTTGCCCTTGTAGGAGTAGCTGGCGCGGCCTGCGTATGACATCTGCTGGGTCTGGAAGAAGTTGTTGTTGACGTATGAGCTGTTGCCGGCACCTATACGATAGTACTGCCAGCAGTCCATTTCCTGATCCTTACCGCCCGAGTAGGTATCGGTCAGCTGTCTGAAATTCCATGAGGTGATACCGGCTATGGTCAGGTTGTGGTCTTCGTTGAATGTCTTGTTGAAAGTGAGAATGTTGTCCCAGGTGTAACCCCATTCGTTCTGTGAATAGACCTCAGCGTAAGGAATAACGTATCCTACATAGTGGGGTGACTGGGTGTAACACTCCGAACCGAAATATCTTCCACGATATACATTGGCGTATGAACCGCCCAGCTGCGTCTTGAAGGTCAGCGAATTAATCGGCTTGATTTCCAGATAGGCAGTCGGCTGAGCATAGAATGAACGCTGATTGTTGCTGTACTGGTCTTTACGCCAGTCAGCCAGCGGTGAAATCTGTCCGTTGCCGGCATCGGTTCCAATGTAGAAATAGTTTAGTTCTCCGGTTGAATCATACACCTGGCCCAAAGGAAGGTTGGAGACTGAGCGCTCGAACACCGGGTTACCGGTATTGTTCACACCGTAGGTCAGATTGGCGACAATGCCCATTTTGGCCCATTTGAAAAGCTGCTGGTCAGCATTCAAGTGGAAGAACAGCTTGTCGGCATTTTCAAGTGACATCAAACCCTGGTCCTTGGTATAGGAGATTGAGGAGTAGATTGAAGACTTGGCTGTTCCGGTTGATGCAGAGAGGCTGTACTTCTGTGAAGTGGCGCGCTTTCCGTTGCTGACAGCTTCGTCAACCCAGTCAATCCACTGTCCCTTGTTGTAGGCATCCTGATAGTACTGGTTGCCTGCAAACAATGTCGAGATATCGGTAAGTTCCACACCGTTCTTGTTCTTGTAAGCCTGCTTGTAATACTCGAGCCACTCTTCACCCTGCATACCATGCTTGTATTGCGGAGTTCCCTTGAGCGAAAAATAAGCATCAAAGTTGATGTTCGTCACACCCTCCTGGCCTTTCTTGGTGGTGATAAGAATAACACCATTGGCACCGGCTGAACCGTAGATGGCCGTCGAGGCAGCATCTTTCAGCACGTCAATGCTTTCAATGTCGGCGGGGTTAATCTGGCTGAAATAGTCGTTCACACTCATAACCACACTATTGTCGGCCGTCTTGACATCAAGGTCATTCACTGTGGTGGTGGTAGGCATCATGATTCCGTCGATAACAATCAGCGGGCTGTTGTTGCCGTAAATGGAACGGGCACCACGCAGTGTGACCTCGGGGTTGCTGCCGAGAGCACCGCTTGACTGGGAAATGTCCAAGCCGGCGATACGGCCTTCCAGGGCTTCCATAATGTTGGTCGTCGGGGCAATGGTGAAGTCCTTCGGGGCAATGGAGGCCACCGAACCGGTAAGGTCGCGACGTTTGACGGTACCATAACCAATCACAACAACATCGTCCAGATTTTCTGCATCTTCCTGCATAACGATTGTCAGTTTGTCACTGCTGGCAACAACATTCTGCTGCTTGAAGCCTAAATAAGACACAGAGAGGGTGGCATTTGCTTTCAACCCTGTAAGCTGGAAGTTACCATTTGCATCCGTAATGGCCAGTGTCTGAGTACCCTTGACCTGAATGCTCACGCCTGCAAGCGGTTCGCCCGATTCGTCTGTAACGACACCGGTAACTTTCTGTTGCGCGAATGCCGTCATGCATACCAAGCTCATGACCATAACAGTCGCGAGCTTACTGAAGAATTTAGTCAGTCGTTTCATGTTAGTTTTTAAAAAAATTGAGTTATTGAGAAAAAGAAAACTACAAATCCGTCAAAATAACGGCCGCGAATGTAGTAATTTAAAACGATTTAGCAATAAGAAACGGGTATAGCCTTCAAAATTTAACATATCAGTTCCTATGTTAAACCGCCAAAATCACCCGCTATGCGATTCAGCGATTTGGAGTGTTGGGACTGATTTCAAGAGCGTAATCAACGCAGCGGTTCAGCAGCTCGTTGAATGGTTTAGTCAGGGCCAGGTGTCGAACTGCCATGTCGAGAAGGTCGTCGCGCAGAAAGACCTTTTCGCTTTGGGGTTCAAGGATGCTGAAGGTGCGCAGTCTTAGGTAGTCGGCATACGGGGCATCTTTGTCATACCCGGCAGGAACCCGTCTGAGGGCCTGCTCCCACTCTGGCTCAAATCCCTTGCAAGCTTTCAATGCCGCATCAAAGCCCTCGCCGTTCAGCACAATTTCCTCGCGGATGCTCTTGAGCGACTGCGGCGTAGGATTGTACAGTCCGGCGCAGAAAAAGTATGTATCCTCTGCCGGCTCGAAATGGATGTAGTACCCAGCATGTGCCGATTTCTTGCCCCCAGGGCAAAGATACGCCCCATACCATGTCTTGTACGGCCTCTTGTCGGGCGAGAAACGGATGTCTCGATAGATGCGATAGGTGATGTCACCCAATTGCAGCCCGCGGAGTGAATCATCGACCTCCGACATTCTGGTCAGGAATTCAAGCGCGATCCCCTCAGTCGCCTCCTTAAATATAAGGTATCTGTCACGGTGGGCCTGAAACCACTCCCGATTGTTATTCTCCGCCAGTTCCCGGAGAAAATCAATGATAATCTGCTGTCTGTTCATATAGTTGTGAAACGTGATAAGCGTAGCAAAGACACCTATCTACCGGTAGGAGGCTTTGAGGATGGAGACTATTTCGTCGTGGGTCAGTGGGCAAAGGTCTTTCGACCAGCAGCGGACCATGACTGTCATGGCATTGTCGGCCATCTCGTCAAACTCCTCAGGAGTAATACCGTAGTCGCTCATTTTCAAGTCATTGACCTCACACACCCTCATCAGTTCTTCCAAGGCCGCAAGGAAATCCTCCGGGCGGGAGGCATCTTCACAGCCGAGCATCCTAGCCATCTTCACAAAGCGCTCACCGGCCACCCCCTGACCGATAATGGTCGAGAAATAGGCCTTGCAAATCATTATCAGGCCGGCTCCGTGGGGTAATGCCTCGTGATAGGCTGACAGTGCGTGTTCAATCGAATGTTCCGCCGTGCAGCTGGTCACCACCATCGAATAGCCCGACATTGTACTGGCGTATGCCATTCCTGCGCGGGCCTCCATATCATTGCCATCACGGTATGCACGGGGCAGGTACATCGCCACATGGCGGATTGCCTGCTCCTGGATGGCATCGCTCCAGGCATTGCTCATATTGCCGATGTACCCTTCCAGAGAATGGAACAGGGCATCGAACCCCTGAAAGGCTGTGTAACGGGGCGGAACGCTCACCATCAGCTCAGGATCCACAATGGCATATACGGCAAAACCGCCGAAAATGCCCAACTTCTCCTTGGTTTTAAGGTTGGAGATAACTCCAAGGGCATCAACTTCGGAGCCTGTTCCTGCCGTAGTTGGAATGGCTATCCATGGAAACGGGTCGGCCGTTGCGGGCTTTTTCCGACCCGTTCCGCTCAACACATAATCCCAAAGGTCGCCCTGGTTGTTGGCATTGAAAGCCATCACTTTGGCTGCATCCAGAACGCTACCGCCGCCAAGGGCCACGATAAAGTCGCATTCGTTTTCGCAGAACAGACTGGCTCCCTCCTCAACCATCTCCTTTGTCGGATTTGCCCCGACCTTGTCATAGATAACCGTCCAGACACCAGCCTGGCGAAGTTCGTTAAGTGTCCTGTCAAGTGCCCCGCTGACACGGGCCGACCGTCCGTTGCTGATGACTACCAAAGCCCTTTTCCCAGGCAGATGAAGTGTGTGTAATATCGAAAGTTTTCCTGTACCGAAATACAATTTCGTCGTGGCTCCAAAGCTGAAATTAAATCTGTCCATTTTTATAACGCTCCAAGTTTGCCCGCAAAGATAATAAACACACAACGATTGCGCTTTGTACTTGGAAATGAAAATTCTATCTTTGCGGACGTTCAAATGTACAATTTTACGTTGAATTGCACAAATCGACTTTCTAATACACAAATCAATGAAAACAGACAAAAAACTTTCCGCTCCGATGATATGGGGCATAACTTCAGTTGTGGCTGGGCTGATACTTATCATCTTCAACGACAGCATTTTAAGTTGGATTTTCATCCTCCTCGGAGCCGCTCTTCTGGTCTATGGCATTGTGCCCGTCATCCAGGCATGGAAAAACAAGCAGCAACTGCCCACCATTTTCATTCTCTGCGCCGTTCTCGGTATCCTTGCCATCGTGTTGAACAAAGGGCTGACGGCCGTTCTCGTCCTGGCTTTGGGCATTGCCCTGCTGCTGGCCGGACTTCAGAACATAGCATCGCTCATACAGCTCAAACGGGGCTTTGACATTAAGGTGCCGTTCTCACATTTCATTGTGCCAGCTCTTTGCGTAATAGGCGGTGTGATAGCCATTTGTAACCCGTTCAAAGTACAAACCACACTTATCATTTTCATCGGCTGCGTAATTCTTGTCCAGGGCATAAGCAATCTTATCAGCCTCTTCCTCCTCTATCGTAGCAACAAATCCGCTTTTCAGGCCGCCAACGCCGAAAACATAACCGATGCCACAATTATAGAAGACGAAAAATAGCATGGATGTGCTTTCGTTTCCGGTTTCGGTGATACTGGCTGCGGCATTTTGTGTCGGGTCATATCTCACATACGGATTCTACAAACGGTCGGCACTGCTCAGCGGACGTCCGCTCACCATAGCCTGCATGGCGGTAGTCGCACTCCTGTCCATGATTGAAGGCATCTGGAAATTCTCTCTGCAGCACACCATCCTGTTCTGGATTCCAGTCCTTGTGACCACCTGGTTAGCGGGCATGACCACAATGGACGCCATCCGCAACAGGCTCCGTCTATCTTTCATTCTGGCTCACTGCGGACTGTTCCTGATTTTTTTCGGAGCATTCTTCGGTGCACCCGATTTCGACTCGGCAGTGATGGCAGTAACCAAATCCGAACCCTGTTCATACGCAGTTTCCGACCGTAACCTGACTGTACCCCTGCCATTTAGCATTCAACTGACCGACTTCCGTATTGACTTTTACGGTGACTCCTTCACCCCGAAACAATACACCAGTGTTCTGGAGCTCTCTGACGGGACACTCGTGCAGAAAGAGACCAGCGTGAATCACCCGTGTTACCATAAAGGCTGGCTCATCTATCAGTCTGACTATGATTACGAAAGGGGCGATTATTCCGTCATCCGACTCGTTAGGGATCCGTGGCTGCCAATCATTTTTCTTGGCATGGCGCTACTGGCCGTCGGCTCGGTTCTCGGGCTTCGCGGCACATGGAAGAGCAAGGCCGTGATTCCCTCAGTGCTTGTCCTGGCATTGGTTTTCGGAGGACTGTCCATAGCCCGAATCAGTCTTGCCACACTGGCCCCGGCCCTCAGAAGTCTGTGGTTCATCCCGCACCTTATTATCTACATGATAGCATACGCCCTGCTGGCAATTGCTCTGGTCTGCTCCTTCATAGGACTTTTCAAAAATGTCCCTTCGATTGATGCAATCTCCCGGAAATTGCTGGCCACTTCATCTTCCCTGCTCCTTGTGGGGATGCTCTGCGGGGCTGTGTGGGCCAAGAGCGCGTGGGGCGACTACTGGACCTGGGACCCCAAGGAGTGCTGGGCAGCTGCCACATGGCTTATCACATTGACAGGCACACATTTGTGTTCCAAGAACAAAAACCTGATTTTTGTTGCGATTCTGCTGGCATTCCTTTCCATGCAGATTACCTGGTATGGAGTGAACTGGCTGCCGTCATCACAATTCAGCATGCACACCTACAACTCATAATAGCCCCACCCACTCATAACTCCCTGACTATCAAATCGCATTTCGTATTTTTCGCGAATGATACGCGTAAAATACGAAAAAAGGAGAGCATTTCCGGCCTCTTTTTTTATTGTCTAAATCGTTTTATCCCGAAAAAATGTTATATTTGTGGCTGATTTATTCGTAGTAGGAGAAGTTCGATTTTTCATTAACCACCCAAATAATATTATTATGAGAATCAACAAGTATTCATTCGGAACAGGCGACCGTTTCGCCCATCAGGGAGAGGCTCAGTTGAGCGCTTTGATGAAAGCCCGCAAGGAACTGGGCATCGATTTTACCCCTGTCTGGAACAAGTCAAACCGCGAACACGACATCTGCCACACCGAACCCACCGGAACCCGTCAGGAAGCCGATGCAGCCGTCAAGGCCCTGGGCTATACCGGACAATATTTTGTGGATGCCGACCATATCAACATGAAGAATGTCGATCGCTTCATTGCCTGCTCCGACTTCTTCACCATCGACGTTGCCGACTATATTGGCAAGGGCGCCCCCGAAGCCGACATCGAGGCTTTTGTCAAGGCCAATGCCAAGTACATCGGCAAACTTGAAATCCCCGGCATGAAAGAGCCGTTCGAAATCACCGAAGAGCTTCTGCGCAAGAACGCCAAGAAGTTCCTCTTCGCCGCACAGGAAGCCGGACGCATCTACCGTCACATCGCTGAAGTCAAGGGTGTTGACAACTTTGTTCCCGAAGTTTCGATGGACGAAGTCGATGAGGCCCAGACCCCTATTGAAATGTTCCTGATTCTGAGCGCCCTTGCCCACGAGCAGGTTCCCTGCCAGACCATTGCCCCGAAATTCACCGGCCGCTTCAACAAGGGTGTCGATTATCAGGGCGACATCAAGCAGTTTGAGAAGGAATTTGAAGAGGACATCCTCGTTATCGATTTCGCTGTCAAGGAGTTCGGTCTGCCCGACAACCTGAAGCTCAGCATCCACTCGGGTAGCGACAAGTTCTCGATTTATCCCATCATGGGACGCCTTATCCGCAAGTACGACAAGGGTATCCATGTCAAGACCGCCGGTACCACCTGGCTCGAGGAGATTATCGGACTGGCTCTGGCCGACCCCAAGGCTCTTGAAATGGCCAAGTACATTTATAGCCAGGCTTACAACCGTATGGAAGAGCTGACCATTCCATACGCTACGGTTATCGACGTTCCCAAGGACAAGCTCCCGACTCCGGAAGAGGTTGCCACATGGGATGCCGATACATTCGCCCGCACCATGCGCCACAATCAGGCCGACAAGCTCTACAATCCCGCTTTCCGCCAGCTGATTCACGTAAGTTATAAGGTGGCTGCCGAACTGGGCAAGGACTACACCGACACCCTCGAGCGCAACAAGGAAGTCGTGGCCAAGCAAGTAATCGAGAACATCTACGACCGCCACGTCCTCCGCATGTTCGGAAAATAATCCACGAACCCCCACCAAGTCCGCAAATGCGACAAGCCCCCACTGGGGGCCGACCCGCAGGGGTCGGGGGGATAGATAAGGAGGAACGAGCGCAGCGAGTTCCGTTACCAGTAGGAACGTCAAGAGCGAAAAAACGGAACAAGCGAAGCGAGTTCCATTACCAATAGGAACGTCGGAACAAGCGAAGCGAGTTCCGAAAAAATAAACATCAACCAAAAACCCAATACATTATGATTACAAATTTCAACGACCTGAAAGGTAAAGTATGTGTGATGACCGGTGGTGCCGGCGTCATCGGTGCAACCCTGGCCCGTGGCCTTGCCGCAGCCGGAATCAAAACCGCCATTGTTGACATCAACGAAGAAGCCGCCACAACGTTGGCAGCCGATATTGAAAAGGAATTCGGCGTGAAGACCATCGGCGTAATGGCCAATGTTCTTGAGAAGGAATCCCTCGAAGCCGCCAAGGCAAAAATCAACGCCGAACTGGGCAAGATTGAACTCCTGATTAACGGTGCCGGCGGCAACTCGCCCAAGGCCACGACCGTTGTCGAGCAGATGACCGAAGATGACAAGAACGACCTCGACAAAACTTTCTACGGCCTTTCGATGGACGGATTCGAGAAGGTATATAACCTCAACTTCAAGGGTACGCTCCTCCCCACCATGGTTTTCACCGGCGATATGCTCGAATCTGGCAAGGGTGCCATCATGAACATCTCATCGATGAACTCATACCGTCCTCTGACCAAGATTCCCGCCTATTCCGCTGCCAAGGCTTCCATCAACAACCTGACCCAGTGGCTGGCTGTACATTTCGCCAAGATCGGTATCCGCTGCAACGCCATTGCTCCGGGCTTCTTCCTCACCAACCAGAACCGTTTCTTGCTCATGAACCAGGACGGCACTCCCACCCCCCGTACCGCCAACATCCTGCACGGTACTCCGATGGGCAAGTTCGGCGAACCCGAAGACCTCGTAGGAGCAACCCTTTACCTGCTGTCTGACATCTCATCGTTCGTGACTGGTATCGTTATCCCCATCGATGGCGGTTTCAGCGCATTCAGCGGTGTCTAAAACTTCTTCCTGCCCGACATCTCCAAGCCGGGCAGGACTTTTATTTCTCATAATCCAGTAAGTTATGCTTTATTACAGCCGCGGTTCGAAAAACGACAACATTACCCCTGCTGAAGTCCGCGCCATATTAAAAGAGGTGTTCGACAAAATGGGCAAGAAGAAACGCGTTCTGGCCCTTCCGCCGGATTTCACCCGTTTCAACTCGTATGCCGGCCCCATCACCGAAATGTGCTACGACTATTTCGGCGAAACCCTGACCGACATCATGCCGGCCCTGGGAACCCACTCCCCGATGACCGACGAGCAGATTTCCACCATGTTCGGACACACTCCAAAGAGCCTGTTCCGTGTTCACGACTGGCGCAACGATGTGGTGACCGTCGGAGAAGTTCCTGCCGAGTACGTCAACAAGGTTTCTGAAGGACGCCTCAATTACACCTGGCCCGCCCAAGTAAACAAGCTGCTCCTTGACCCGAGTTTCGACCTGATTCTCTCCATCGGGCAGGTGGTTCCTCACGAGGTCATCGGTATGGCCAACTACACCAAGAACATTTTCGTCGGAGTAGGCGGTAGCGAAGGAATCAACAAGAGCCACTTCATCGGTGCCACCTACGGCATGGAACGCATCATGGGACGTGCCAAGAGTCCGGTTCGTGACGTCATGGAGTATGCCAAGACCCATTTCATCAGCAACCTCCCAATAGTTTTCATCCAGACCGTTCTGGCCAAGAACTATGAGACTGGCAAGATGGAACTGAAAGGCATCTTTATCGGCGACGATTTCGAGTGCTTCCAGAAGGCTTCCGACCTTTCGCTGGAGACCAATTTCATCATGGTCGATCACGAAATAAAGAAATGTATCGTTTATCTCGACCCGGAAGAGTTCAAGAGCACATGGCTGGGTAACAAGAGTGTCTATCGCACCCGTATGGCCCTGGCCGACAATGCGGAACTGATCATTTTGGCCCCGGCCCTGAAGGAATTCGGCGAGGACAAGACCATCGACGGCCTTATCCGTAAGTACGGTTACAAGGGAACGCCCTACACCCTCAAGTGTACCAACGAGAACAAGGATTTGCAGGACAACCTGGGCGCATCCGCTCACCTTATCCACGGTTCCTCGGAAGGACGTTTCACCATCACCTACTGCCCCGGTCCCGACATGAGCCGCGAAGAAATCGAAGGTGTCGGTTTCCAGTATGGCAATTTGAATGCCATTATGGCCAAGTATCCGCTCGACAAGCTCAAGGACGGCTGGAATACCATGCCCGACGGCGAAGAGATTTACTACATCTCCAACCCCGCCCTCGGCCTGTGGGCATATCCTGAGAGATTCAAAGATTAGGCTTCCCCTCTGGGGGCAAAGCCGACGGAGTCGGCCGGGGGGATAGATAAGGAGGAACGAACGAAGCGAGTTCCGTTATTACTTGGAAGCGTAAGCAAAAAGAAAAAATGAAAATAGTCTGCGACAATAAAATACCTTTTCTGAAAGGGGCTCTCGAACCCTACGCGGAAGTCATCTATCTGCC
>DCHH01000018.1:25711-27767 GCA_002315625.1 Bacteroidales bacterium UBA1757
TTGCTACCGCCACCATCGGTTACGACCATATCGATACCCATTGGTGTGAAGCCAACGGCATCCATTGGGAGAATTCCCCCGGTTGCAACAGCTGGTCGGTCAAGCAGTACATTGCCTCCGTCCTTGTAACCCTCGCCAGAAAATACAACTTCCGTTTTGAAGACATGACACTGGGAGTTGTAGGCGTCGGAAACGTCGGCAGTAAAGTGGCTGACATCGCTCAGAACTTAGGGTTCAAGGTGTTGCTCAACGACCCGCCACGTGCCCGCAAAGAAGGAGCCGATAAGTTCGTATCTTTGGAGGAACTGACTGCCAAGAGCGACATCATCACAGTCCATGTGCCTCTGACAAACGAGGGTGAAGACAAGACATTCCATCTTTTCGACCAACAGCGACTCGAAACATTGCGCAAGGACCAGATTCTCATCAACTCCTCCCGTGGAGAAGTGGTTGACAACCAAGCTCTAAAGCATACTTTGGCCGCTAAAAGTCTGAAAGCCGGAGTGCTTGACGTATGGGAAGGCGAACCGGCTCTTGACAAGGAACTTGTTGACCTGTTGGATATTACAACTCCGCATATTGCAGGTTACTCGGCTGACGGGAAGGCTAACGGCACTACCATGAGCGTTCAGACCGTAGCTAGAAACCTCGGCATTGAAGAGCTCAAAACGTGGAAAGCCACTGGCGTTCCCTCCCCGGCACAGCCTTTGGAATTTACCATAGATGCTGCCGGCAAGAGCTGTCAGGAGGTGCTGAGCGAGGCTGTCCTCTATACTTATAATGTGTTGGACGACAGCGATGCCCTTCGTGGAGACCTTGATGCTTTCGAGAAGCTCCGTGGCGACTATCCCGTCCGTCGCGAGTTCACGGCTTTCACCCTGACCCTCAAGAACGGCACAGCAGATATGGCCGAACGTATGCAAAGAATCGGCTTTGAAGTAACATTATCAAAATAAATATCACTAAACAATTTGAATCAAATGAAAGAACTTTCTGACATTGGTCTGGTAGGTCTTGCCGTTATGGGCGAGAACCTCGTTTTGAATATGGAAAGCAAAGGCTTCCATGTAAGTGTCTATAACCGCACAGTTGAAAAGGTCGATAAGTTCATCAACGGCCGCGGTGCCGGCAAGAACTTCTACGGTGCCCATTCACTGGAAGACCTGATTGCTTCCTTGAAGCGCCCCCGCAAAGTATTCCTGATGGTAAAGGCCGGACAGGCTGTCGATGACTTCATCGAAAAAATCATTCCGCTGCTCGAACCGGGCGACGTCATCATCGACGGTGGCAACACCCATTTCCCCGACACCGCCCGTCGTACGGCATACGTCGAGAGCAAAGGTCTTCTCTACATCGGTACCGGTGTTTCCGGCGGCGAGGAAGGCGCTCTGAAGGGCCCGAGCATGATGCCTGGCGGAAGCCCCGCTGCATGGCCTCTGGTCAAGCCCATCTTCCAAGGCATTTGCGCCAAGGTTGAAGACGGTAGCCCCTGCTGCGACTGGGTAGGTGAAAACGGTGCCGGCCACTTTGTAAAAATGGTCCACAACGGCATTGAATACGGTGACATCCAGCTGATTTGCGAATGCTACCAGATTATGAAGGACGTTCTGGGCATGACCAACGAAGAGATGCATGAGACCTTCGCCGAATGGAACAAGGGCGACCTCGACAGCTATCTGATTGAGATTACCCGCGACATTCTCGCCAAGAAAGACGAAGAGGGCAACTATGTTCTCGACTATATCCTTGACACCGCCGGCCAGAAGGGCACCGGCAAATGGACTGCCATCGCTTCCCTCGACCAGGGTGTACCCCTTACACTGATTGGCGAAGCCGTTTTCGCCCGTTGCCTCTCAGCCCAGAAGGAAGAGCGTGTTGCCGCCAGCAAGATTCTCGCAGGCCCGAAGGCCCAGAAGTTCACCGGCGACCGCAAGGCTTTCCTCGAAGACCTCCGCAAGGCTCTGTTTGCCGCCAAGGTAGTCTCATACGCCCAGGGCTACACCCTGATGCGTGCCGCTGCCAAGGAATACGGCTGGAACCTCAACTACGGTGGCAT
>DCHH01000127.1:0-3953 GCA_002315625.1 Bacteroidales bacterium UBA1757
GACCGTATGGTTGCTGACGCCGTTTCTTACGCAAACATTGAACTCCGTTGGAAGATTGTCAACTTCAATATCGGCAAACAGGCCTTCTACGTGGGTGTGAACCCGTTCTTTGATGCCGGTTACACACTGAATAAAGTGAAGTTTGACGAGACCGAATTGAAAAACAACTGGGACATTATGACCACCACAGCCACATTGAAGAGCATTATGGCAGGTGACAGACCGATTGTTTACCCCAATTATGAAGACTGCTTTGCAGGAACAAACGACGGTTTGCACATGGCTGCCGGTCTCGGCCTCAAGATAGCCATGAACGAGAATTTCGTTCTATCGGCCGACTTTGGCAAAGCCTTCAAAAAAGAAGACAACAACGGCCTCGGTGTCTATGTCATGATTAACTATTTGTTCTAAAAAAGTATTACCTTTGCGGTCCCGTTTCACTAAACACTATGGAACTGAACCCCTTATTGGCAATATCCCCCGCAGACGGCCGTTACCGCTCCAAAACTGAGAGCCTGGCATCCTACTTTTCAGAATTCGGACTGATTCGCTACCGTGTCAAGGTAGAGGTTGAATACTTCATTGCCCTGTGCGAACTTCCGCTGCCACAGCTGAAAGGTGCACTTGAAACCGCCGGAGGAGCCGATGCCCTTCGCCGTATCTATCAGGATTTCAAAGTAGAAGACGCTGCGCGGATAAAGGAGATTGAAAGCATTACCAACCACGACGTAAAAGCCGTCGAATATTTCATCAAGGAAAAGTTCGACGCTCTTCAGATGGCCTCCTACAAAGAGTTCATCCACTTCGGACTGACCTCTCAGGACATCAACAATACATCCGTTCCAATGTCAGTAAAGGATGCCCTGGAAGAGGTGTATTATCCTGAATTGCAGAAACTGATAGACTGCCTGGAAGGTTATGCCAAAGAGTGGGCCGACGTTCCCATGCTTGCCAAGACCCATGGACAGCCTGCCTCTCCCACCCGTCTGGGAAAGGAAATCGAGGTGTTCGTCTATCGTCTGCAAGAACAGGTCAAGCTTCTCAAGGCAATACCATTTTCCGCAAAGTTCGGAGGAGCTACAGGCAATTTCAACGCCCACCACGTAGCCTACCCGTCAATTGACTGGAAAGAATTTGCGGCTGAATTCCTTAAAAACCGACTGGGTCTTAAGCGTGAAGCCTACACCACCCAGATTTCAAACTACGACAATCTGGCCGCCATTTTTGACGGCATGAAGCGCATCAACACCATCGTCATGGACATGAACCGCGATTTCTGGCTCTACATTTCGATGGAATACTTCAAGCAGAAAATCAAGGCCGGCGAAGTCGGTTCGTCCGCCATGCCCCATAAGGTCAACCCGATAGACTTCGAGAATTCAGAAGGCAATATCGGAGTGGCTAACGCCCTGCTTGCCCATCTGGCCCAGAAACTGCCGGTAAGCCGGTTGCAGCGCGACCTTACCGACTCTACAGTGCTGCGTACAATCGGTATGCCTTTTGCCCATTCTCTGATTGCCTTCAAGAGCAGTCTGAAAGGTTTGGGCAAACTCCTTATTAATATGTCTGCCATAGAGCGCGACCTGCAGAACCATTGGGCCGTGGTGGCCGAAGGTATCCAGACCATTCTGCGCCGTGAAGGTTATCCCAACCCTTACGAGACTCTCAAAGCCCTGACCCGTACCAACGAGGCCATTACAGAAGAGTCTATCAGCATATTCATTGAAACATTGGACGTAACTGAAGCCGTGAAGGCCGAGTTGCGTGCAATACGTCCGGAAACTTACACCGGAATGTAATATTATCACTTTTTCAATTATTCATTTTTCAACGACATGTCAACAGAAAACGAAAAATGGCAGGAGAAGCCTGAAGAAGGTGCGTCCCATGCCGGCCGTGAAGGTATGAACCGTTTCCGCAACAGCTACAACGAAGGCGGAAGAGAAGAGAATTCAGAGCGCAATTACGGACAGCCCCAGTATGACCGTCCACGCCGCAGCTTCGGCGACCGTCCGCAGCGCAGTTTCGGAGACCGCCCGCAGCGCAGTTTCCACCGCGACGGAGAAGAGCGCCCCTTTGGCGACCGTCCCCGCCGCAGTTTCCATAACGACGGAGAAGAACGTCCCTTTGGCGACCGTCCCCGCCGCAGTTTCCATAACGACGGAGAAGAACGTCCCTTTGGCGAACGTCCCCGCCGCAGTTTCGGCGACCGTGAGCAGCGCCCCTTCGGTGACCGTCCCCGCCGCAGTTTCAACAATGATGGCGAAGGCCGCAGCTTTGGCGACCGTCCTCGCCGCAGTTTCAACCGTGACGGCGAAAGCCGCCCCTTCGGTGACCGTCCGCAACGCAGCTTTGGCGACCGCCCGCAGCGCAGTTTCCACCGCGACGGAGAAGAGCGTCCCTTCGGTGAGCGTCCCCACCGCAAATTCAGTAACGATAGCGAAGGCCGCAGCTTCGGCGACCGTCCCCAGCGCAGCTTCCGACGCGACGGTGAAGAGCGTCCCTTCGGAGACCGTCCGCGTCGCGATTTCGGAGAACGCCAGGGATTCAGCCGTCCCCGTCCCCGCTTTACAGAAGAGCCCGACAAGGTGCGCGGCACCCGTGAAGACGGCCGTCCGTTCCGTCCCCGTGTCAGCAAAAGCCGCTCATCTAACCCCGAATGGCTTGCCGAGAACGACTTCAAGGCCCCGAAATATGCTCCTAACATCGACCCTACCCAGCCTATCCGCCTGAACAAATTCCTGTCGAATGCAGGTATCTGCTCACGCCGCGAAGCCGATGAATTCATCCAGGCCGGAGTGGTCAAGGTAAACGGCGAAACGGTCTGCGAACTCGGAGTCAAAGTGATGCCCAATGACGAAATAATGTTCCACGACCAGCCCGTGAAGATTGAAAAGAAGGTCTATATCCTTCTGAACAAGCCCAAAGACTGCGTTACCACCTCTGAGGATCCTCAGGAGCGTCTCACCGTTATGGACCTTGTCAAGGATGCCTGCTACGAGCGCATCTATCCCGTAGGCCGTCTCGACCGCAACACCACCGGCGTGCTATTGCTCACCAACGACGGTGACCTGGCCTCCAAACTGGCCCATCCCAAGTTCGAGAAGCGCAAGATTTACCAGGCCACCCTCGACCACGATGTGACCGAAGAAGACCTGAAGTCGATTTCAGAGGGCGTTGAACTCGACGGCGAACACGTTGCCGTCGATGAAATTAGCTACGTAAAAGAACAGAAGAACGTAATCGGCATTGAAATCCACTCCGGTCAGAACCGTGTGGTACGCCGCATTTTCGAACAGTACAATTATAAAGTAATCAAGCTCGACCGCGTCTATTTCGCCGGCCTGACCAAGAAAGACCTGCCCCGCGGCAAATGGCGTCACCTCTCCGAAAGGGAAGTCGGCCTGCTGAAAATGGGTGTATTTGCATAATCTGTAAAGCATTGACAAAATGGAAAAGATAAAAAGGACAAGAGTTGTTGACATGCTGGCCCGCACCGACTGCGGCGCAATGGTCAACACAAAGGGTTGGGTACGCTCCCGCCGTGGTAACAAACAGGTGCAGTTCATCGCCCTTAACGACGGTTCAACCATCAAGAACCTGCAGGTTGTGGTCGATATGGCCAACTTCACCGATGAACAGCTCAAGGACGTCACCACAGGTGCCTGCCTGAGTGTAAACGGCATACTGACCGAATCACAGGGCAGCGGACAGGCTGTTGAAATACAGGCCCGTGAAATCGAGGTCTTAGGTACATGTGGATCCGATTATCCCCTTCAGAAAAAAGGATGCTCGATGGAATATCTGCGCGGTATCGCCCATCTGCGTCCCCGTACCAACACCTTTGGTGCAGTGCTCCGTATCCGCCACAACATGGCCATAGCCATCCATAAGTTCTTCCACGAGAGAGGTTTCTTCTACTTTCATACTCCTCTTATCACTGCCAGCGACTG
>DCHH01000127.1:4026-9682 GCA_002315625.1 Bacteroidales bacterium UBA1757
AAGGACGAAAAGGGCAGCATCATATACGACAGCGACTTCTTCGGAAAGCAGACCAGTCTGACAGTTTCCGGACAGTTGGAAGGTGAACTCGGTGCTACAGCACTGGGACAGATTTACACCTTCGGCCCGACTTTCCGCGCCGAAAATTCCAACACTCCCCGCCATCTGGCCGAGTTCTGGATGATTGAACCGGAAGTGGCATTCGCCGACATCGATGATCTGATGGGACTTGAAGAAGAGTTCATCAAGTACTGCGTGAATTGGGCCCTTGAGAATTGCAAGGACGACCTGGAGTTCCTCAACAACATGATTGACAAGGGTCTGATTGCCCGTCTCGAGAGTGTTGTCAACACGGAGTTTGTCCACCTTCCCTATACCGAAGGCGTCAAAATCCTGGAAGAGGCCATTGCCAAGGGACACAAGTTCGAATTCCCGGTTTATTGGGGTTGCGACCTTGCCTCCGAGCACGAGCGCTACCTCGTCGAAGAGCACTTCAAGAAGCCAGTCATCATGATTGACTACCCGAAGGAAATCAAGGCTTTCTACATGAAAATCAACGAAGACGGAAAGACTGTGCAAGGCACCGACGTACTGTTCCCGCAAATCGGCGAAATCATCGGCGGCAGTGTCCGTGAAGAGAGCTACGACAAACTGATGGGCGAAATCGAGGCCCGCAATATACCTATGAAGGACATGAAGTGGTATCTTGATACCCGCCGCTACGGTTCATGCCCCCATGCCGGATTCGGACTCGGCTTCGAGCGCCTGCTGCTCTTCGTCACCGGCATGCAGAATATCAGAGATGTCATACCATTTCCCAGAACACCGCGTAACGCGGAGTTCTGAGAAAGGTATATCCTTATCTATCCCCCGAATCGGCTCCGCCGATTTCGCCCCCAAAGGGGGCCGGTCGCTACTGCGAAAATTGAAACATACACACAAGGGCCACCCGCAAGGATGGTCCTTATGCATTTTTGCGGGCAAAGACACGAAAAACACGAAAATAATGTTACTTTTGCGGACGTAAAAGGTTTTACTATTCAATAGAGGAAATTATGATTAAAGAACAACTAGCTTCTTTGGATGCCGTCAAGCTGGCTTTTGGTGGCGGAACGGGTATTATCATGAGCTGCGTGCTGGCTCTCATCATGTTTGGCGTTGCCCTGGGCATCAAGGCCTCCACACTGAAAGACGTATTCGTAAACCCCAAATCAATCCTGACTGGACTCGCACTCCAGTGGATAGGACTGCCGGCTATCACCTTTCTGCTTACCATTGCCTTAAACCAGTGGCTTACACCAATGGTTGCATTGGGCATGATTCTAGTTGCCTGCTGCCCCGGCGGCAATGTTTCCAATTTCATGTCGTCATTTTCAAAAGGCAACGTTGAGCTGTCAGTCAGCATGACAGCCGTCAGCACAGTGTTCTCTCCTCTTGTCACCCCATTCAACTTCTGGTTATGGGGCAACATGCTGCTCAACCTTATCAATAAGCGCAATAGCCTGGAAATCCCACATTTGCAGATTCCATTCTGGGATATCTTTACCACGGTATTCCTCATTTTGGGTATTCCCATTGTCCTTGGCATGCTCTGCTCAGCAAAATGCCCGAAACTGACTGCCAAAATCAAGAAGCCGCTCTCGATTTTCTCGATTGTAGTCTTTGTGGTCATGGTACTGGGTATGTTTATTCCCAACTTCGAGCTTTTCATTAACTACATCATCTTCATCTTTATTCTGGTTCTCATCCACAATGGCTGTGCCTTCGGAACCGGTTTCCTTGGGGCAACAGTCATGAAGCTTCCCAAACGCGACCGCCGTTCGCTTACCATCGAAGTGGGAATCCAGAATTCCGGTCTGGGCCTTACGCTTCTGCTTAACCCCAACATTTTCCGTCCCGAAATCTGGAACAATCCTGAAACGGGTGTAATGTTCGGCGGCATGATGTGGATTACCGCCTGGTGGGGAATATGGCATATCATTTCCGGTATGACAATAGCCTCAATCTTCCGCCGCACACCGCTTCCGGCAGACGAACAGACTGACGAAGAATGAAAATCCGCCTCTACTACAGGTTTATGAAAAGTAGGGTGATACATATCCTCAAGAGGAGTGCCGTCTTCATTGCTGTCGCCACACTTTTAGGATTTCCCGCCTGTAAAAGCAAAAAACGCTCACAAAGGCCCGTCTCCATGGCTCCTGTTGCAACTGCCTCAGCACCTGCTTTTTCCGGTGACAGTGCATACCGTTTCGTCGCCGACCAGCTGGCTTTCGGCCCCCGCGTGCCAAACACTCCGGCCCACAAGGCCTGCGGAGACTGGTTCGTCAGCAAACTAAAAGACTATGGGGCAGAGGTCACCGAACAAACCGCAAGTATTAAGGCCTGCGACGGAAAACTGCTTGAAATGAGGAATATAATCGCCTCATACAATCCTCAAGCCATGCGACGAATCCTGATTGCCGCCCACTGGGACTGCCGCCCGTGGTGTGACCAGGATTCATGGTCAAACCGCAACCAACCAGTACAAGGGGCCAACGACGGAGCAAGCGGGGCAGCCGTCCTTCTAGAAATAGCACGCCAATGGCAGGACAAGGAAACCGGGAATCTTGGAATAGACCTCATATTCTTCGATACGGAAGACTACGGCAACCCTTCGTGGGAGCACAACGATAACGAGGATACCTGGTGCCTTGGCTCGCAATACTGGGCCAAACATCCCCATAAGGCAGGTTACAGGGCCGAATACGGCATCCTGCTGGATATGGTAGGTGGAAAATCCGCCGGCTTTCTGTATGAGTACTTTTCTTGGCACTATGCCTCAGCTATCGTTCAGAAAGTCTGGTCAAAGGCTGCTGAACTCGGCTTTGGCGGGACATTTATCCAGCGTCAAGGCGGGGCAGTAACTGATGACCACCTGTATGTAAACCGACTTGCAGGTATCCCCTGCATCGATATTATTGATTTTGACCCCGACTACGGCGGATTCCCCGAAACGTGGCACACCGTCAACGACGACCTCTCACATATCGATGCCCAGACACTTCAGACAGTTGGCCAGACACTTATGGCCGTCCTTGAAGACGAAATCTGACTCAAGCCTGCTGCAAGTCGTACAATTTCCTAAACACTCCGGCTTTCTCCAAGAGTTCGGCATGCGAACCCCGTTCGACAATCCGTCCCTCATTGAGTACACAAATCAGGTCTGCATTGCGCACGGTTGACAACCGGTGAGCAATGACGATTGTCGTACGGTTCTTCATAAGCTTCTCAAGCGCATCCTGCACAAGCCGTTCGGATTCGGTATCAAGTGCCGAAGTGGCCTCGTCCAAAATCAGAATCGGCGGATTTTTCAGAATTGCGCGGGCAATGCTGATGCGCTGACGCTGACCTCCTGAGAGCTTGCTTCCACGGTCGCCGATATTTGTGTCAAAACCGTTTTCCGTAGCCATTATGAAATCATACGCATTGGCAATCTTTGCCGCCTCAATGACCTCCTCGCGTGTGGCATTCTCCACCCCGAACGTGATATTATTATAAAAGGTGTCGTTGAAAAGGATTGCCTCCTGGTTTACATTACCCATAAGGGCACGCAGGTCGTGCACCTTCACGTCGCGGATGTCTGTACCGTCAATTAAAATACTCCCCTCACAGACATCGTAAAAACGGGGCAGCAAATCGACCAGCGTGGATTTGCCCGATCCCGACTGTCCAACCAAGGCAACAGTCTTCCCCTTTGGAATTGTCAGGTCGATATCCCTCAACACCAGGTCGTTCTGATACTTGAAACTGACATGACGGTACTCTATACTTGAATTGAAAGACTCCAACAGATGTGGCTGAACCGGGTCCTTGATGGCATTCTCGGCTCCAAGAATCTTATCAATACGGTGCATTGAGGCCATACCCTTCTCTATGCTGTACCACGCCTGCGAGAATGATTTTGCCGGGTTGATGATGCTATAGAAGATGACAATGTAATAGATGAATACCTGGGCTGTCAGACTGCCGCTCGCCCCGGAAAGTATCAGTTTGCCGCCGAACCACACCACAATAGAGATGATTGCAGTGCCAAGGAACTCGCTCATTGGGTGAGCAAGCTGCTGACGGCGGAAAATACGTTTGCTGGTCCTGCGGAGCTCATTGTTTTCACGGTCGAAGCGATTGTACATCTTCTCCTCAGCATTGAACGCCTTGATAATCCGCAGTCCTGAGAGCGTTTCCTCAATCATGGACAATATCTCTCCCCACTTGTCCTGAGCCGCACGAGACGGTTTCTTGAGCTGCTTGCTCACACCGCCCAAAAGCCATACAGTGACAGGCATCAGCACCAGTACGAACAGTGTGAGCTGCCAGCTGATGACAAACAGCGTGACAAGATATATGACAATCATTATCATATTCTTGAAGAACATATCAAGGGAGTTCATCACCGAAGCCTCCACTTCGGTAACGTCGCCCGACATACGGGCAATGATGTCGCCCTTGCGCTCATCGGAGAAAAATGCAATCGGAAGCGAAAGTATCTTCTTGAAAATCATGTTTCGGAGGTCACGAAGTACCGACGTGCGGATTCTGACCATGTCTAGTGATGCCAGATACGAAAAACCTACCTTCAGCATCGCCGTAAACGAGAGAAAAAGTCCCAAGACTAGAAGTGTGAATCCTCCCCCCTTGGTTTCAATAATACCGACGATGAAATAATAGAAATTATCCTTCAAAGCCTCGCCCATCTCGCTGAGCGGCAGGCTGAAAACATGTTCGTGATAAGTATAAACCACATCGGTCTTCAACTGGAAAAGAATCTCCAGTATCGGGATAATCATGGCAAACGAGAAGAGGCTGAACAATGTGGAAAGCAGGTTGTTCAGAATATTGAGCGCTACCTGCCCCCGATATGGCGGAATAAGCCGGTGCAGCAGCTTGAGGAACTCTTTCATGCAGTAAAGTAATTTCAATAAGTGAAACGCGAAATTACGAAAGAATCCCGAAAAATAAAAAACGCAGAAATGAACACGTACTATTCCAACAATTTATACATTTGCATTGAAAATTATTTGAATACTCGCAAATGAGAAATTCATCTTACTATTTGGAACAACTGAGGCATTATAAGGAGATTAATGCAGACAGATTAGGAATTCAAAGAATTGGAATCTTTGGTTCAGTGGCTCGAGGCGAGCAGAAAGAAAACAGTGACCTTGATGTTTTCATTGACCTCAAGGAACCTGACTATTTCGTTTTGTGCGACATCCATGAAGAACTGGAAAAAATATGTTGCTGTAAAGTTGACCTGGTTCATCTTCACCGCTTTATCCGCCCATTATTTCTAAACAATATTGAAAAGGATGCAATCTTGGCATAACGACATTATTCTTGACAGGCTCCAACAGGTAAGGGAATCCATCTCGCTGATAAATCACTGGTGTTCAAGTTATCAGACCGAAGATGACTTTCTGTGTTCTTCAACTGGAATGGCTATGCTTGATGCGAGTATTCTGCGTCTTCAAATCATTGGAGAGGCTTCTGGACGTAGTAAAAAGTGGCATTTTTTGAATATGGCCTTAATTATTCTTAATTTCTTGCAGGATTAAAAAAGCCAAACTACTTTTGCGACCGTTTTAAGGGCGCTTAGCTCAGCTGGTTTAGAGCATCTGCC
>DCHH01000127.1:9700-10504 GCA_002315625.1 Bacteroidales bacterium UBA1757
GAGGGTCAGCGGTTCGAATCCGTTAGCGCCCACCTTTCAGAATCAAGCACTTACAGAAATGTAGGTGCTTTTCTTTTTTTAGCCACCTTACATCGTCATTCAAACGCAAGCCGAATTTTTAGCGGGTTTGAGAAATGAACGCTTACGAATTTTATATCTTTGCCTAAAAATATAATTCAATAAGATGGACCATTCACACAGCCAAATAGTATCTCTCATTTGGAATATAGCAGATGATGTTCTCCGTGATGTATTCCTTCGTGGACAGTATCGTGATGTAATCCTCCCTATGGTGGTTCTACGTCGTCTGGATGCCCTTCTCGAACCGACTAAAGAAGAGGTCGAACAGGAAATCAAGGACAATGGCGGATTGGAAGACATGGATGAAGGTATTCTTACGGATATTACAGGCCTCTCATATTTCAATACCAGCAAATGGACTCTGAATCGTTTGAAGTCCCAGGCTACCGACAATAATGACATTCTCTACAGCAACTTCGTGGAGTACCTGAATGGTTATAGCGAGAATGTTCGTGATGTCCTCAAGAACTTCGAATACTACAACAAGGCGAAGAAGCTGGCAGACAATGACCGCTTGCTTTCCATCATTGAGCGTATCACCGACCCTCGTATCAACCTGACCGACAAGGATGCTAATGATCCAGACGGCTTAGTCCTTCCTGCACTCACCAATGTAGGCATGGGTACAGTGTTTGAGGAACTACTGCGTAAGTTCAATGAAGAGAATAACGAGGAGGCTGGTGAACACTTTACCCCACGTGATGCCATCTCACTTCTTGCACA
>DCHH01000052.1:0-134 GCA_002315625.1 Bacteroidales bacterium UBA1757
CACCACGCCCCTCTACGGCAGCGGCACCTTCAATGCTATTACCGGGACATTCACCGATGATACCAACGCAAGCACTCTCGTGGAAGCAGACTCTGTCAAGGTTACTTACAACTATACTTTCGGCACAAAAGGCA
>DCHH01000052.1:212-3939 GCA_002315625.1 Bacteroidales bacterium UBA1757
TGCTCTTCACCATCGACAACAAACGGCTGGAGACGGTCTATCCCATTAAACTGGCGGACGTGACAGGTTCGGACAGCCAGGTCGGTTTCCGTGAAGGCTGCCGCTACACCTTCACCTTCACTTACGACAACTACCATCACCTGTACCTTAACAATACGCAGGTTGACGACGACGCAGACTGGACAGACTTTCCACATCAGAAGGAAATAATCATATAAAAACGCGGACGATGAAACATCATATCATATTTGTCATGACGGCCCTGTCGCTGGTGTTTGTCTCCTGCGAAAAAATTGCATTTGAGACCGAAGCACAGGACGGCGGTATTGTCTTAGGCGATGCCGCAATCAGTTTTGCCACACGTTCAGGCGGAAACTACACCGACTTCACCTACCGTTTCTGCCTCTTCAACACAACCACCCACTTCTACAGCGGCCTGTCCGGAACCTACTGCGACCCCAATCCCGCAAAGGACACCCGCTGGCTTACTCCGTGCAAAGTGGATGCCGTCACGGGAGCATACGCCAGCGGCGACGCAAACCCCGAGGCAACCATCCACGGACTGCAGGCCCGCAACGGCACCTACTATATGGCTATCGCTTCTCCCGCCGTTGCCATGGTGAACACCACTGCCGACCCCAACATTTACGGCTTTTTGTACAGCCGTGAACGGCCGGCAGGCGAGAAAGTTCTGTGCATAAGCGACAGCATTAAGGCGGTTGTATCGGGGTTGAACATAAACAGCACTTACCTTTACATAGTCAACGACACCATCCGCCTGAAGGAACGGCGCTCAAAACTGAAAATCAGTATCAGCTGTGGTGATGATATAGAGTCTGCCATCGTCAAGAGAATCCGCCTCTCCAACATCATCAATCAAGGATGGTATCTTCCTGTTGACATGTGTTTCGAGTACCTCAACTCCAATATCGGCTCGACAGATGTAAAGGAATGGACACCGCCCCAGACACTCTACAAGGCGGATGATGCCGGGCAGGGACATCAGAAAACATACATCTGCGAATCGCAGCCATACGTTTTGAGCATGGACTATTCCAAGGTTGACATATATCAGGCACCACTCTTTCCACTTCCGTCCATTGATGTCTATCTGGGGAGCGATGGCGATACAGAGGTGAAAATTCCGATTGCCTACAACCTTCTACCTGAAAACATCTACAGCTGCCACATCACAATCAACTCATGCTATGTGACGGTAACACTATCCGTGCTTGACTGGGACGGCCCGAACAATGCGACCGGAGAGATGGATTATCCGCTCCAGCGTCCGCTGACTATCACGGTTGACACTTGGAGCAATGGTGTAACAGGCAGTGATAATGGCACTACAGAAATCCACGACAGCGCGTGGTAAAATAATAATACACGAGACAATGAAACATACCATCTTTTATTTTCTATCAGTCATGGCTTTTGCGGCCGTGTCCTTTTCCTGCCGGAACGAGGATATTCCATCACCTGACATGACAGGGAACGTTCATGGGGAACCTGTTACCGTCAGGCTTACGCTTGGTGTTGCAAACGAACAGGCCGGGACCCCCGAAGCCTATCAATATTTAAACCAGGTTGGAACGCGTGCTGTTGACGACCCGGAGCCGGCAACTTCCACAGAAATCAAAAATTTTTATATACTTCAGTTCAACGGCACAGCTGACAACTCGGAACTGATAGGTACCGCTCAGTACTTTGATTATAGTGTCTTCACTTCCAGTGCCAATCCAAACGGGGCAAACTGTGTAAAGCTTGTTGCATCGTCGGACGACGATGCAATTATCGTGCTTGCGAATACCTGCCAGGAGAATGCCGCCGCCAAAGACAAGCTCAGTTTCCCTCAGGGAATGAAACTGTCAGACCTCAAGTCGCGTGCCAAAACCATTGCGGCTCAGGCTGACCTGTTCGGCCTTGGCGCAACCGCTTCCGGAGATGCTTCCGGAGACGCTTTCCCAGCCGACCGCACCTACCACATCATGCTCAACGAGGAGCAGGATGTTACAATTTCTGCCGGTACAAGTCTTGCATTCTCCCTGAAACGCAATATCGCCCGCATCAAGGTGGTTATCAACAATACAACCGGCACCGCCTCCGGCGATGCGCATCCTGTAACCATCAAGACCGTCAGCCTTCACAATGTACCCACAGCAAGCTATTATCTGACAAACACAGTTGCCCCTCAGCCCGACTACATACCGGCCTCGGAGATTGTCCAGACCTTCAACTATCCGGCCGAGGACTACGACCCGGCTGGAAACACTTTCTATGTGCCGGTAAACAAGCGCGGTGTGGTTTCCACAAATACCACCCAAAACACGAAAGGGGTTGTCGCACCGAACTCATCGACCTTTCTTTTTGTGGATGCCACATATACCAGCGGCAGTGTGGAGGTCCCCATAACCTATACATTCTTCCTCGGCGCAGACCTTATCAAGGACTACAACCTGCTGGCCAACAACACCTATACCTACACCATAAACATGTCAAAGAAGGGCGACGAGGATTTCGACTACCGGGTGGAGGACTGGGGGCCTGTCGATTTCACGAACAGTTTAAAGTGGGAACGGGCCAATTGCTACATCCTGAATCCTGCACCGACGTATGACCGTCCGTTCTACATTCCAATCGACCGTATCAAGACTTTCTGGAGCGGTGAAGGCCAGACGGAGACCACCGGATATGAAAAGTATCAGGAAAGCACCGTTGCATCGACATTCATGAACCAGAACTTTAGCGCATATATATTGTGGACGGACTTTGACAATACAGACGGTAAGCTGACCATTGACATGACCGACAACTCGGGCGATGATGCATATTTTACCGCCACTGTGAAGCCCGGTACAGCCGGAAATGCCGTAGTGGCTGTGCAAGGTACGACAGGAGGCGAAGAAATACTTTGGAGCTGGCACCTCTGGATAACAGATTACCGTCCATACGAAATCAAACGCTACAGCAAAGAGGCCGGAAAATACATCTATCCCGTCACTGGAGGTGCCATGCACCGGTATGCAGGAACGGTGTGGGAAGGAGTACCTTATAATGACAAATTCATCATGGACAGGAACATCGGGGCTCTTGATACGACATTCGTTGACACTGGAGATAAATCTTCCGGGTCTGGTACTTCCAGCACGGGTTCCTTCCTGTATTTCCAGTTCGGAAGGAAAGACCCGCTACCGGGGCCCAGAGCCTTAGGAAAGGGTTTGTATTATCAGAAGTCTGATCTTGCAACTACACTAAAATGGAGGGCTGTTTCTGCCAGCGGAAGCGAAGGCGCTTTCACGGAAGCAACAGCTATCCGCTACTCCGTCAAATACCCTCTTTGTTTCATTATACAAGGAACCAACGGCTGGACATACGGAAACAAGTATAATCCAAATCCATACAACGGTAATATCCGTTGGCAGGACCCAAATATTACAGATGACACGGGGAAGTCTTTGTTTGATCCATGTCCTCCCGGATACAAAGTACCAAAGGGAGGTTCGGGTACGAACAGTACCTGGTCGGATTTCACATCCTACGATTCCTCAACAAGGCCGAAACCGACAACCAACGCCAACGGCGGAACAACCCCACCGCGCAATTTCCCGATTTTCAACGGTACAACCAGAGGTGGAAAATACCAGAAGGGTCTTCACTATTATCCGGGTATGGATGATGTGACAAAGACTATCTTCTTCCCCGCTTCCGGCGGCCTCCATTCCGGGTC
>DCHH01000052.1:4089-6590 GCA_002315625.1 Bacteroidales bacterium UBA1757
TTTCCGGTGCGTTGTGTCCAAGAGTAGATCCGATTCATTTTATTAATTTTATTTATTGTCCTTGGGCTTCCCAGCCCAAGGACCCGAAAATATAAAACCGGAGATATGGATATCAAGCTGATACTGGAGTCTGAAAAGGACAATCTTGACCAGATTCGTCTTTACCGCGACGGCATGTTCTACCGCGCATACGAATACTCTGCCTTTTCCCTCCACAAGGTCCAAACCCTGAAAGCAACCCATAAGGAAAGCAAAGCCCTGGGAATAACATACATATCAGTTGGCTTCCCTTTGACAAGTCTTGATAAGTTCACCCAAGGTCTTCCAACGCTTTCAGCCGATAATGAAAGGATGGTTCTTGGAGTCAATGAACCGGTTGATGTCGAGAAATTCCAGGAATGGAAAATGTCGGTGCCGGTTTCGTCACCCCAGAACGGGGAGAAAACCAAGAACAGCACTCCCCTGAATAGCAAAGGAATCCTTGAAATGCTGGAATTGTTCGACTTGAGCATACATACCCCCATTGAATGCATGAATTTTTTGGCACACATAAAAAACCGAATGAAAAAAGAACAGTTTACCGATGGCTCACTTTGAAGAACTGCCAGTATATAAGGCCTGTTACGAACTGTTGCTAACCATATATAAAGACCTTAACAAACTTCCGCGTGACATCAGATATACGATGCTCGAAACGATGAAAAACGAGCTGGTTCAGATAGCCGGACTGATATGCAGGGCAAATGCCACCCGCGACAAGCTTCAGTTCATCCAACAGGCCAAAGACCTGATGCTAAGCGTAAAACTCAAGATAAGACTGTTGTATGACCTCCACTATATAAACCTAAAAACCTTTTCACGATTGGCTGAATTGGGCGAATCGGTTTCAAAACAATTGACATCATGGTATGATTATCAGAATAAATCTGCACACAGCCAGAATCCTGTCTGACCATTATCAGCAGGAGAGAGCAAAGTAAACTCAGCGAGCCACTGCAGGTGCGCCATTGATATTATCGATGGCAGGTACATGCAGTAATGACAATTAGTCTGTATTATGGCTTCAATCAGATGAGAGTCTGTAGCATGGCCTATTCTTTTTGACTCCATTTTACATTCAGTGAGAGTTTCGCTAATCTTCCCCGCTTCCGGCAACCTCAATTCCGGGTCGGGCGCGTTCAACAACGTTGGCAGCAACGGCAACTATTGGAGTTGCAGTCCTAACAATGCCTCGAACGGTTACAACTTGAACTTCAATTCGGGCAACGTGAACCCTTCCAACAACAACAATCGGGCCTACGGGTTTCCGGTGCGTTGTGTCCAAGCATTTACTTAAAAATGTGTGCAGATTTTTTATTGGAAAAACTCTTTGAGGCGTATTATTGCGCCCGTAAGAACAAACGCAGCAGCAAGGAACAATTGGGGTTTGAGATTGACCTTGAACATAATGTTGTCCAACTTAGGGATGAGATTATGTCCAGGACATACAAACCTCGGCCTGCTGTGTGTTTTGTGGTTGAACGCCCTGTTAAGCGCGAAGTGTTTGCATCGGCCTTCCGAGACAGGGTGGTCCACCATTTGCTGTTCAATTTTCTGAATCCATATTTTGAGCGGAAGATGATTTTCGACAGTTATTCGTGCAGGAAGGGGAAGGGTAACAGCGAAGGTGTGCGCCGCTTGCAGCACCATATTCTGAGTTGCTCTGACAATTACCGGAAACAGACCTACGTGCTGAAAATGGATTTGAGGGGGTATTTTATGAGTATCGATAAGAATCTGTTGTACAGCATTGTTTCCAGGCATATTCCGGCACTTTGCCGCGAGCAGGGTATTGACCTTTCGCTGGTTGATTACCTATTGAAGGTTGTCATTTTCCGTTCTCCAGCAGAAGGTTGCGTCATAAGGGGAAAGAAATCGGATTGGGACGGACTGCCGCCGTCCAAAAGCCTTTTCCATTCCGCCTGTGGTGTCGGATTGCCAATAGGCGATCTGACCAGCCAGCTGTTCAGCAACATCTACCTGAATGAATTGGACCAGTTTGTCAAAAGGGAGCTCAAGTGCCGCCATTACGGCAGGTATGTTGATGATTTCTATATTGTGGGCAATGAAAAGTGGGAGCTAAAGGCTATGGTTCCCGTGATACGTTCTTTTTTGCATGACAGGCTGAAGCTTACGGTCCATCCAAAGAAGATTCTGTTGAGAGATGTGCGTGACGGCGTTGAGTTTGTCGGAGGTTATATCAAACCGCACAGGGTGTATCCCACACACCGTTCCGTGAAATCATTTCATGAAGCAGTCGCTTTGCTTGAACGCCAGAATGAGTGGGAGACTTTTTCTCCGGCAAAGGTCAGAGAGGTTCTGTCAACTGTCAATTCATATCTCGGCCATTTCCAGCATTTCCGCTCGTTCAAAACCATAAACAACGCATTCGGCAACTCGTCACTGAGACTGTACTATCAATTCACCCCCGAATACCTTAAAGCCGTATGTTTGACCCCACG
>DCHH01000032.1:0-208 GCA_002315625.1 Bacteroidales bacterium UBA1757
TCTGGACTTCGGCGACATTGACGTCGCGGGGCTGGACGCCATCGCGCACAGCAACGGCGGCAGCTTTTCCGGCGGCCTCGCCAAGGCACATCGCAGGTCCCATCACACGGGCCGAAGCGAGGGCAAGGTGGGTAGCCGACATATCGCGGCCCGCTACGAGCAGCCCCTCGACCTTCTGGGGCACGAGGCAGCGGTACGGGATGTCATA
>DCHH01000032.1:236-414 GCA_002315625.1 Bacteroidales bacterium UBA1757
TCCGGGCACCACATCAGCGTGCAGTCGCCCCCGACGGGGTGGTGCAGGTCCACAGGGTAACTTGCCACGGCAATCACGTCGTCAAAGTGTGCGCAGTTGAAAATATCATCCTCTGTGAGCACGTACTCGCCCACAATGCGGCGGCTCTCCCGCACACCCATAAAAGGTGCGGTGCGGT
>DCHH01000032.1:460-671 GCA_002315625.1 Bacteroidales bacterium UBA1757
CATTTTCGAAGCCTGGGATATATTCTACAAGGTACCGTGCAATCTCTGCGTTCTGCTCGGCGCAGGTCATTTCTCCGAAGGTGCAGCTGGCCGGATCGGTCGCATTCACGCCGTTGACGCGAGACATATTGACCCACCATTCATCCTCAGCCATTCCAGTCATAAAGATGGTGCGCTCTACGGGAAGGTGGTATCCCGCCTCGCGTGCCTT
>DCHH01000032.1:714-7018 GCA_002315625.1 Bacteroidales bacterium UBA1757
ATAGTGCAGTTGTCCATAGCCCGGAAGAACTCGTTGGGAATGAAGTCGATATCGTAAAGTTCGGGATGGTCCGCAACCGCTTCGCGCAGCTTGCGGGAATCCACACCCCTCATTGAGAACATCAGTGTGGGTGGTTGTGGGATGCCCTGCTCGTTGCCGTACATCATAGGCACGCCGGCGCGGAAAGCCACATCGCCGTCACCGGTGCAGTCGATCACCGTTTTGGCCAGAATAGCCTCCCTGCCACGCTTGCTCTCAATGATGACTCCCTTGACCTTATTGCCGTCCATCACAACATCCACGCAGAACACGTACATCAGCAGGTCTATCTTGTTTTCCTTGACTATCTGGAAGCACAGGCGCTTGGTCTCCTCCGGGTCAATCATCGTCAGACTGACGTGGAGAGGGCAGGCACGGTGGTGCGTTGCAAGCCCCTTTGCGCGCAGACGCTCCACAAACTGCAAGGGAAGACCCTTGATGACTTCATTACCCTTGCGGCCCAGAAAGCCCAGCAGTGGCAGGCCGATGGTCATATTGCCTCCAAGAAACCCGCGGCTCTCGATGAGCATCACGCTTGTTCCTGGAACAAGTGCGGCAGCCTGTGCAGCCATAATGCCGGCAGGACCTCCACCGACAACCAGCACATCAACTTCTTTTATGACGGGGATTTCCCTCGCCGGTTCCGAAATATGTTTCATGATTTACTTTATCGCGCTTTCAACCTTTTTCATAATGGAGAACATCACGATGGCGCTGACAAGGCAGAGTGCGATGAGAATGCCCCAGTTTGCCATAAGAGGAATCTTGTTCCAAAGCATTGAAGGGATGGAACTCAAATAGTTGCCGATTGCGGTTGCGCCGAACCAGCATCCCATCATCAGACCCTTGTATTTCGGAGGTGCCACCTTGCTTACAAAGCTTATGCCCATAGGGCTGAGAAGCAACTCGGCAAAGGTCAAAGTAAGGTATGTTCCAATCAGCCAGCCGGGACTGAGAATGCTCTGGGTGCTGTCGCCAAGGTCACAAGGTGAAGTCAGCCCGAAGGATGCCACAGTAATGACCACAAAGCCGAGGGCTGCCACAAGCATACCGAGGGCAATTTTCTTGGGTGCGGAAGGCTCTTTTCCTTTCTTGGCCAGAGAGCCGAAGAGCACCAGACTCAGAGGAGTCAAAGCTACCACGAAGAAGGGGTTGAACTGCTGGAAATCAGAAGGTTGCGCCGCAACGGGATTTGGCATCATACTGTAAAGAGCATAGGCGCCGCCCCACAAAGCGACAGTCACCGCAGCCAGAATTGATTTCTTCTTGGGAGTTTCGCTCTGGAAGAAACCTACAATCGTATAAACGGATACGGCTATGAGGAAAAGGCTCCAGATGTTGAAGCCGATTCGCATAGGACCGGCCACTGAAAGGTCAGTGTATTTCTTGGCGAAGAAGGTGAGGGCCGAGCCGTTCTGGTGAAATGCCATCCAGAAGAAAATCACAACGGCGAACACGAGGAAAAGGGCTGTGAGACGGCTTCTCGTTTGTTCGGGAGTAAGATTATCCACGACGGCCTCCTTTGACTTGGCTTTCTGATGAACGTTCACGTCAGCACCTTTCCACCAGCTCTTGCTCGCAAAATATATTACGACAGAAAAAATAAGCGAAACACAAGCCACACCGAAACAGAGTCCGTATGCATTGGAAAGTGCTTCCAGATATGCGGGATCGGTGCAACCGGCATTATATACGAAGCCTTCTGCTGTCAGACACTTGTTGGTAATGGCCCTTGCCGTTGCAGGAGCGAACATTGCGCCGATGTTGATGGCCATATAGAAAAGGCTGAATGCGCTGTCACGCTTGTCCGCGTATTTGGGATCGTCATAAAGATTGCCTACCAATACCTGGAGATTGCCTTTGAAAAGACCGGTACCTACGGCAACGAGGGCAAGACCTCCGAACATAGCAATCTTGCCCAGAGCATCCGCACCTGTCGGAATGAAAAGGCAAAGATAACCGAGGAACATCACGATGATGCCCACCGTCACACATTTGCTGTAGCCTATCCTGTCGGCAATCAGACCGCCGACCATAGGCATAAAATAAACGCCTGCGAGGAAAATCGCATAAACCTGGCCTGCTGCGGCCTCGCTCCAGCCGAACTTTGCCTGCATGAAGAGGGCGAAGATGGCGAGCATCGTGTAATAACCGAACCTCTCGCCCGTATTTGCCAGCGCCAGAGAGAACAGTCCTTTGGGTTGATTCTTGAACATTGATATAAAATTTAGAAACGTGCAAATTTACGAAAAATTACCTGCAGTTGTAAACGGGTGAGGCGTATTTGACTGTCATCTTGCGGTCTGAATCCGTGAGGACATAGACATTGTAGCTGTCACCGCCCGGGCGGACACGAATCACGATGTGACCGTCACCGGCTTTCATTTTGCTGCCGTATGAAGGATACTTCTTCATCGCTGCACAGGTGTTTGTGAAATATGCGTCTGTATTCAAGTTAGTGACGACATTCTCGAAAGTGTCCTGCCTTGGATGCGCGTCACACCATCCGTTTACAATCCAGCACTGCGGATTTACGAAAGTGAGGCCGTTCGCATAGCACTTGAAAGCGGAACAGTAAAACTTGACTCCGTTTGTATTTGAAGAACCGTGGTGGTCAGCCTTCATCACTTCAGCCTCTCCGCAGACCTTGCTGACAGGCGTCTCGATGTCTTTCCATAAATATGTACCCATTCCGCTGTATTGTGCATCGCCGAAAGAGGCGAAGCCGAACTTGCCGTAATTCACCTTTATCATAGCGCTCATCGCATTTTCCGGAGGACAGTTTCCGGCACTCGACGAGGCTATTTCGGATGCCTTGGGGAAGGTCGACGTCACACTCTCGCCTGTACCGGTCCAGATATCGCCGTTGACAGCAAGGTTGCGGACGCTGAAAGTAGGGTAGGAGGCGGCATCTTTTTTCAGAACAATCTGTTTGTCGGTGCCCGCCTTGAACTTTTCGACCTTTAGCCCCTTATTAGCAACGTGCCACCTTACGGCTTTGACGTAATTTCTCAGATGATCATTCCCGTAAGTCATCTCGTCGAAAGGATAATCGTATGCAGGATACCCTCTGTCCATCATCAGCCCTACCTTGAAGTTGTCCAGAATGTATGCCATACTGGACTGGACATAAGTGTTCGAATTGACTGATACCGGCAGATTGTCGCAACCTCCGAAATGGTCCGCATGCAAATGGGAATTGAGGGCGTAATCAATTGTCTCGTTGCCCGTCCACGCCATACATTTTTTGATATAGTCCGCAATGAATTCGCCATACAACGTTTTTGTTGCAGTGGGGTCCCAGCGTTTCCTGATGCCAGTATTTTCAATCGTGCCGCTGACAACACCGGTGACCTGTGTGGAGCCGGCAGCATCAAGGAGCATTTGAGTTCCGTCGGGGAAAGTGAGGAAAATACATTCTCCAGCCGTGGTGTTGATAAAATGTATGTCAAGAAATCCCTTCACCCAGGCTGTCATGACAGAGCCGACAACGGGCTCTTTATATGTCCCGCTTTCACCGCCACCTTTATCTTCTTTCTGTTCTTCGGGATTGACGATGAGAGGCTTGGGATTTTCCTTTGCCGTGCTGCATGCGACAATGGCCACAGCAGCAAACAAAATTGACGTCAGAGCAATTATGACAATCTTTTTCACGATAAAAATTATTTGGAGTTATATGAATTCACTGTCTTTACCTTATATGTCGGTGTGGTCTGCTTGCTGTCATTAGGATCAAACTCCTCGACAGTGAAGACGTAATACTTGTTGCCGTTGTCATATACACGGACAACTACGTGGCCGTTGTCGCCCTTGACACGACCGGAATAATTCCTGTATGCCTTCATATCGGCGCAACTGTTGGTGATATAAATGTCAGTTGTCGTCCCGCGATATTCCTCGAGACGTTCATAAACGAGCTGTCTAGGATGCCCGTCAGTCCATCCGTGGGCTATCCACACTCTGGGCTTGAGGTAAGTTATGCTTTTTGCTTCTTTTGGAGAGTATAGACCAGTTCCGTTGGTGTTGTTGACGCCGTGGTGCTCAGCCTTCATAACGTCAACCTCGCCGCAGTATTGCCCGACAGTGGTGGAAATGTTTTTCCAGGAATAGGTCGTACATCCGTCATATTGCATATCGGCGCTTGCATAATAGTCAAATTTGCCGTATGTGAATTTCATTGTGGCGCTGCAATGGTTTTCCTCAGGGCAGTTACTGGCATCTATTGTAGGGAAGGTCGCTTTTGCTTCTGTGCCTGTCCAGACTGTACCGTTGGCGCTGAGACTCAATGCCGTGAATCCCGCGCATTTACCGGCATCCACAACCGGCCCGAACTGAGTAGTTGAACCGACGTTGAATTTTTCTACGGTTGTGCCGTGAGTTTTCTGGTAGTTTACGGCTTTCTTCCAGTTGGTGATATGTGTGCTTGTCATAGCGGAGGGAAGAGGATAATTGTAATTGGGGTAATCCCTGTCCACTACCTTGCCGACCTTGAAATTCTCCATAAGGTAAATCATACTGGTCAGTTTGGCTGCACTCTTTGTGGAAGTGGGGGTTTTGCTGTTGTAATTCCCGTAGTGGTCGGTGTGAAAGTGTGTGTCCAGCATATAGTCAATGCCGTCCCTCTTAGTCCACTCCTGACAATGTTTTATATATTTTGCCAACCACTCACCGAAATTGAAAGTGATGGCATCTTGTGTCAAACCTTTGATACCCTCGGGCTCCCACCTTGTGCGGATACCTGTATTGGTGACGGCTGTCGAAACGGCTCCCGTCGCCTGTATTGCCCCTCCGGCATCTATAAGCATCTGCGTACCGTCAGGATATATCAAATATGTACTTTCACCGGCAGCGGGTGAATTAATGAAATGAATGTCGAAACATCCTGCCTGCCAAGCAGGCATAACTTCGCCTACAACGGGGGCGAATGCGGGTTTTTCCTCTCCACCGCCTCCTCCTTGTTCTTCCTTGTTGCAGGAAACGAACGTAATTGCAGCGCAAAGCGCAACTGCTGATAATTTTTTCAAAGTCATTATATCTTTCTTTAATACCGGTTTCCCCGGCCTTTTCAGGCCAGGGAGATCGGTAATAGTATTAATAGTACCAAACTGTTAATATCCAGGGTTCTGTCCGAGTTTGGGATTACATTTAACCTCTTCCTCGGGGATAGGGAACAGCTCAACTTTGGGATCGTAAATGTGGACACCGTATCTCATGATTTCTTTGGCGTCGAACATTGCTCTGAAATCCCAGAATTCGCAGTCGGTGTCAGCATAATTGACATTACGTCCGTTGTCGTCTGTGATTACACCGGTTATGACTTTAGGGGTCTGAGGCCAGAACCACTTGTTGGGATCTTTAGTCAGCATCGTCTTGAGATTTTGGGCATTGAGGTGACCATAATAATGAACAGTGTAGCATTGTTCAAGCAAACCCCAGCGACGGAGATCATACCAGCGGCGGCCTTCCCAAGCAAGTTCCACGCGGCGTTCCCTGCGCATAATCTTACGCAGCTCTTTCTGTCCGGTAGCGGTCACTACAGGATACTTGGGCGCAGTGAATTCTTCGGGTTGCACACCATATGCGCGTGCCCTGATCTTGTTGATGCAAGCGAGAACTTCCTTGTCGATCTCGTTGAGTTCGATACCGCACTCAGCATACATAAGGAGGATGTCGGCATAGCGAACGATGATTTCGGGATTTTCGTTGTAGATGGGGTCACGCCATTCGGGCTGTGAGCCTTTGCGCAGACAGCAGCAGTTGTAGGCTGCATAGGGGTTGGCAGCAGTTTTATTATCCTTGTTGTCAACATATTTGCCCTGTTTGCTGTCCCAAACCTGTTCTACAGTAATGTCGGGATTGAATTCCATATCATAAACGGAAGTTCCCGGAGCGCAGAAAGTCATATTACAGCGCGGGTCACGGTTTGCGAAAGGGTCTCTGCGGTCAAACAACGGAGACTCTGTGATAATCTTGCCGTCCGTGCATTCATAGGCAGCAAGCAGATCCCAGGAAGGCTGAGCGACTGCTGTACCTCCCGCTGAACGGAGTACCCAGCTCTTGATATCCTGATACTGTTCATACTCATAAGCGTTGGCAATGACGAAGATGTTCTCGCAGTTATAGCTCTTCTGCTCGAAGAACTCCCCGTAGCTGTTTGCGGCATCGGTCTTGGAGTAATACAATTCATAAACACCGGAGTCCATAATGTCCTTGCAGAGCGCCTGTGCGATTCGGAGCATATTGGCATCCCATTTCTTTGTGGTCT
>DCHH01000080.1 GCA_002315625.1 Bacteroidales bacterium UBA1757
CCGTCTGAGAGAGGTACAGAAGTGGCAGCGGTGGTTGCAACAGGAATAAGAGTTACGCCATTGCCCTTTGCATAGTTGGCAACGAGCTGTTCGGAAATTGCGGCCTCACCGGTATAGACAACTTCATAAACTGCAGAATTGGCAGTGGAGACGAAATCGGCATCACCGGAGGCAATAGTCTTGGCGCAGTAGTAAATATCTCCAGCGGCATAATCTGCATTGGCAGTAGCATTGATGCCCTCAGCGTATGTGGTGATGGTAGGAGTCGTGACGGAGGTGATTGTCTCCTCAACGCCTTCCTGACTCAGACCGGCTTCGGCATTGACTACGCAAGCATCAAACGTAATGGCATACAGACCTTCGGGATCGTGGGGGTCTGACGGATCCCATGGTTCTTCGGGATTATCTTCGTCCTTCGGCTTACCGGTCGTACCGTTGGTGTTGTCGGAAATCTTGAACAAATAGGTGTAGGCGAAGTTTTCCTCCCACTGGGTATATTGGGTGGGAACGACGGCCTTGGCCTGTTTTACCTTGATGGTTTCACCGTTGGCGGCGGTCAGGGTAAAGTCGATGTAAAGTTTCAGATCGTTGTTCTTAGATTCCTCCAATGACTGATACGGAAGGATGTAGGTGTATTCGCCACCGGCCTTGTCGTACGTGGCCTCAACGCTTGTTTCGCCAATCTTGGTGGCAGCCATCAAGTTGGAACCGAAATATTTATAGACTTCCTTGGTTGCATCGTCCAAAGTGTACTCAACCTTCGGACGGTTCTCGATTTTGGAAGCTTTATTGTTATAGGTAACCTTCAATATTGTCTCCTTATTGACATTGGGGCTATAGAAAGTACCATTAATACCGAAATTGGAAGTGGTGTTGTATTCTTTCCAGCTGGTACCATTTGTGCAGTAGCACTTGTCAATGTGGACGGTGTAGCCAGGAACAGTCTCATAGATACCGAAACGAATCTTGGATACCAGCGAATAGAACGTCAGATCGACCGTTTCAGGATACTTATAGACCTTCGTCCCGGAATCTTCTGTCTTCTCAACGGGCTTGCGCTCAGAAGCATAGAGAGCAGAAATCGAACCGCCGGCAGGGATTTTCACATTCCAACCCTTGGCATAGACGGCATCACCGGAAGCAACAGCGTCGCCAGAAGCGATGTACTCAATCTTGGTGGGGTCGATGCCCACACCGGCAATTGCGGAGAAGACATACTTCTTGGCGCTGTAGTCCCAATACTTCATGGTTTGGAGTTCATTGTTAAGACTTGTGTATCCGACATACTCCCAACCCTTGGTGTTGGTAACAGTTGTGCCTGCATTTCCAATGTAGTTCACATTGAAGCGGCCAAAAACGGTCTGCTGCTTGGTGGCATCTTCCACATCGGTCTGGGAGGTAGGCTCCGCGTCTGAGAAATACTTGAAGCCATAGACAACAAAGTTGTTGTTGAGCTTTTGTGCGGCATCGGCGCCGCCAATGGTTCCACGGGTAAGATTTGGTACGCTCATAGCGAAACCAATCTCATCGGTTGCTGAAGAGTCGTTGCCGACTTTGCCGACAAACTCATCGTTTGAGCATCCTGAGAGGAAGAGTCCTGCCAGGAGCGAGAACAGAAGTAGTTTCTTCATCTTGTTCATTGGTTAATAAAATTGATAAATATAAAAATGAATTTTGTTGCAGGTTTGTTACATGTCTATAATGTGTGTCTCTTCTTCGTAGTCAACCACCTCGGCGTCGAAACCGCTTCCGCTCGACTGATAAGGAATGGGTAGGGTATCGACATCGAGTTCCATGGTGATGACACCGCCACGGTAGTGCTTGCGGACAATGTCTGTGACGTCAAATATCAGGGTGCTGTCCTTACCATTGTAGAACTGGACATTCAATCCTATGTAGTGGTCTTCGGTGTCTTCGATGTAGGCACGGGTCAGGGCGTTGGGGTTGGTGTTGCACACTCCGAAGGTGTGGAGACGGCCACCGATGATATCGACCACTTCACCTATACGTTCACCTTTTTCAAGAGTGACGTTGCGTTTCATTCGGGTGTTGAAATAGACATTGACGGCCTCGCCCTCCGTAATGGCCGTATTGACGGATGTACGGCGTGCCATTCCCGTAAGGACTGCATTTCCATCGACGGCGGCAACACGCCCACGATTGTTGTAGAGAATCAGCTGCGGCAGATAGATGTAGGAAATCGGCTGCAGGGTTCCTTCCAACTGTTTGTAATAGACCTTGCGGACAGGGTCGTAATAATCGTAGTCTGCCGTGTCTTTGGAAATGTAGATTTCCTGCATATAGACTGCGAAAAGGTCTTCCGGTTCGTAGTATGTCGGGTTGGAAACCCTGTTCTGTCCTTGTCCGGCAGCCCTCTGTGGTAGTCTGGTCATGCTCATGTTGGTTTCGGCCGTGACGTTGTCGAGATCGCTTTCGTCGATAAGGATGCTCTGAACACCGCTCTGTGTAATGATGGAACTCCACAACAGCATGTCGTAGTATCCGAACTGGTATTGGGCCAGGAATGTAGTGTCTTCCAGATGGTAAGCTTCGACATTGGTGTGCTTTGCCTGAGGCGCGTAGGCCTGATAGTATCGGCGAAGCTCAAATTCTTCGGGCTCTTCATAACCGACCGTAGGTCCGAAAATAATGCTGTCAATCAAATCCCATCCGTACTGCCATTCCATCTTCCACTCTATGTCAAAAGAATACTGCCACATAATGTCGATGTCCATGTGGACTTCCGGCGGGTTGGGGAAGATAATGTCGATACCGCGGTAGAGATGAAGCGGCGGCTCAACCTTGCAACCGGGCAGCCCTGTCGAGAATACGAGAAGGACGCATACGATCATATTTAAGAGACGATGCTTCATTTATCAGCTTTCTTGGTTTTGGCGGTTTCCTTGTTGTCGTTCTTCTTGAACAGGTCCTTGAAGAAGTTGTTTTTGTCGTCCTTTTTGAACAGATCCTTGAAGAAGTTGTCCTTGTCTGTCTTGCTCTTCTCGGGAGGATAGTTGAAGAGGTCGTAGCGGAGGGTGATACCTATGCGGGTGGGGCCGAACCAGTTGTGACGGTACTGGCGCTCTTTGAAGAGGTCGGGATTATAAGTCCAGTCGTAATAGTAGAGACCGTCCTCTTTGCCGTCGGTGGGGTGACCATAGACATACGGGTCGTACTGGGAGCGGAGGAAACCGATTTGAAGGTTGAACTCCAGTTTCAGGCGCTGGTCCCGGGAAATCGGCATCACATAACCGCCGCCGAGTCCGAAGCCGCCCGATTCGCCTTCCCAGCCTTGTGTCTTGCTGAAACCGATGCCGAACACCCCGGTGTTGACGTAAGCCTGTGCATACCAGCCAGCATACTGCCATGATTTTCCAAAATAGCGGCGTGCTTCAATCTCCCAATTGCGTATCTGGAAGAACTTGTGGTTGGAGTAGTTGCGATACCAGGGCATATCCAGGCTTGCACCGACGGTCCAGCGGCCGTGACGGGGCAGATATTCAAGGGCGATGTTTGGAGCCGGACAAAAACCATACTGTGGCACAAAGGCGGCGTAGTAAAGCAGGTTGGTCTTGACTGCCAGAATAGGTTGTCCGCTCTTTACGGATGCTACGGGCATTTGTTCCGGCGCATCCTTAAAAGGAGGAACGGTGGGAAGGAGTTCGTATGATGCGGGGTCAAGAACCGTCTTAATCGTGTCTGTCTTGAGATAACTGGTTGTGTTGATGATTTTGCCGTCGAATCTTACCTCTACTGTGGTCTGACGCAACTGGGGGAAGAACTGCTCATGCAACTGATCCCAAAGCGTACGGTGGTAGATGGAGTCGAAGATGCTGAGGCGGAGGTTGTGAGCCCTTTCATCGAATTTGTGCCTCATCGGATAATCGTAAATCACCTGCAGGGCGTCTTCACTATGCTCGATTTCCTCTTTGTGGGCAAGGATGAGTTGCTCAAGGCCTGTCCAGTTAGGTCCGCCTGGCTCCGCATGGATGAGCGAGTCTGGAATGTTGAAGTTGTCTGTCAAAGCCTGATAAAGCACCTCGGCGCGGGCCTGGCCCAGTTCAATGTTGAATCCCATGGTTCCTTCGGGGGAGCAGGACGATTCAATGTGGATGGCGGAGAGGGCGAACTTTGGGCTCTTCAGGATATCGGACATTGTGGTGATGAATTTCTCCATTACGCCGCTGTTGTCCAGGTATTCCTGACGGAGTTCGCTGACCGACTGCTCGAAGTAAATGTGCAGGACTATGGTCGTGTCGGAGGCTGTGTGGATGTTCAGGCGACCTGACTGGTCTTCGTCGGTGAAAGCCTCCTGGCAGTACGCTGCTGGTGTAAACAAAATGATGACTTGCAGTAAAACCGCAAGAGATGTCACCCTGAGTAGCTTATGTCTAACCTTGTTCGGCAATGTTGTAATCTTGACTATTTTCTTGAAATTCAAGAAGTTTGTTAATTGTTTCTCATGGTCGCGCATATATGCGCACTACGTGATAATTACAAGGTGCAAAGGTAGCTGTTTTTTTGAGAAATCAAAAGTGGGTGAATGAATATTTGCAGTACCCCCCCCCTATATTTAACATTATTTATGATTTTATTATTTAATTAAGAAATAAGCCATCCATGCATAAATGAATAAGTTTGCAAAATTCCAATTAGTCATATTAATAACAAAATTACATTAAATTCTAATGAGATTAATCTATTCCGGGTGTTCGAAATAATATTTAATATGAATTTAATTATATAAAAATTAGTAATGCAAAGGGCGTTTTCAACCACTGTTGATACCTGTGTCTGTATCGATTTTTTAACCTTACTCGGCAGCCGGAGCGAGGGAGGGGTCTTTTACTTCGAGACCTTGCTCTTTTGCTTTGGTTATCAGGAAGTTGTAGGCGGCGGCGTAGTCGTTTGGGATTATGCCGTCCAGGATGGCATCTTTGATGGCGGTCTTGAGCTGGCCGATTGTGTTGCAGGGGGAGATGCCGAAAATCTGCATTATCATGTCGCCGCTGACGGGGGGCTGCATATTGCGGATGCGGTCGCGCTCCTCCAGATCCTTCATCTTCTCACGGACAATCTGGAAATTGTCCAGAAAGCGGCGGACTTTTTCGGGGTTGCGGGAGGTGATATCGGCTTCACAGAGGGTCATGAGGTCTTCGGTGTCGTCGCCGGCATCGAACAGCAGACGGCGTACGGCCGAATCGGTGACTATTTCCTCGACCAGGGCTATTGGGCGCATGTGAAGCAGGACAAGTTTTTGCACATACTTCATCTTTGTGTCCATCGGCAGTTTGAGGCGGTTGAAAATGCGGCTTACCATCTTTTCGCCCACAAAGTTGTGGTTATGGAAAGTCCATCCCAAGCGGTCGTCCCACCGCTTGCAGACGGGTTTTGCGACATCGTGGAGCAGGGCCGCCCAACGTAACCACAGGTTGTCGCTCGCGGAAGCTACCTTATCCAGTACGGCGAGGGTGTGCTCGAAATTGTCCTTATGACCACGTCCCTCTTTGGTGTCAACCCCCTTGAGAGCAGACAGTTCCGGAAGAATGAGTGCGAGCAGCCCGGTCTCGTCCATCAGACGGAAGCCGGTTGACGGTTGTTTGGCCATCATCATCTTGTTGATTTCCTCCGTGATACGCTCGGCTGAAACGATTTCAATGCGTTCGCGGTTCTTGTAAATCGCATTGAAGGTGATAGGGTGGATATGGAAACCGAGAGTCGTGGCAAAGCGTATGGCACGCATCATGCGGAGCGGGTCGTCGCTGAAGGTTATGGCGGGGTCGGTCGGGGTGCGCAGGATGCGCTTTTCTATGTCGCCAAGTCCGTCGAACGGGTCAATCAGTTCGCCGTAGTCGGCCTTGTTCAGGCTGAGCCCCATCGCGTTGATTGTAAAGTCGCGGCGAATCTGGTCGTCTTCCAGTGTGCCGTCCTCGACTATGGGCTTGCGAGAGCCACGGTCGTACGATTCCTTCCGTGCACCGACGAACTCTATTTCGGTCTGATGGTACTTGACCTGGGCTGTGCCGAAATTACGGAATACGCTTACGTGGCAACCTTTGCCTAACTTTGAAGCCACTTTTTCTGCCAGTTCGATGCCCTTGCCGACAGTTACAACATCGATATCGTCGGAGTTGCGGTTGAGAAAAATATCGCGTACATAGCCCCCTATGACGCAACAACGCACTCCCAGCTCGTCGGCGGATGCCGATAAGGTCTTGAAAATCGGAGATTTCAGTCTTTCGCTTAAATTCACAATCTTAAACTTGAATTAGGTGACAAAAGTACATAATTTTTCAATTAGACCTCTATATTTGCACCCGCAAACAAAACGGCTTTCAAAATAAGGATAATGACAGCAAGGCATTTGCTTACGGTGTTCTTCGCGGGCATCTCGATGATGACAATAACCCTCGGTTGTAAAGGGAGACAGGCTAAGACTGACTACATGGAGTTGGCGCGGAAGGCGGCATCTTGCAACCAGTTTCAGCTGGCGAAGGCTTATATTGACAGTGTAAGGGTACAAGAGCCTGACAACTATAGCCTTATCCGCGAGAGTCGTGTCCTGCTCCACGACATTGAGTTTGCTGAGCAGCAGCGCACCCGTGACTATTGCGACAGTCTTCTCAAGGTGCGTCAGGCGGAATTTCCTCTCCGTCAGAAAGATTTCATTTTCCAGCAGAACAAGGACTACGGGAATATCGGCTATTATGTGAATATCCGCCAGCAGACGACGAAAAATGCCAACCGGACCTATTTGCAGGCAAGGGTCGAAGAAGATGGTAAATTGTTGGTTACCAGCTACTACTGTGGAGGTGCAAGTTTGTCACATACCCGCTTGAGAATCTATTCAAAGGACGGTTCATTTGTCGAAACGCTTGATGTACCGAAGGACGGTTTTGCCAATTATGCTTTCAGCGATGAGGATGCAAACTACGAGATGGTCCGTTTCAATGAAAAACGGCTGAACGGCTTGCTGGATTTTATCAAGATTCATGCCGACGAGGCGCTGAAAGTGGAGTTGGAAGGAACCCGCAATAAAACATATACGCTTGAGAATCAGGATAAGCAGGCTATTTTAGGGGCTGCTGAGCTGAGTGTCGTCCTTTCGGATATCAACCGGTTGCTCAATGAAATCCGACTGGCTCAGGCCAAAATGAACTATCTTGCTTCCAAAAAAGCTGAAAAAGAATCTGATACCCAATGACTTTCGAACTTATAGCCCAAGATCCTAAGACAAAGGCCCGTGCCGGCGTGCTTCATACTGACCATGGTGATATCTGTACGCCTATTTTTATGCCAGTCGGTACTGATGGTACCGTCAAGGCTGTGAACCAGACCCAGCTCAAGGAGGATGTCAAGGCGCAGATAATACTGGGTAATACATATCATTTATATCTTCGTCCCGGTTGCGATGTGCTGCGCAAGGCTGGCGGATTGCACAAGTTTATTTCGTGGGACAGGCCGATACTTACCGACAGTGGTGGCTATCAGGTCTTTTCATTGGCTAAGATTCGGAAAATCAAGGAGGAGGGGGTGACTTTCCATTCTCACATTGACGGTTCGAAGCATCTTTTCACCCCCGAAAGCGTAATTGACACTGAGCGGGCAATTGGGTCGGACATAATGATGGCCTTGGACGAATGCTGCCCTGGCGATGCCGATTACAACTATGCACGCAAGTCGCTCGGTCTGACCAAACGCTGGTTGGAACGCGGGGTAAAGCATTATCGTGAGACTGAGCCGCTGTATGGCTATCATCAGAGCTATTTTCCTATAGTTCAGGGATGTACTTATCCGGAACTCCGTCGTGATTCGGCCAGACATGTCGTTGATCAGGATTGTGAGGGGTATGCAATCGGAGGCCTGGCGGTAGGTGAACCGGCAGAAGTGATGTATGAGATGATTGAGGTGGTCAACGAGATTCTTCCGCAGGACCGTCCCCGCTATCTGATGGGGGTGGGAACTCCGGAGAACCTGCTGGAGGCCATTGAGCGTGGGGTTGATATGTTCGATTGCGTTATGCCTACCAGGGTCGGACGCAATGCCCGGCTATATACCAAAGAGGGGCGTCTCAATATGCGCAACCGCAAGTGGGCTGACGATTTCTCGCCGTTGGAGGAAAATGGGGCTTGCAGCATGGACCGTCAGTACAGCAAGGCTTATCTGAGGCATCTTTTCATGGCTGATGAAATTTTAGCCCTTGAAATTGCTTCAGTTCACAATCTTTCTTACTACCTTTGGCTCATGGGAGAGGCCCGTCGCCATATAATAGAAGGTGACTATGCGGCGTGGAAGGCTTCGACTCTGGCAACTTTCAACGAACAGGATTGATTCGAGAACCATTTCAAAACGGCTTTTGACATGAACCTGAAACCGAAGCGTTTTGACACATACATCATTTCGAAGTATATGGGCACGTTCTTCTTCTGCCTGCTGCTTGTCATGGCTATAGTTGTGGTTTTCGACTATAACGAGAAGTTTGACAAGTTTCACCAGAACGATGCTCCGGCACAAGCTATCATTTTTGATTATTTCCTGAATTTCATTCCTTATTTCGCGGTTAAGTTCAGCCCTTTCTTCATTTTTATCGCGGTGGTTTATTTCACTTCGAATCTGGCGGCTCATACCGAGATTATTGCAATGATATCGGGCGGGTTGAGTTTCCACCGGCTTATGGTTCCTTATCTGTTTTCTGCTCTGGTGCTGGCCATTGTCGTCTTTTTCGCCTCGTCATGGCTTATTCCTCCCGCGAATAAGACGAGGCTGGAGTTTGAGGATAACTATGTCCATAAGGTTACGAAGGACTATGTGCGAAATATCCAGATGGAGATTGAACCTGGGGTTATTATTTATATCGAGCGGTATGACGAGATTAAGAATATCGGCTATCGTTTCTTTATCGAACACTATGAGGACCAGACTCTTGTGTCGAAGATGACGGCTCAGCGCATTACTATGCTTGAGGATAATAAGTGGCGCGCACTGGATTACCAGATTCGCGAGTTTAAGGGGCTGCGCGAGGAGGTTCAGAACGGTAGCAAGTTGGATACTACTATTGTGATGGATCCGTCGGAGTTTTATATTGTCAAGGGGTTCAGTGAGCAGCTTACTACTACTGAGCTTCGCGATTATCTTAACCGGCAGCGCTCCCGTGGGGTGGCCAATCTCAAGGAGTATGAACTTGAGTATCACCGGCGGTTTTCGTTTCCTTGTTCTATTCTGGTGCTGACTGTCATTGCTGTGTCGCTTACTTCGCGGAAGATGCGGGGCGGCACGGGTCTCCATCTTGGCCTTGGTTTGATGATTGCATTTGGCTACATTCTTTTCGACACTCTATCGGGCAGCATTGCTCTTTCCGGCTCTACATCGCCCTTCGTGGCCGTCTGGATTCCCAACATTCTCTTCTCCCTCGTCGCCGTAGCCCTCTACATCAAAGCTCCTAAATAACCTTTCGTCATCCCGGGCTTGACCCGGGATCCCTTCGGAAACAAGGGATCCTGAATCAAGTTCAGGATGACGGTTAATGGAGGGGTTCTGAATCGAGTTCGGGATGACATTGGCCAACGATTTCAGGTGTCAGGTCATTCCATTCCGGGTTGATGGTTTCTATCAATTGGTTTTTCCATTCTCTTTTCCAATTTTTCAGTTGCTTTTCACGAGCTATGGCTTGTTCTATATCTGGATATGCTTCATAATAGACTAATTTGTGGCAGTTGTACTTCTGAGTGAAAATACAACCGGTTTCGTTGCAATGCTCATTTATTCTTCTTGAAAGATTGTTGGTTACTCCAATGTATAGTACTTTGTTGATGGAATTGGTTAATATGTATGTATATCCTTTTTGAACCATTCTGCTGTTGTTTTCTTGTCTGCAAAGGTAAATATAACACTAATATTACAATAATATATTTGTATTTTTCCGTCATCCCGGGCTTGCTTTTTCGTCATCCCGGGCTTGATCCGGGATCCCTTCGGAAACAAGGGATCCTGAATCAAGTTCAGGATGACGGGGTATCTATCTCGAAAGCGTGTAGCGGAGGCTTATGCCGAAGTCTTGGGTGGTTACGGGGTAGGAGGAGACTAGGGGAATGCTCGACTCAAGGTTGTAGTATAACTTGAAGTTTATGCTTCTGCTTACTACGTAGTCGGCCATCAGTTCAATGGTAATGGTCTTGTTGCCGGAGGTGGCCTGAGTATATTGCTCGTTGATTTTGCGAATCAGGGCAGTGGAACTCTTGAGCGAGAAATCGGCGCTGATTTTCATGTCGTTCTTCACCTTCGACTGCGAAAGAATACCCCAAGGATGGAAGTCTGCCAGCTGGTAGCTGCCGCCGACAACATACTGCTGCTGACCGGTCTCAACAAGCTGTCCGCCGGTAACGCTCAGGTTCAGGGAGCGTGAGTTGCGGTACTCGGCATTGACCCCAAGCCCGTTCTTGAGAGTCATCTTCACACCTGCCAGCGGGTTGAACGACTCGGTAAGGGTAACACCCGTGATGTTGTACTGCGACGACGGGACAGGATTGCCGCTCGTGACATCCTGCACAAATCCGTAAGACCCTTCGGAGCGGACAAATGTATTGTAGGAAGAGTAGGTCCCCACATTGTAGGTACAAGTGTAGCCGTGTGTGAGGGTGAACGACTTGAAGACATCTTTGAAGGCTGGAATCTTGGAAAGTCCGTCGTAGCTGAGGCTCCAGTTGGGGAGAATGGCCAGGATGGAAGGTATCAGGTCGAGACTCGCCTTTTCGGCTGATTGTCCGGTGTAGGCGGCAAGGAAGGCGGGCAGCAGCACCTCAGCCGAGTTCTTGTTGACACTCCCCACGCTGCTGTCGTACGGCTTTCCGCCCCATCCCTCCCTTTTGAGGAATCCCGAATTGGGGTAGGTGGTCCCGGCGTACTGCTGCTCCAGACGGGAGGCAATGACATCGCGGTATGCGAGGAAATTTTCAAATGCCTTTGAGTAGTATCCTTTACTGGCATTGACTGGCGCCAGAGATGTCGCAATGGCAACGGTTGACATCGAGAACGTACCGGAGCGGGTTTCGGGCATTCCGTCAACCATGTACTGGACGCTCAGGCTGCTGGTCTCGTTGCGCTGGGCGGAGACGTCAATCTTGATGCCGGTGAAGGGTTGAATCGACGCTTTTAACTTCAGGTTCTTGGTCGAAGCCTGCACTGCCGGATTGACCACGGAATCACACATCACCATCCATCCGTTGTTGATTGCCTTCCTCAGATAGGCATCGGGGTCAAAGAAGCCGGTAGCGAAGTCCCAGCCGGGGGCATGCCCGTAGTCGCGGGCAAAAATCAGTCCGTTCTCGGGGCGGAAACCGGGCAAGGTATAGTTGTCGGTCTGCTGGTAGGTAATGGTCAAATCGCGCACCATCATCAGTACACGGGCCGCTGCCTGCAAATCGACATACCATTTCTCATTTTCGACATTGGGCTTTGGAACGACTAAGACCTTCACGTCGATGGTGTCACGCACCCGAGCGAGCTGGATGGAGTTCTCGTCGATGACCTTGGTGCGAATGCGTAAGTCTTGCCCCTCTGCATCGACAACCCTTACTTCAACCCGTTTGTTCTTGAATTTGTGGGTTACCACGAAGTTTGTGTCGGGCAGCAGCGTCAGTTTCTGCTCGAAAGGCTTGACCTTCTTGCTGCGCTCTATGGTAGCCTTCTGTTTTTTCTTGGCCGATTCAGCACTCGATGCACTGGCAAACCGTTTGTTTGCCTTTTGCAGAAATTCCACCTTATTATATAGGGCCTCAAGTTTGATGGCTGGATTGACCGAGAAAGTGCGCTGGTTGCTGATTGTGTTGCCTATCTCGGTGCCTTCGACCTCGGCGCTGCGGTTCCAGTGATAGGCGGTGTTGTACTGCACGGCTGCCGTCAGGAAGTCGAGCACGGGGATGTTCTTGAACGGAATCTGCCACGAGAAATTGATGTTTTGCTGGTACTCCATCGGGGTGCCGAAAGTCTTGATGCTCTGCCAGACCGTATCCTTCCAGTTCTGGAACTCGGTGGGGTAGAGCTCCTTGTTGACGGGCGAGTACTTGGTCTCCTCGACGCGGGCACTGTTGTTGGTGGCAAATGAGAGCTTAATGTTCTTCGTCAGGTTCCACGTCACGTTGAAGTCGGTGTTCCACAGGAAGTTCTTGCTTACATTGACGGGCAGAAGACTGTTGTTCTCGGGGTTGTTGAGGTCGCGGTTCTGCAGCTCGTAGTAGTAGCGGGTCAGGTTGGTGTTGAACGAAATAGAGTTTGGGATGTATGTCAGAGAGAAGTCCTTGATGGTCTTGAGCCAAGGTGACGACATCTTGCTGGATTTGCCGAACGGCTCGAACGGCTTGAGGGGAGAACTGTAGCCGTAGCTGAGTCCGCCGTTGTAGTTGCGTGTCACCTCGTATTCGGTTTCGAAGTCGCGCTCTCTGGTCTCGTTCATGCTGTACGACAGGCCGAAGTTGGCGGGGTCGTACGGCATCGGGGTCTTGCTCTTGACGTTGACCTTGATATTTGACAGGCTGAAACTCTTGTAGGTTTTAAGCGTCTGGCTGTAGTTCTTGATTGAGTCTTTCTCCTGCTTGGTCTGGGCTGCATCAAGTACGTCGGAGAGGAGCAGGTCCTGGTTAAGCGGGTCATACTTCGGGGTGTTGACCTGCTTGGAGTAGGAGTAGAAGACGGGAAGGTGAAGCAGCCCCTCCTTGGGAACGAGCTTTCCGAGGTCAAAACTGAGGGCCACGTTCATCTGTCCGTACGTGTCGAGCCGGCGCTGTGACATGCGCTGCTCAATGCCTCCGAATCCGTCGGTTTCATAATGGCCGGAGAAGGTGACCGTTCCAAGGTCGGAGAGGGCAAGGTTTGCATTGGCCATGGCTGCCCATCCGCCTTTGTTGTTGAACCCTTTCAGGCGAAGCTCGTCGGCCCATATTTCCACACTACGGGTTCCAGTACCACGGTTTCGTACACCGATAAGAATGGTCTTGACCTCTGAAATCGTAGGGTTACCCTTGATTGTCACCTTATTATTCTTGTGGTCGGGGTCGTAAATGGAGTAGGTGGTATTGTAGTTGCCGCGGTACTTGCTGTTACGCTCCTTTTTCAGGTCGGTAAGAAGTGAAAGGGGAATATCCATGAAGTTCTCGTCGGGCCAGACTGAAGATTCGGTGTTGACCTTGGGCGGAGAGATTTTCAAGGGGATTTCGTACTCGTAGTAGTTGTTCTGGTTGTCGCTTCCCATGCGGATGAAGACCGTCATTTCGTAATCCTTCGGAGCGTTCAGCTCGCCCTCTTCCTCCATGGCTTCACCGTGCAGGAACATCTGCAGGCGGTCGTACTGGCGGAAATCGACCGAGGAGTTCTTGTAGGCGGCGCGGGCATCGCCGGGTGAGAGGTCGCGCACTTTCAGGTCAAGCGACTTTTCGTCCTGCTCATAGACGCCGGGCGACGACGGGTCACGCTCGCGTTCCACACCGGGAGGAAGCATGTAGTGAATCGGGTCGCGTGAGGAATTTTCCTCCAGGCCGATTGTGGTGACTTCGATGACGGCCTGGGTCGTCGGGGGCTGGTCGATGGGGTAGAGGTCTTTGTTATAGACACGCCAGTCGCCGCGGACAAGTTCGAGGGTGGCAAAGCGCAGAACGGTGCTGTCCTGCCAGCCGGTCATGAACATACGGATAAATCGGATGTTGGTCAGTCCGTTGATGTTGCCAACGCGCTTGTCGTACTGTTTGACCGGTATCTTGAACTGGTACCATCTGACATCCTCGGTCTTGCCGTTTTTCAGCGTCACGGAGGCGGTATGGATGTCGTTAATATAGTTCTCGCCCATGACCATGTCTTCGTGGCGGAGAGAGACGTGGTACTGGTAGTAGCGCTCGTTTTCGTTCAGGGTGAAGTCTTCGTTGATGTCCTCAATGTCGGGCTTTGTGGTGGCTGCCGTCTCGTAGCTCTCCTCGGTATCGACACGGGCCTGGGAGTTGCCGTCGGGGCCGTTGTAGTGCTTGTAGCGGTCAAGAATCGATTTCTTCTCCCTGTCGTAGTCGGTGCCGCGGTAGTAGTGGTAGTTGTCGCCGGCAGGGTCGTTGAGGGGTGAGAACGGGTCGTTGAGGAACCGCTGGCGGGCCTCTCCGCCAAGACGCTGTTCGACGGAATTGACATAGTTGCTGAAGAAGCTCTTTTCCTCGTCGGTGGTCAGGCCGTCCAGACCGACATCCTGAACCTTCCGCACTCCGTCGGTGTTGTCGAAGGCATAGACCGTCACATTCTTCTTCGAGACCTTGCCCCAGACGGTGTGGTCAATGACTGTCGAGTCGCCGTCGGTGGGCAGGCCGTTCTCGAATGCCCGCTTGCCGTCCTTGAGGACATCTTCGGAAATTTCTCCGAGGTTGAAGTAGAGGTCGCCGCCCTGGTCGTTCCCATCTTTGTCGTAGATGAACGGGTCCATCAGCCAGAACTCGATGTATTCCACGTTGTTGGACTCGAAGTTTGTGAGGTTTGACTCAATCTTGCGCATGATACCGCCCCAGCGCTTCTCCGGACGGCTGAGGGTTCCGTCGGCATTTATTCCGTCGGTGTCGAAGTTGTACGGACCGCGCTCTTTGGGGTAGAAAACGACATTCATGACCGTGAGCAGTCCGGTCTCGTTGTACTGGATGCTCTTGTCGGGATAGATTTCCTTCTGGTTGACGGCACGGACGAAATGGTTTGAAAGGGCCTCGTCGTTGTTGCGGATATGGTCAGGGGTCTGGCTGCGACTTTGGGTGAAGATGTTATCGACGGAATACCATGCCATCAGCGAGCGGTTCATGCCGTAGCGGAGGTCGTTGCTGAGGCTGGCTTCGGGAAACATGCCTCCGGAGGGGTCGTACGGGGTGCTGGCCAGATGCCACGACTGGATGTCATGAAGGCTTACGGTTTTCTTGGAAGCCTCAAAGTCATCGACATAGACCGTTCCGTCGATGTTCTTGTTCGAACCGGGGATAAGCTGGGCAAACTCGGCCTTGACCGTCAGGCGCGAGGGCTCCTTGACGTTTATGAGTGGAATCATGTCCAAGAGCTTGGTAAGCCCTTGGGACTGGATGTCAAAGGCTGTGTTCAACCCCCACACGGTGTTGTTCAGCGGTTCGGTGTTCATGCTCACCTTATTCGTCAGGGGCTGCTCGGAGAGGTGCATCAAGGTACCGCCCACGCTGAAGTGGTCGTTGAACTGGTAGGCCAGATCGATTCCGGCAAAGGTCTTGCGCACCATGTTATAGACCCCCTGGTCTTCGCATGTGGCGTTGATGGTGTTGCCGCTGGCGAGTACTTCCTGGTTGGTTATGGTGACGATTCCCGAAATGTAATCAACTATGTAATCGACGTTCTCGGTCAGGACAGTGCCGCCGCAGGTCACCTTGACCGAGCCACGGGTCACGTTCATTGCCCCCAGGGATATTTCGGCGGCATTGGCTGCCTGATATTCACCCTGCAAGCGGAACTTGTTCTTTTCGGTCATCTCCTGGGCCACTGTAAGGGTCGAGTCGTAAAGTTCCTGAAAGACATATTTTTCAGCCAGGGCGGGGTCGCCGATTTTGTTGGCCAGATGGGAGCCGAAGGGCTCAAGGACCGGGAAGATGATGCGGCCGCCGCTTGTCTGGACCGTGTAGCCCTCCACAAAGTCGAACTTGCCGTCGGCGTATGCCTCGTTATGGCTGTTCAGACGGTCGAGGTTCATGACCTTCAGCAGAATGGTCTTGGAGAGCTTACCTTCGGGCAGGTAGTAGGAGTAGGTACCCAGTGAGTCGTTCTGGTAGGTTATGTCGAGCTTGAAGTCCTCCTTGGGCAGAGTGTAGCATCCGAGGGAATAGACGTTCTTCATCATAAGGTCCCAGGTAGGGACGTACGGTGCCGTGTTGGTGCCTTTCAGCAGTTTGAGGAACAGTGCCTGGGGCTGCTCGATGCCGTCGGTGGAAAATTCACCGACCTGGTAGGTCTGTCCGTTCTGGGTATATTCGAATGCGACGGCCAGCACCTCATCGGCATTCAGGGCGGTGTTCAGGGTGATGTAACCCAGATTCTTATTGATGGAGTATTCGCTTGAGGTAAGCAGGCGGGCGCTTTCCAGCCGTTCGTAGTCGGTGCCGTTCTCAAAGCCGCAGATGCCCTGCAATTCGGATAGGACTTCCACGGCGGAACTGATGGTACGGGCCCCGGCATAGCGGTTGACCATCTCGTGGTAGAGGAAGTTGGCTCCGTTGGCGGCCTGTCGGTAAGTGCTTGAGGGGTCGGTCCAGTAGTCGCGGTATATGGTTTCGGGCTCGGCCAGGTCAGCAAATGCCACGATATTGCGGGCGTTGTCCATCTTGGCCCGCTTGTTGGTAATCCAGACCTCAATCTTGGTGATTACCACACCGGACGAAATGTATGGCAGCTTGCTCATCCACTTGTCGTAGTTCTCGCGGAAATAGTGGCTTAGGAAGAAGTGACGGTTTACATCGTAGGCGTCGGCCGAGATTTCAAACTGGGTGGTCTGGCTTCCCCCCTCCATTGTGGCCGTTGTCGTCTGTGTGTTCTGCTGTGAGACCACGGCGGCAATGCTCAGCTTGCCGAACTGGAGCTCGGTCTTGATACCGAACAGCGACGAGGCTCCCGTGATGAGGGAGTTTTTGACGGGCATACTCACGTTACCGGCTTCGAGGCTCTTTATAATTTCGTCCTCCTTGCCGCCGTAGCGCAGTTTCAACGCCTTTGAGTCGAAGTCGAATGCGGCCTCGGTGTCGTAGTTCAGGTTGACGTTGATTTTGTCGCCTACCTTGCCGTTCATGCTCATCTGGATTTGCTGGTCGAAGTCGAAGTAGGTGCGGTTGCGCTGGCGTTCCGAAAGTGAGGGGTTGTTGACGATGTTGTTCTTTACACCCAGACTGAGCTCGACGGAGCCCTGGGTCTTGATTTGTATTCCACCGGGGCCGAAAATCTTTTCTGCGGCACCGAGGTCGAAGTGGATGTCTGTAAGGTCGAACTCCTTCTTCTGTTTTGAGTAATCGACCACATTCTTCTCCTTGAAGAACCTGGCTCTCTGCTGACGGTCGCGGTACTGCTGATATTCCTTCTGGGTAAGGGTTACGGGGGTGGTGATGCGGGTGTCGCCGAGCTTGGTCACGAGCAGGAAGTCGCCTGTCGTGACATCGTACTCGATTGTTGTCTTTAGGTTCTCGGGCTGCTTGAGGTCGCCCATTGAGGGGACAAGCAGCTCGGTGGTGTTTTGGGCATAACCGGAAATCGGAAAATGCAGATTGCCTCGGGACGTGACGGCAGTGTCACCGGCCTGTTGCTGGGCCGATGCCAAAAATGTCATGCCCGCCATCAGACAGAGCAAACCTCCTATTTTCCAGTGAAATGCCAAGGCTTACAGCAGCTTGAGTGCTTCCTTGATGACTTTCTCGACGGGCAGTTGCGGAAGCTGTTTCAAAACTGAGGAAACGGCCTTTGAAGCGGCTGCAGCGGTGTATCCGAGCATCTGAAGGGCAGCAACGGCCTCGCTTCGGACCTCCTTGTTGGTGTCGGCAATCTGCAGAGGCAGTTCGCCGCTACTGGAGAGCCCTTCCTTTGCTACTTTGTCCTTGAGTTCGACGATGATACGCTGTGCTGTCTTGCCGCCTATGCCCTTGATGTTCTTGAAAACGGCTACGTTCTCAGCCAGGATGCTGCTCTCCAATTCGCTGACTGTGAGCGAAGAGAGGATGATGCGCGCAGTGTTTGCACCGATTCCGGAAATGGATATGAGCTTACGGAAGGCATCCCGCTCGTCCGGTTTGGCGAATCCGTACAGAGTGAAGGCATCCTCGCGGATGGCTTCGTGCACGTAAAGCCTGCAAGATGTAAGTTGTTGGATTTCAGCGAATGTGTTGACGCTGATGTTCAGAAAGAAACCCATTCCGCCGGTCTCAAGTACAACCGATGCGGGGGTAAGGTCGCTGATTTCTCCTTTGATGAATTCGATCATGGTTAGTCTGATTTGCGCAAATATACCCTATATAACGCACGCGACCCTCAAATCGTATATTTAAGTCGAAAAAAATACAGGGCTAGCGGCTGTAGGCGCCTAGGTCGGCCTTTCCGCTGGAGATTCTTTTCCTCCCGTCCATGTCGAGCGGGCAAAGTGTCGAAAAGACGGTATCGGCCCTGCAGGCTACGGCAGAAAGGGTATCGGTGTGAAAATCATAGACATAGTTGGCACCGGTCGAAAGGAATTTCGGGTCTTCGTTGTAGTAGATGCTGTCGCCGAGCGACTCGTCGAGTTTTCCTTCCAGTCTGAGCAGGGCATGATGGAAACGGATGTTGTGGTCTGTCTGTTCAATTAGCCCGAAACCCACCTCGCTTTTCTGTGAGCCGTAAATCACGGTGTTGGTTATGTCGGCCTGAAGCAGGGGATAGGGGGTGACCTTCTTCCCCTCAACATCGCCTGTGTAGTTGACTATGGCCAGTGCCGGGGATGATTCTTCACGTGAGACTAATGTCTGATAGTTGGCTATTGTACAGTGAATCAGTTCGGTGGCTCCGCCAATCAGCACGACGGTGTATGAGCCGGAATTGGACAGAATGGAGCCGTGAACCTCAACCCTTGATGCAAGATTGTACAGCGAAGAGTAGATCATGTTTGAAACCTTCGAGTTATAAAGACGAAGCTTGCACTCCGATATATCGTAGGAGGAATCGGCTATTATGCCATAGTAAGCGCCGTGTATATCGCTGTGGGTGAATACATTGCCGGTGCTTTCCGGAGCCAGATAGACGCCGAACCACTGCCCGGGATAAGAGTCATAGTAAAAGTCGGTGAAAGCCCTGTCGAGACGGTCGCCGCGGAAGACCACCGGAAGGTCGGTCGTGCCCTCTGCCTGGACGGTTCCATGTACTTTCAGCATTGCCCCGTCGTGGAAATGGATGACGCTTCCAGCGTTGATTTCCAGCAGTATATCCTTGTTGACGACCAGGCTGTCGTAGATGATATACGGAATGTCGGCAGTCATTGTGGTGTTGGCGTCCAGAACTTTTCCTTTCCAGATTTCGGCATCCTGAACGCTTGCCTTGAGCACGACTTTTTGGAATGCTGTACCCTGCTGAAAGACAATCTCGTCGAGCAGGTCAACCGGCTTTTTGGAATGTTGTACGGCGGCTGTGAGTTCGACAAAGACAAAAACGCTATCGCCGGAGGGGATTTCGAGATTGCGGCAGCCGTAGCCCCCCATAGCATCGACGCTTATCCGATAGCCGCTTCCACCTTGTGAACGGAGATATACGGTATCAATGAGAACTGTCTGATTCTGAGGATTATAAACTGACAGCCAGGCGGTGGTTGACCCTATTGTGGAAAAGACGGTGTCGAAGCGGACAGTGTCGGTCGAAAACCGCAGCCCTGCCTCCCCGGAAGGAAAGTATCCTTTCTCCGCCTGACATCCCCAAACCAGGAATATCATTAGGAATGTCAGTAATTGGAATATAGGTTTCCGCAACATACCCAAACTTTATACCCTCTCCAAAACAGCCACCAGCCAGTCCCAAGCTTTCCCGACGGTTGAAATCAGAACCTTCTCATCCGGTGAATGAACCCCAGTCATAGTAGGTCCGTAGGAAACCATGTCCAAATCGGGGTATTTCTCAAGGAAGAGTCCGCACTCCAGACCGGCATGGATTGCATACACAATCGGGTCTTCATTGTAGAGCCCTCTGTATGCTTCAACCATCTTTGCGAGGAGCGGCGAATCGGGATTGGGGGCCCAGCCGGGATAGCCGGAAGTATGGTTGACTGTCATTCCGGCCAGCTTGAAAGTTGCATCGATACGGTTGACCAGTGCATTCTTTGCCGACTCAAAACTGCTCCGCTGGGAGGTGACTATTGTCCACTGATTCGGACCGGTGGGCTTGACGGCGGCAAGGTTCGTGGAAGTTTCAACCAACCCTTCCACGCTGTTGCTCATTGCGATAACACCGTCAGGGCAGACATTCATTGCGGCAAGGAAAGCGTCGCTCTGCTTTTTGTCAATCACCTTTTTATTTATGGCCGTTGATTCCAGATACCATTCCATATTGGGTTCGACCTTTCCGATTTCAGCTTTCAGGTCGGCCTCGAAAAGATTGAGGCGAACGCGCAGCTCCTCTTTGAATGAGAATGGTACGGCTGCAACGCAGACCGCCTCGCGGGGAATGGCATTGCTCAGGTTACCTCCCTTGAAATCAACCAGATACAAAGGTACGGAATTGTTGATATCGTAAAGAAAGCGCACTAGCAGACGGTTTGCATTACCGCGGCCAAGATTTATGTCAGAACCTGAATGCCCGCCCTGTAGGCCCTTGACACCGA
>DCHH01000136.1:0-2256 GCA_002315625.1 Bacteroidales bacterium UBA1757
ATTATACAACCAGTATTCCACTTTCATTTTGCAGACACACGCAGTCTTATTGCGGAAACTCTCAAGCTCCAGAGTATAGGCCGTCAGCTTCTCCGTGAAGAGTTCCCCAGTCTCCTTTACCTTCAACTGAATGGTCCTGACCGTCAACGGCTTGAACCCCTTCAGCTGGAAATTCAGGAAGAAAATCCCATAGACAGGTGTCAGCCTATAATCCCATACCTCCTGCTTCTCTTCTCCATCTTTGACGACAGTGTCCTTCTCGCCTCTCTCCCGTTGCAAAGAGATGGAGCGCGAAAGATAGTAAAGAATTCTGTCCGAAAAAAATTCCTGCCCCTTACATTGCATCTCCACCAGAAAAGAACTCCCATCTTCCGTCTTGCACCGGATGTCGTAAATAACATTCCGAACATCAGCAAACTCCTCAGGCAACTCCTTATCCAAATAAGTGATGCCGGAAATCGGTGACTTCGGCTCCAGCAAATCGGTCAGGAACGACCTCAATACCCCATCATTCGAAAAAATCCGTTTGAAACCATAATCATTAAGAGGGTTGATAAACCGTCCACCCTGTTTTCCGTCAGCCTGTTCCAAACCGACCTGTTCCCCGCCGGCTTGTTTTCCACCTTCCTGTTCAATCAAATCCGCGCTTTCTTTTTTGATACCGCTTGCAGTCTCTGTCATATCGTCGATTCTTTGTATATACCCCGAGAGGTTCATCGTATGAGATTCACCCCTCCAAAACTGCCGCAAAGGAATAACAAATAATCCATACAAACAATATCAAAATCAGAAAAAATTCACATAGAATCAAATTAAACTTCAAGTTAAAAACTGCAATTGACCTTCACTGAGATTGGTTGACACTTTAGAGGTTGTTTAACGGATCTTGTTTCCACATTAATCTATTGAATAGTTCACAGCTTTTATATTCTCCCGAAAATCGGTACTTTTGCACTCGCAAGAGACTTGACACAATAATCGACATGTACAGCATTTTGTTTGTTTGCCATGGGAATATATGCCGAAGCCCTATGGCCGAGTTTGTTTTTAGGGCTATTCTCAAGGCTAAGGGGGCTGCTGAGGGGTATTATGTGGAATCGGCGGCGGTTTCTTCTGAGGAGTTGGGGAATCCGATATATCCACCGGCAAGGCAATGTCTCCGACAGCATGGGGTTTGGTTTGACCCGGGGAAAACAGCGCGACGGATAACTCAGGCCGACTACGACCGGTTCGACCTTATTATATATATGGACAGGAGCAACCGCCGGTGGCTGGATAACCTCTACCCTTCCGACCCTGGCGGGAAAATAGTCTCCATGATGTCGTTTGCAGGGCAGAACCGCGACGTAGCAGACCCCTGGTACACCGACGACTTCGAAACCACATTCCAGGACCTTCTCACTGCTTGTCTGGCACTCTACGAAAAAATAGAACAAACCAACAGCAATCTCCAATAAACAGAAATCCCCGGCGCAAATACGTCGGGGATTCCTGTTTATTACATTGAATGTGGGGGGCAAAAGGTTAATCCACCCAAGCCACTTTCGAGGCATCGCGGGGCTTGGCATCGGGAGCTTCTGCAGGATAACCGAAGGCAATGGCCAAAATCAGTTCCATATCCTCCGAGAAGCCGAGTCTGTCGTAATAGGGGGCGACAATATCAGATTTAAGGAAATTCACAGGTCCGCCAAGACAGCAGGAACCGACACCAAGTGCATTGGCTGCCAGAAGCATATTCTCAATCATCAGACCGCAGTCTAACCCTGAAGGACGGTCCGTGGGTGTGGCAATAAAGACAACTGTTGGGGCGTTCCGGTACATATTCTTGAAAGATGGGTCCGAAATCATGCTTGACCAGCGTGGGTCATCCTTCATCTGCTCCACATACAACCGGGTCGTCCCATTAATGAATTCGGGATTGTCTGTCACACGGATTTCCCAGGGCTGGCGGTTCATTCCACTGGGAGCATTGATGCCGCATTTGAGGATAAGGTCCATCGTATCACGGTTTACAGGACGCTCCTGATAGGCACGGATGCTGCGGCGCGAAAGGATGTTCTCAATAACAGGGTTCTGGTCGGCCGTCAGATTGGCAGACTGTTTGCAACAACAGCCACTCAGCAAAGTGGCAGCCACAAGGGCGGAAAGAATCAGTTTATTCATATTCTTACTCAAGTTTCGCAAGTAAATACATTATTGATATTCAGAATATTGAGGAGACTTGCGAAACTTTACTCCTTCAATTATTCCTTTTTT
>DCHH01000136.1:2392-3076 GCA_002315625.1 Bacteroidales bacterium UBA1757
AAAATAGGTAAATTTGTAACCGGCTAATAAATACTGCATGGAAGTACAAATTAAAAACGCATCAAAGGCTGATGTGGAAAGCATTGCATGGGTGGTGTGTCAGGCAATTGATTATGAGTGCGAAACTATCCCGGCCGACCTGATTACGGTATGCTCCAGCGAGGACACACTTTATTCATGGACACATGCCAGGCTGCTGATGGTTGACGGCAAGGTGGCCGGCGGCTATATCTCATACGATGGAAGGGACTACATGCGTTTTCGGGAAAATACATTGAAATTATGTCCGCCGACCATAGAAGGGATTGCCGAGGCCGAGGCTGAATGCTCTTCCGATGAGTACTATCTGGATTCCATGGCTTTGCTGCCGGCATATCGCGGACTCTCTCTGAGCCGTCATCTTATTCTTGATGCAATCCAGGGCGCAAAAGAAAAAGGCTACGAACGTGTGTCACTCATTGCCGCCCATGCCAAACCGGGGCTGGTCCGATATTACGAATCCTTCGGTTTCTGCAAGTGCGGTTCTCTCACGTTCTTTGGTGAGGATTACTGGCGTATGCGGCTTTGCATATTGCCAAAGTAACCAGAGGAAGTATCTTGCAATAATTAAAAACCCCCATCCTAGATATCTATGATGGGGGTTTTTCGTGACTCCGGCGGGATTCAAACCTGCAACCTTCTGAT
>DCHH01000136.1:3194-3401 GCA_002315625.1 Bacteroidales bacterium UBA1757
TTTTTTTCAAAAAAAATTAGAATGGAGGTTGGCTAGGGTCGGAGTCGAATGGTTGCTCGTTGATTTTCGAACCGTAGATGGGGCCGTTTTCGTCCTGACCCACAGGGTCTGAGGGGTAAAACACCTCGTCGCCCATGTCATCGGTGAACTTGGCATAAATATTGCGGAAATTCAGTCGCACATCGCCGGTCGAACCGTTACGGTGCT
>DCHH01000066.1:0-4448 GCA_002315625.1 Bacteroidales bacterium UBA1757
ATGCTGTAGACTTCCACCTTGTCGGCAATTTCCAAAGTGTTGGTAAGAGCTTCGGGCACATCGGCAAACACCTGGCTCATCTCTTCGGTGGTCTTGAACCACTCCTGCTTGGTGTAGGCCATCTTGGAGTAGTCATCTACGTCGTTACCGGTATTGACACACAGCAGGCGGTGGTGGGCTTCGGCATCGTCCTCGTTGATGAAGTGGACGTCGTTGGTGCAAACGACCTTGATGTTATGCTTGGCGGCCAGTTCCATAAGTACCTTGTTGACCTCCATCTGCTTGGGGTAGGTGTCCTGGGCGGCATTGGGTACGGTCGGCTTGTGGCGCTGCAGCTCCAGATAGTAGTCGTCGCCGAAGAGCTGCTTGAACCAGAGGACCGATTTTTCCGCCTCCTCAAGCTCATCCCGCATGATGTGCTGGGGAACCTCTCCACCAAGGCAGGCCGAGCAGCAGATGAGGTCTTCGTGGTAGCGCTCTATGTCGGCGTGGTCGGTACGTGGGGTAAAATAGAAGCCATCGACCCATGCCCGGGAGACTATCTTGATAAGGTTCTTGTAGCCGTGGTAGTTTTTTGCCAATAAAATAAGGTGCCACCCGCGGGCGTCCGACTTGACATCCTTGCGTTTGTTCTCCTTGCCGTTGCGGGCTACATACACCTCACAGCCTATTATGGGCTTGATGACAGGCTCTCCGTCGCCGTTCTTTTTTGCTACATAATCGGTAAACTCCTTGATTGCGAACATGTTGCCGTGGTCGGTCACGGCCATTGCGGGCATCCCGTCGGCAATGGCTTTGTCAACAAGTCCCTTGACGGAGGCCTGTCCGTCGAGGACTGAATACTGAGTATGTACGTGCAAGTGAACGAATCCGCTCATAATCAACCGTTTGTTTTTTTGTGTTTGAGTGCTTCAAATATAGTGCTTTTTCCTTATAAAAAACACTTGTCTGCGTTAAAAATCGAAGCATTCTTTTTGAGTAAAATTGAAGCCTTCAAATGCAAAAGGCCGAAAAATTTCACTATCTTTGCGCTTCAATAAACAGTTTGCATCTTGAAATACACAATACATAAGGAGGGACGCCTGATACTGGCCGTAATCACTGCAATTATCGTGTTGCAGAATGTCTGTTGCTTTTACTTCTTCGGACGCGTGACAGGCTTCTGCTTTCTTGTCCCGACCTTTGCCCTGTGGCTGCTTTTCGTGAATTTCTATCGTTACACTCCCAACCATACCGTGCTCTCTGACGAGGCTGAGATACTCGCCCCTGCCGACGGAACAATCGCCGCGATCGAGCCTACCCTTGACGATGAGGTGACCAAGGAAACCCGCCTTCAGGTGTCGGTACGGATGTCGGTGTTTGATGCTCACAGCACCTGGACACCGTTCAACGGCAAGGTCCTGTTTTTCCAGCACCGGAGCGGACGCTACAAGTCAGCCTTCCTTCCGAAGTCTAGCAAGGAAAACGAGCATACGAATATCCTGCTTGAAAGTGAATGCAGTGGCCATCAGGTTGTTATGCGCCAGATTGCCGGAGCCTGTGCACGCCGTGTGGTTAGCTATACAAGACCGTCTGACCGGGTCAGAGTAAACGACCAGATTGGTTTTATCCGTTTCGGTTCACGAACCGACCTGCTTTTCCCGCTCGATTCCATCGAACTGAATGTGAAAATCGGGGACCATGTAAAGGGTGGAAGGACTGTAATAGGCCGTTTCCGCAGCAAAGGAAAAGAAGAGGCATAATTTAAGGAAGTCGATATGATAAAGAAGCATATTCCAAATACAATAACCTGCCTGAATGCCTTCTCGGGTTGCATTGCAATCACTGAGGCCATGCAGGGAGATTACCGGATGGCAGCTCTCTTTGTCGCCCTGGCAGCACTTTTTGATTTCTTTGACGGGTTTGCCGCACGTCTGCTGCACGTGGTTTCGCCAATCGGAAAAGAGCTGGACTCGCTTGCTGATACCATCAGTTTCGGACTTGCACCGTCATTCGTACTTTTCCATTTTCTGAGCGATACCGTAACGTGTTGCCGTTTTGTCCCTTACCTGGCTTTCCTGATTGCGGTTTTTTCAATTGTACGACTGGCAAAGTTCAATCTGGATGAGCGTCAGACCTCGTCGTTTATCGGTCTGGCCACTCCGGCTGATGCTATTTTCTGGATATTCCTTATCGGCTGGTATGGCGAAAGTGTGAAGGGCCCGTCTCCCTGGCTGTTTGTTGTGGCCATAGTGCTGTTCTCATGGCTTATGGTCTCGGAACTTCCCATGTTCTCTCTGAAATTCAAGTCGTTCAGATTCGCTGAAAACAAAGTGCGGTTTCTTTTCCTTGCCGGAAGTCTGGCCCTGGTGATCCTTTTCGGATGGGGCGGGATGGCTTTCGCTATTGTCTGGTATCTTATTCTTTCGGTTGCCGTCTGGTGCATTGGCCGGAAAAAACAGTAATCGTTCACTTCTCCGCCTTGCCCGGAAAAAACATTAGGAGTTTATGAAGAAGAATACAAAGACAAAGAAAAAGAAACCCGTCAGCCGCCCGTCAAAGAAGCGGAACAAACGTATTGTCTTTGCACTTAACGAGGTGGAGTACGATGCCTTGTGTGTCTATTGCAAGCGTTTCCATATCCGGAACCGTTCGCAGTTCATCCGCGATAATGTCCTGCGTAATGTATCACAGCGGTTCGTTGACGAGTATCCTACATTGTTCTGATATTGTCCTGTATTTGTTCTGACATAGTTCCGGTATGGACAATACTACCCACGAAAGGTTTATGCGCATTGCTCTTCAGGAGGCGCAGGCTGCATTTGATGAGGGGGAGATACCCGTTGGCGCGGTTGTGGTTTGCCGTGATATGGTAATAGCACGTGGGCACAACCTTACCGAGACGCTTTGTGATGTCACTGCCCATGCCGAAATGCAGGCCATTACCGCTGCTGCCGGAACGCTTGGCGGCAAGTATCTGAAAGACTGTACGCTATATGTCACAGTGGAGCCATGCGTCATGTGTGCCGGGGCAATCGGCTGGGCACAGGTGAGCACGCTGGTCTATGGGGCCGGCGACGAAAAACGGGGATTTTCACGTTTTGCTCCGCAGGCATTGCATCCCAAGACCGTGGTTGTCAGCGGTATTTTGGAGGAGGAGTGCTCCTCACTCATGACACGCTTTTTCCGTGACAGACGCTGATGGCAACAGGTACAAAGACAACGGTACAGTCGGGGCGGGAGGGCGAAGAGGCGGCAGTCAGATACCTTCAGGACAAGGGTTTCGAAATACTTGACCGAAACTGGCACGGCGGTCACAAGGAACTGGATATCGTTGCGATACACGATGGGAAACTGGTTGTGGCAGAGGTGAAGACCCGTAGCGGGAATGCCCTTGTCGGACCCTTTGAGGCGGTTACACCAGTCAAGATACGGCGTATTGTCAGCGCGGCCAACCGCTACCTTATTAAGTATGGGGTCGATTTGCCGGTCCGGTTTGATGTGGTTTCGGTAGTGACTGGCGGGGAAACGTATGATATTGAGCATATTGAGGACGCTTTTGAGGCACCGCTTCACTGATTTTTTATTGGCTGTTTTTGCACTTCTTGACTGTTTTTTATGATGGCACCGGCTATTTACCACCTTGAGCATACGGCTTCGACCAATACATGGCTCTCTGAGCATATTGCGGGCGGGGGAGAACCGCTTTTTTCAGACGGTGATGCCGTAGTGACCTACCGCCAGACGGACGGGCGTGGACAGAAAGGCAACCATTGGGAATCGCAGCCCGACAGGAATATATGCATGAGCTTGCTGCTTTGCCCTGCAAATATTGCTGCATCTGAGTCGTTTCTCCTTTCGGAAATTGTCTCAATTGGGGTTTGCAGGCTCCTGTCGGGAGTCCTTACTGACCGGCCTGCAGAGCTTCCTGTCCAGCCTGCAATCAAGTGGCCCAATGATATCTATGTGGGTGATCGGAAAATCTGCGGGATTCTGATTGAAAACCGTCTGGAGGGGAGTCGGATAGCAGCATCGGTGGTAGGCATAGGGCTTAATGTCAATCAGGAAAGATTCCTCAGCGATGCCCCCAACCCGGTCTCAATCAGACAACTGAGCGGCGAAGAACTTGACTTGACGGAACTTTCGGCAGCCCTGCAGGGGCATATCCTGAGCCTTTACCATGATTTCGAGCAGGGTAAGGTTACGGCAGAGGATATCCAGCGGGAGTATTGGGAGAGGTTGTACCGTCGCGACGGGTGGTACTTTTTCCGCGATACCTCTCACGGGGAGTTTGATACCTCTCACAGGGAGTTTGAGGCGAGGATTGTTAATGTCGACACTCAAGGATTCCTTACTCTTCAGGTGCGAGCAGACGGCTCCCTCCGCAAATATGCTTTCAAAGAGCTAAACTACATTATTTGAATTGCCCCGATTCGTAATTTACGCGTATCATTCGCGTATTCTTATGA
>DCHH01000066.1:4463-28782 GCA_002315625.1 Bacteroidales bacterium UBA1757
AAAACTAAGATAAAATACGAATTTTACTGGAAGCGGAAGGAGGGGAAGCAGTAGGTGAAGCCTATGCTGATGATGTCCTTGAACTGGAAGAGGGTCTTCTGGCCTTCGCTTCGCTTGATGCGGTCGTCGTATTTGGTGTGGAGAAAGACCTGGGCAGTGAAGAAGCGGTTGATTTTGAAGTTGAAGGTGTTCTTCCATTCGGAGTCGATGTAGCCGAAGTTGGAATAATAATAGATATAGGAGTTCCAGGCGATGTTGTCGGTGATAGTCCAGTTGAAGGTTGACGAGAGCTTGACACCGAACTCGTGGCCGAAATGCTTGCCGGCCTCAATGCCGTAGTTTGTCGGGTCTATCTTGTCGTTCTCCCTTACATAATTCAATTTATAGGTGAGCGGGGTCAGAAGGACGGAAAGGTCCATTTTCTTGTTTTTCAGCTTATAGTCCATACCGAGGCTCACGAAGAGCTTGGCCGGCGAGAGGAAAGAAGATTTCAGTTCGGTGGTGTTTGGCTTGAAGTTGTCTGCAACCTGCGTAATGAGTTCGGCTTGGAGAGAATAGTACCAGTTTTTGAATGCCTTGACGCCTAACTTAGAGGAAATCTGCAACTGGTCGGTACCTACGCTGAAGGTGCGTAGGGTGTCGGATGCATTGGTGTTGAATCCCAGTTGCATGTCGAATACGTTGTCCCACTGAATAAGTTTTCGGTCGTCGTATTTGGCTGTGGCGTATGCGGAAAGCAGGAATGAACTGTTGGTGTTGCCGCCGCTTGACCAGTTGGGGGAAATATAGGTCTGGCTGGCCTGAGCCGAAAGGCGCCCGGACAGTTTCCAGTTGGAGTAATTGTAGTCCTTCACCGTGATGGCTTCGCCGACTGGCATGTTGACACTCATTTGCTGGGTCGGGACGGCTTTCAAGTCTTTCTTTGACGGGCCGCTCATGTAAACTTCGATTTTTTCCGGCTTGGGCAGCGAGACGGCATCAAAGTCGGCTTCCTCAAGCAATTGGACGGATATGGAGCGGCGTGTTGCACTTCTCAGTGAATCGATGAACATTTCGCTGGTGTATGGAAGAATTGTCCCGCAGTCGAGTCCGGCTGATTGTTGCTTGCCGTCTTTTTTCCAGTCGCGTTCAATGTGAATGGGAATGTTGGAGTCGAAAACCAGCGGAAGTGACCACATAAGGCGCGACGTGACACTATCGTATGGGGTTGGGGCTATGGTGTCCTGAGTATTGGCTTCGGTAGCTCCGGCGATATTGGAAACAAATAGGACGGTCAAAATGCAGGCGGTTTTCAGATACTTCATAATGGTCAAATTTTCATGCAAAAATACCCAAAATTCCGGGATTTTTTTACTACTTTCGCGCTTTAGAATATTTTAGTTATCTATGGACAAACAGACCATCATCGGATTCGTACTTATCCTCTTGATACTGATAGGATTTCAGTATCTGAACAAACCGACTGCCGCCCAGCTGGAGCAAGCCCGGCTGCAGGATTCAATCGCTCATGTGGAAAAATTGCGGGCTCAGGCCGAAGCGGCCATGCAGGAGGCTGTACTTGCGCAGCAGGCTGCGACCGACACCTTGGACATGAATGCTTTTGTAGAGCAGCAGGAGCGTAAGCGTCAGCAGCAGTACGGCCTTTTCGCCCCTCTGTCCGATGGTGAGAATGAACATTATATGTTTTCAAACGATGTCATGGAACTGACCATGTCGTCAAAAGGTGGCCGTATCGGAACAGTGCTGCTGAAGAATTATGTTACCGGCGATTCGCTACCCCTTTATTTATATGATGAGGAGACTTCTTCGTTCAGTCTGACCCTGATTACCAACGACAGCCGCGTCATTTCGACCAAAGACCTCTATTTCCGTCGTGTTGAAACGGGCAATCCCCTCGAGTTTGTGTTCCGTCTTCCGATTTCGGAAGAATCGTACCTTGACTATGTCTATACCCTCTCCCAGGATGACTATATGATGCATTTTGATGTAAAGGGCAAGGGGCTTGAGCGTATTCTTTCCCCAGGAACCAACAGTATAGACATCGACTGGAAGGTCAGAATGCGCAGTCAGGAAAAGGGGCGCAAGTTCGAGAACCGCTACTCCATGCTCCAGTACAAGTTCCTGGAAGATAAGGATGTGGAGAAACTCTCCGAGTCAAAGGAACAGACAAAGAATGTCTCGTCACGCCTTCGCTGGGTCTCTTTCAAAGACCAGTTCTTTGCGGCAGTCCTCATTGCCGACAAGGGACTTTCTTCAAATGTCCTTTCAACGGCCGTAGAACCTGAAATTTCCCCCTACGTCAAGAGCTATTCACTCCAGTCATCGACAGAGTTCAACCTGAGAGGTGCCAGCGAAGCCAATTTCAAATTCTACTTCGGTCCGAGCAAGTATCAGATACTTAAAAACTACGACAATGATGTCGAGAAAGAGGCCCGTATGCACCTCGACCGGATAGTTCCCCTTGGAGGCAGTCTGATTCGCTGGGTGAGCACAATCCTGATTCTCCCTATGTTCAACTTCTTCGGGAGATTCATTACAAACTACGGTATCATCATTATACTGATGACGCTGTGTATCAAGATTTTGATTTTCCCGTTAACCTATAAGTCATATATGTCGTCCGCCAAGATGAGGGTTCTCAAGCCTGAGGTGGATGCAATTAACCAGAAATATGCAGGCGACAGCAAGGCTGCTGAGCGTTCACAAGCCACTATGGAGCTTTACCGGAAAGCAGGAGCAAGTCCAATGGGTGGGTGTCTGCCTATGTTGTTGCAGTTCCCGGTGCTTATTGCAATGTTCTGGTTCTTCCCCGCTTCTATAGAGCTTCGTCAGCAGGCGTTCCTCTGGGCACCTGACCTTTCCACTTACGATGCCATACTCTCGTGGAAGGCAGATATTCCTCTTATTAAAGGTCTCTTCGGACACCACATCAGTCTGTTCTGTATTCTGATGACTGTTACGAACATCTTGAGCACAAAGATTACATCGGGCGACACGGCCGGAAGCGAGCAGATGCCTGGCATGAAGATGATGATGTATCTCATGCCGATTATGTTCCTCTTTATGTTCAACAATTATGCTTCGGGTCTGAGTTTCTACTATTTCTTCTCATCACTGGTCTCAATTGTCCAAACCCTGATATTCCGTGCCTGCATCGACGAAAAGAAGCTGCGCGCACAGATTCAGCTCAATGCCTCCAAACCGAGGCCGAAATCGGCATTCCAGAAGCGTCTGGAAGAGGCCCAGCGTATGCAGAGAGAGCAGGCTAAGGCTAACGCTAAGAAAAACTTCGGCCGCTAATATAATAAGGCATGGAACCGGTATGTCACACTGGAATTGTCAGGGAGGCCTCGCCGGAAGCGGTAAAGGTCCTGATTGAACAGATTTCCGCCTGTGACGCATGCCGCGCCAGAAAGTTCTGCACTTCGGCTGATGTCCGTGAGAAAATCATTGAGGCACGGACAGGAGGCCAGAATTTCGCCGTAGGGGACAAGGTGGTGTTGACGGCACGTGGCTCCATGGGGCTGAAGGCGGTATGGGTGGCATACGTGCTGCCCTTGCTGCTGATGATGGCGGTTCTTTTTGTCGTGGCGGGGCTGATGACTGGAAAGGAGTGGGTCGCCGCAGTGTCTGCCATCGTAGTGCTTGCAGTCTATTATGTTCTGCTGTCGTTATTACGCAACCGAATCCGAAAGAACTTCGCTTTTGAGGTCAGATCGGCATCTGACGGAGATTTTGACAAAGACTAATCGAAAACAAAACAATAAATATTATGAATCCAATTCTGATTGCACTGATTGTTCTGGGCGGTATCGGACTGCTCCTGGCTCTTGTGCTCTTTTTCACGGCAAAGTCATTCAAGGTGGAAGAAGACCCGCGCATTGGCCAGGTTCAGGAGGTCCTTCCCGGGGCCAACTGTGGCGGCTGCGGCTATCCCGGTTGCCGTGGCTTTGCCGAAACCTGTGTGAAAAGCGAATCTCTAGAAGGTCTGCTTTGCCCCGTGGGTGGCAACGAGGTAATGAAAAAAGTGGGTGACATTCTTGGAATGGCTGCCGCCGATGCTGCTCCGAAGGTGGCTGTGGTACGCTGCCAGGGAAGTTGCGAGCACCGTCCAAAGCTTACTCAGTTCGACGGAGCCCGTACATGTGCCGTAGCCGCTGCTTTGTATGGCGGTGAAACAGGCTGTTCGTACGGCTGCCTCGGAATGGGTGACTGTGTGGAGGCTTGTACATTCGGAGCCTTGTCGGTTAATCCTGAAACAGGTCTTCCTGAGGTTGACGAAGAGAAGTGTACTTCCTGCGGAGCCTGCGTCAAGGCTTGCCCGAAGGGACTGATTGAACTTCGCAATAAGGGGCCGAAATCGCGCCGTATCTATGTGTCATGCCGCAACAAGGACAAGGGACCTGCTGCTAAGAAGGCTTGTGAGGTTGCCTGCATCGGCTGCGGAAAGTGTCAGAAAGTCTGTACCTTTGATGCAATTACGATGGAAGCCAATCTGGCATATATCGACCACAACAAATGCCGTATGTGCCGCAAGTGTGTGGAGGAGTGCCCGCAGGGAAGCATCATTGAACTCAATTTCCCGCCGCGTAAACCCAAGGCAGAAACTCCTGCAACACCTGCAACTCCTGAAACCACAGCTACCCCAGCTTCCCCGGTGGCGGAAGCTCCTACGGCTGAATAATATATAAAATACAATAAATCAACTCAATATGAGAACTTTTAGAATGGGCGGCATACATCCGCCAGAGTGTAAGCTGGGAGCCGGGAAGCCCATCTCGGTCATGCCACTGCCCAAACAGGGCTGTGTGCTGCTTTCCCAGCACATCGGAGCCCCCGCACAGCCTGTGGTTGAACGTGGTGCAATGGTAAAGACCGGACAACTGCTTGCCAAGGCCGGTGGTTTCGTCTCCGCAAACATTCATTCACCATTCACTGGAAAGGTGGCCAAAATTGCTGATGTGGTAGATGCTTCGGGTTATCCCAAGCCCGCCATTTTCATTGATGTGCAAGATGACGAGTGGGAGGAAGGCATTGACCTGACTGAAACCCTCGTCCGCGAATGCAAACTGGAACCGAAGGAAATCGTGCAGAAAATAGCCGATGCCGGTATCGTCGGTATGGGCGGTGCATGTTTCCCCACTCAGGTTAAGCTGACCCCGCCTCCGGGAAAGGTGGCTGACATCCTGATCATCAATGGTGTGGAGTGCGAACCATATCTGACGGCAGACCATCGCCTTATGGTTGAAAAAGCCCAGGAAATCGTGGTTGGAATCCGGCTGCTAATGAAGGCTTTGAATGTGAAAAAAGCTGTCATCGGCATTGAGTCGAACAAGCCCGATGCAATCGAGATTCTCTCTCATCAGACTATTCCCTATCCTGAAATCGAGGTTATGCCTCTTCAGATGCATTATCCGCAGGGCGGTGAAAAACAGCTGATTGATGCCGTTACACGCCGTCAGGTAAAGAGCGGCGGACTGCCCGTTGATGTCGGTGCTGTCGTACAGAATGTCGGAACGGTATATGCCGTTTATGAGGCTGTACAGAAGAACAAGCCCCTCATTGAGCGCGTGGTAAGTGTTACGGGCAAGTCTCTCAAGCAGCCCGTCAATGTGAAGGCACGTATCGGTACCCCAATCAGTTCTCTTATCGATGCTGCCGGTGGGCTGCCCGAGAACGGAGCCAAGGTTATTTCCGGCGGCCCCATGATGGGTAAGGCCCTTGCCAATATCGATGCTCCCGTAGCAAAGGGTACTTCAGGTGTGCTGATTATTGATGAGGCTGAGGCTCTCCGCCGTCCCGTAAGCGACTGTATCCGTTGCGCTAAGTGCGTCGATGCCTGTCCGATGGGACTGGAACCCTATCTTCTTTCTGCTCTGTCAGAGCGTCAGTTGTGGGACCGCACGGAGAAGGAGAACATCATGGACTGCATAGAATGCGGCTGCTGTACATTCACCTGTCCGGCAAACCGCCCGTTGTTGGATTACATACGCATCGGCAAGGGCAAGACAGGTGCCCTTATCCGTGCAAGAAAAGCTAAATGACCATGGACAAGAAACTTATAGTATCGATGTCGCCGCATATCCACGGCGATGATTCAATCCACAAGAACATGTACAGGGTCATACTGGCTCTGGTACCTGCTTTTTTGTGCTCAATCTGGTTCTTCGGCTGGCATGCCCTTGTGACCACTGCCATTGCCATTGTCTCCTGCATGGGGTTTGAATACCTCATCACCCGTTACATCTTCAAGCGTCCTTCCACTCTGAAGGACTGCTCGGCAATGCTGACGGGTCTGCTGCTTGCTTTCAATGTCCCCGCTGACCTGCCCTGGTGGATTGTCGTTATCGGCAGTATTTTTGCCATCGGGGTCGTAAAGATGTCGTTCGGCGGACTGGGCAATAACATCTTCAACCCTGCACTTGCCGGCCGTGTTTTCCTTCTGGTGTCGTTTCCGCAGCAGATGACCACGTGGCCTGCCTTGGCCCATAGCGCCGATGCGGTAACTGGTGCAACTCCGCTTGCCCTTATCAAGGCCGGTAACTTTGCAGAACTCCCTTCACACCTTGAAATGTTTCTTGGAAATGTTCCGGGCAGTATGGGTGAGGTGGCAGCCCTGGCTTTGCTCATCGGTGTCATCTATCTTCTTTGCACCAAGACCATTACCTGGCATATTCCAGTGTCGATTCTTGCCACTGTATTCATTTTCAGCGGTATTCTCTATCTCTGCGACAGTACGGTCTATGCAGATCCGCTGACGCATCTTCTCTCAGGCGGTCTGATGCTCGGTGCCTGCTTCATGGCTACCGACTATGTGACTTCGCCGATGTCGCACAAGGGTCAGCTCATCTACGGTGCCGGTATCGGTATCCTTACGGTGCTGATCCGTTGCTACGGCTCTTATCCTGAAGGAATGTCGTTCGCCATTCTCATTATGAATGCCGTCACTCCGCTCATTAATGTCTATTGCAAGCCGAAAAGGTTTGGGGAGGTGAAGAAATGAAGAAGCTCGAATCATCATTGACCAACATGATGTTGGTTCTGGGCGGAATTGCCATCGTGGCATCAGCCCTTCTGGCCTGGGTCAATGTCCTTACCGCCGAGCCTGTCCGTCAGGCTGAAATCGCCAAGCAGGAGAAGGCTATCAAGGATGTTACTCCCGCCTTTGACAACAGCCCCGTGGCAGACCGTTATGAAGTCACCACACCCGCTGGTGAGGTGCTTGCATGCTATCCTGCAAGGAAGGGTGGCGAGTTGCAGGGAATTGCCGTAGAGTCATATTCTGAAAAAGGGTTCAGCGGCCATATTTCTGTGATGGTCGGCTTCACACCTGACGGCTCCATTTATAACTATTCAGTACTCAAGCAGGGTGAGACTCCGGGTTTGGGTGCAAAGATGGGTACATGGTTCAAGACAGAGAAGAACCGTCAGGACATCCGCGGCAAGAATCCGGCTTCCGATAATATGACTGTGAGCAAGGATGGCGGAGAGGTCGATGCCATCACTGCGGCTACTATCAGTTCCCGGGCTTTCCTCGATGCTGTCGGCCGTGCATACGAAGGATTTGCCGTCTCACAGGGTGTTAATGCTTTGCCTAATGATTCCGCTGATGCGGTCTCAGGGGCAACGGCTATTGTTGAACCTTCAAATCCGTCGTCAAATGAAGAATAAATTCGGTATTGTCCTCAACGGACTGATTACGGAAAACCCCACTTTCGTGCTGATGCTCGGCATGTGCCCGACGCTGGCTACTACCACATCTGCCCTCAACGGTATGGGTATGGGTCTGGCTACATCTTTCGTGCTGATATGCTCGAACCTGGTTATCTCACTGTTGAAGAATATCATCCCGGACAACGTGCGTATTCCGTCGTTTATTGTGGTTATTGCCTCGTTCGTCACCCTTCTGGAAATGATAATGAAGGCGTATGTGCCCGACCTGTATGAGAGTCTGGGACTGTTTATTCCGCTGATTGTTGTCAACTGTATCGTGCTGGGACGTGCAGAGGCTTTCGCTTCAAAGAACAATCCGTTTGATTCACTCCTCGACGGACTCGGAATCGGTCTGGGATTCACTTTTGCCCTGACTCTGCTGGGTATGGTTCGTGAGTTCCTGGGTGCCGGTACGTTCTTCGGCCTTCAGGTGTTTCCTGAGCAGTATGGGGCTTTGGTATTTATCCTTGCTCCCGGTGCCTTTATCACGCTGGCTTATCTGCTGGCCATTATGAACAAAATCAGAAAAGTGTCATGATATACATAACTATGTTTATTGCGGCGGTGTTTGTCAATAATATCGTCCTGTCACAGTTCCTTGGTATCTGTCCGTTCCTCGGAGTTTCGAAGAAGATTAATACGGCCGTCGGCATGACGGGTGCTGTGGCTTTCGTCATCACTCTCTCGACGTTGATCACATGGTTAGTCTATACCTACTTGCTCAAGCCATTCAACCTTGACTATCTGCAGACTATCGCCTTCATTCTCATCATTGCATCGCTGGTGCAGCTCGTTGAGATTGTCCTGAAGAAGATTTCGCCTGCGCTGTACCAGAGTCTTGGAGTGTATCTGCCTCTGATTTCGACAAATTGTTGTATTCTTGGTGTGGCCATTCTGGTTATCCAAAAAGATTACAACCTGCTCGAATCGGTCGTGTATGCCTTCTCAACGGCCTGTGGCTTCGGTCTGGCACTGATTCTTTTTGCTGGTATCCGTGAGCAGCTTGCCTTGCTGCGTGTCCCCAAGGGGATGCAGGGAATGCCGATTGCCCTTCTTACCGCCGGCCTTCTGGCCTTGGCTTTCATGGGGTTCTCTGGTATTGTTAAGCTCTGATAAGTTAAGGAGAACATTAATAAGGGGGTGACTAAATAGTCATCCTCTTTTTTTTGTTTGGCAGCGGCTTTGGGGTATATGGCTCCAGAACTACGCTGCTTCGCAGCTATCCCTCCCACCGTTCGAGCATGGTAGGAGCTACTAATAGAAGCTGATTGTGTAGCGTTTGCCTTTTTGGGTGGGAAAGTCTATTGTTTGGCCTTGTCTGGCTGTGGTGCTTGTGGTAGCCAATTGGTAGGTTCCGTCTTTCTGAATCTGTTCGTAGGCGTTGACTGCCTCGGTGCGGAACATCGGGTTGGGGTTCTCACCTTGTGCGGTCTTGGCGCGGGAACCCTTGACTGTGGCTTTTTGGGCGGTGTGGAGCCGGCAGTTGCCACCCTGTTCGGAGAGGATGGAAGCTTCGGTCAGACGGCCGTCCTTCCACTTCATGTCAATTACGAAGCCTCCTTTTGAGCGAATACCCTTGATTGAACCCTCTTTCCAGGTGGAGGGAAGTGCTGGGAGGAGGTCGATGTACCCTTCGTGGCTTTGCATAAGCATTTCGATGATTCCGGCAGTGTAGCCGAAATTGCCGTCAATCTGGAATGGTGGATGGGCATCGAGCATGTTGGGATAGATGCCGCCGCCCCCTTTGCCATGGCCGAAACCAACCGGGTTGAAGAGGCTCTTGACGATGATATCAGCGTGGTCGCCGTCCAGAAGTCGGGCCCACAGGTTGATTTTCCAGCCCATTGACCAGCCGGTTGCTTCATCGCCTCTCAGACGCAGCGTTTGGGCGCAGGCATCGAGCAGTTCGGGTGTGACATCGGGGGTGATTTGTGCCCCGGGATAAAGTCCGTAGAGGTGGGAAACGTGGCGGTGATGGGGCTCGTTCTCCTCAAAATCCTGCTGCCACTCCTGCAGTTGTCCCCTTGCGCCGATGCGGTAGGGAAGGAGTTGTTCGCGCTGCTCTGTTATTTTGGCAATGAAAGCGGAATCATTGTCGGCATCAAGTATGCCGGCAGCCGTGATTACATTGCCGAACAGTTCGCGAATCAGGCTCATGTCCATTGTGCTGCCCATGCTGATTGTCGATTTCTTAGGCTTGTAGGGTTTGCCGTTGACCCAAGGCTTGGGTGTGCCGTCGGGATTGAGGAATCCGTCGCCGGGAATGATGAAGGTGTTTTCTGGAGAGTTGCTGACGGGGGTTACGAGCCAGTTGCCCTGACTCTCGGGTGCTCCGGTTTTGCAATCAACAAGCCATGAGGAGAAGAATTCGGCAGCCCCTTTCATGACGGGATAGGCTTTCGTGGCGAGGAATTCCTTGTCTCCACTATAGAGGTAGTGCTCCCACAGATGGTCGCTTAGCCATGCGGAGGCCATTGGCCAGAAGGAGGAGGCTGGGGTACCGTCGTTGGGGTGTGTCTCACGCCAGATGGATGTGTTGTGGTGGGCGACCCATCCGGGGCGGCCGTACATGGTGCGGGCGGTCTTTGCTCCTGATATGGCTAGTTCTGAAATCATGTCGAAGAATGGCTCGGCGCACTCCGACAGGTTGGCGCTCTCGGCAGGCCAGTAGTTCATCTCGGCATTGATATTCAGGGTATAGCCGCAGTTCCATGAAGGAATTGTGCGCTCGTTCCAGATTCCCTGAAGGTTCATGGCCTGACCTCCGGGGCGTGAGCACGATATCATAAGGTAGCGTCCGAACTGGAACATCATTGCGACAAGCCCTGGGTCGTAGCTCTCGGCGAAAGCACAGATGCGGTCGGGGATGAAAAGCTCTTTCTGGGCATCTGTGGAGGGCATTTCGAAAGATACCCGGTTGAAAAGCGACTGATAGTCGGAGCGGTGATTCTTCAGCAATTCTGCGTACGGGGTGCTGATGGCTTTCTGCAAGGTTGCATCAACCAGAGCCTTGGCATCTTTTCCTTCGCGGGAGGGACTCTTCTGCCAACCGTTGAAGCTTGATTCTGAGGCAAGTATGAAAGTAACTTCTTTCGTGCCGCTGATGTGAAGGGCCGGGCCCACGGGATTGTTCGACCCGCGTGATGTCTTATGCAGTGGCTGCTCGGGAAGGACCTCGATATTGCCGTCGGTCAGGGCATGAAGACGGGTCTCGAAATAGGTCCCCATTCCGTCAATTTGTGAAGAATAGAGGACGTCCTCCTTATATTTGCGGGTGCCGTCGGCATAGTAGAGCTCGGGGTGGCGTCCTTCGGCCTTCCAGCCCTGTATCATGCCGTCGCTGCGGCGCTGTGCATGGCCGGGAGCCTGACCGCTCATGTCTAACTGATGGCTTTCGGTGTTGAAACGGGTGGTGGGCTTGTGGGGGGTGCTCAGCCGCACATCGATGTCAATCGTAGGCTGGTCGGCGGTCAGTCGCATCACGATAACATCGGATGGATGTGAGGCGAAGATTTCACGTTTGTAATGGACACCCCCCTGGGTGTAGGTGATTGTAAGAACTGCATCCTCCAGATTGAGCGAGCGCCGGTAACCGGTTACGGCTGCCGTGTTGTTGCTGCTCATCAGGATGTCGCCAAGCGGCTGGTAGCACTCGTGCAGACGACCCAGCCAGTGATACTGAATCAGGTCGTAGGCTTCGGTGTATTGCCCGTCAAGCAGCATTCCCACCACTTTGTCGTACGAAGGGGTGATATCGTGTCCTTTCCATACGGTTGCGGGTTCGCCACTGTAGAGGGTGTTGTCGTTCAGGCGGATAAGCTCGTCGGTCGGGTCTCCGAAGACCATGGCCCCAATGTGACCGTTCCCTATGGGGGTCGCCTCGTTCCAGTTGGCTGCCGGAGTTGCATACTTCAAGGTTAGGTCGTTGGCTTGCAGAGCTATTGAGGTCATCAAAATGCCTGAAAGCAGTGAGAGAAGTTTTTTGTTCATGAAATCGGGGGTCAAAGGGTTGTATATAACCACATCTTAATGGTTGTATAAATGGCCATAGGATGCGGCCAGTATGATAACAGCTTGGAATAGAGCTTTTTCAGGTCTTCATTATGAACGGTGGAAGTTATTGCGGCATCGTTCACCCGGTAGTTGTACCCGATATAGGGAATGATTTTCATTTTCTTCCCGGAGGTGACGAAACAAACCGTCCACAGCACATCCTCGTAGTACATCCCCTCTTCAAAGTGCATGCCGGATATGGATGAGCGTCTGAAAAGTCCGGACCATGCGGTGGTGAACTGCCAGCGGTGGAGAGGTTTTTTACGCCTGATTTCAGCCTTACCATTCATCCTGCGGTAGCCGCTGCGTACCATGTCGTAACCATTGATTTCGGCAATGTGCCTTTCAAGAAAATCATTTTTCCACCAGTCGTCCGAATCCAGAAAGGCAATGAACTCTCCTGTGGCTTTGGAAAGGCCTCCGTTTCTTGCAGCAGAGAGACCTTTGTTTTTCTCAAAGACTAACAACTTGAACCGAGGGTCTTTGCTGACATAGCTTTCTGCAATGGACTGACTCTCATCCTTTGAGCCGTCATTGACCAGAATTGCCTCCCAGTCGGTCATTGTCTGTGCCAGTACGGAATCAAGACAATCGCGGAGGAAGCTGGCGCCATTGTAGAAAGGTATGATGATGCTTACTGAGGGCATGACCAAGGTTTTATTTCATTGTTGAAACGGTCTCTTTCTTCGTCCTTGAACCATCCCCATTTGTTGAAGTACAGGATAAGGTTTTTAACGTGTATGTAAAACAGTTTCAGACTTCTGTGGGATGCGCGGTTGAATTTGTGGAAGGCTATGACTTCGGGAAAATAGACGGTCCCGTATCGGGCGTGCATCCTCCTTGTTACGTCGATGTCTTCTGCATACATGAAGAAGCGCTCGTCGAAAAGGCCGATATTCTCCAGATAGTCCAGACGGAAGAACATGAAGCAGCCGGAGAGGTATGGAACCGACAGCGGCTCCTTGTAGCCGGTCTCTCTCAATTCATACCATTCGTTCCTCTTTCTGATAATGTGCGGAAAGCAGAACCGTCCGGCAATATCAAGAATGGATGGAAGCCTCTTTGCCAGACGCTGAATGTTGCCGTCGGGAAAGAGAATCTTCGGCATGACCTGTCCGACAGTGGGGTTTGCCTCCATGAAACTGACTATCTTCTCGATTGTGCCGTCCGGAAACCAGACGTCGGGATTGATGACAAGGTGGTACTTTGCCCCTGCAGAGATTGCTTTGCGAATCGCGATGTTGTGCCCGCCCCCGTAACCGTTGTTGTGATGGCTGATGTACTCCAGTGCCACGCCCTCCTTCCATCCCATTTTTTGGGTATAGACCTCGATTTCGCCTTCCAGGGAAAGGAACTTGTCGGAGTGGTCAACGATGTAAATAATATCGAAGCAGGATGACATCAGGCTGCGCAGAACTGGCTCGATGTCAAGCAGATGGTGGTTATATGTTACAATTGACGCAGTGAGCATTTCAAAACGGCTTCTTAGTCAAGGGTAAATTCGTCGCAGTCCATCCAGGCGGTGAAGCGGCTCCGGCTGTGGAGAAGACGCTTGAGGCTGATGGTGACAGTTTCCACGCACTCTTCGTTTTCGGGAAGGACGGCCATGTAATCCCTGTTATTGCACATCGCCGACAACCCCGGGTAATGGAGACCCAGACCGTCCTGGCCTACCCGGTTCACGCCGCAGACGTAGGCGTGGTTTTCCATGGCGCGTGAAAGCAGCATAGTGCTCCAGGAACTTTTGCGCCCTTCCGGCCAGTTGGCCACGAATAGCATCAGGTCGTATTCCAGCGGGTTGTCCATCGGCTCTTCCTGTTCCAGCAGCCATGTGGGGTTGGGAACGGGGAGGCGCCGGTTGCGGCACCACACCGGGAAACGCAGGTCGTAGCAGATTGCCAGACGGATGTTCCATCCTTTGTATGTGACAATTACGGCATCCTTTCCGGCAGTGGTGTGGTCGGTTTCACCACCCATACGGAAGAGATGCCACTTGTCATAAAAGACAGTGTAGCCGTCGGGATAGATGAAAAATCCTCTGTTATAGTATTTTCCGTCATCGAAGCAGGCAAAGCTCCCGGCTATTGCCAGTTCGAATTCAATTGCCATTGCACGGATTGTGGTCATGGTAAGGCCGTCCGACGGCTGGGCAATCTGCTGAATGTCAGATCCAAAGCCGTTGGCGCACATTTCTGGTAGCACTGCCAGGTCGCTCTGTCCCTTCAACGGGGCAAGCAACTCCCTGTAGTGCGTCAGATTGGCCTCAGCATTCTGCCAGACGATGTCGGTCTGCACCATGCTCACGCGCAAGGGGGCAACTGGATTTTCTTTTGTGTTGAACATTGCTTTGTGCCCGGTATGTATCAGTTGTAGAGACCGGTAGCGGGATTAAGCGGCAGGGCGCTGTACTGGGTCGAGTAGCGCAGATGCTGTGTGTCGTAGGGTTCGCCGTAAGAGATTTGGATGTCGGTAATATTGCCGTCGGCATCGGTTACCGGGGTCAGAATCGGGTTAATGAAACCGCCGTAGGGGGCGATGTTCAGCTTGGCATAGCGTTCAATGACCTCCTTGTGAAGGTTCTGGTCAATCTTTACAGCGTATGTCTCGACCAGATTCTGTGCGGCCTGAAAGTCACCTTCCGACTTGCAGCGTTGGATTTCGGCCAGAAGCTGTCCGAAACAATCGCGAAGGGCCTTGTAGTCGTGAATGACAAGGTATGTCTTTCCGTCGCGGACAGTAAGTTCGGCAACCTTTGGGCCGCCGTTTTTCAGCACCCAGTTGGCTATAAGGGCACGGTTACGCATGTGGGCCTCTTCGATGTCCTTGCCCAGTTCGATACGGCGCAACTGTGTCATTGCCCCGTTCATCATCTGCTGGTAATATGAAGCCTTGTAAGCATCCTTGTCGGGAAGAAGTCCCAGTTCGACAAGTTTCTCATCACCAAGGAAATAGAGGGCAAACAGGTCGGCACGAGCCTCTTCCATGACAGACGAGTAGGAGCCGAGGGCATTGGGGTCTGTGCCGGGGAGTAACTGGCCGCTGCCGTGACCAAGACACTCGTGCAAATCGGTGTGAAGGTTGCTGGCGAGGTAGCCGTAAGCCTGGCTGAGCTTGATTTCCTTTTCGCTCCACATAAACTCCTGTGCGCTGCCGTTGCCCTGTGCAGCCTTGTCGTAAGCCTCTGAAATATTGTCAATTGTAACTGACTTGCTGCCGTAGTCGCGGCGTATCCAGTCGGCGTTGGGAAGGTTGATTCCGATGGGGGTGGTGGGGTAGCAGTCGCCGCCGAGCATGGCCACATTGATGACCTTGGCCGAAACGCCCTTCACCTTCTCTTTGCGGAAGCGTGGGTCAATCGGGGCATGGTCTTCAAACCACTGGGCATTTGCGCTGATGATTTCGGTGCGGGCCGAAGCTTCGGTGTTCTTGAAATTGATGCTGCTTTCCCAGCTCGACTTCAGGCCGATGGGGTCGCCGTAGTTTTCAATGAAACCGTTCACGAAATCGACCTGTGAGGAGAGGTCCTGCACCCACAGGACATTGTACTCGTCGAACGTGCGAAGGTCGCCGTTGCGGTAATACTCTATCAGCTTGGCGATTGTGGCTTTCTGGGCATCGTTTTCGGCAACGTTGATAGCCTTCTCTAACCAATAGATAATGTGTTCGATGGCTTCGGAATAGCGTCCGCCCACCTTATATACTTCCTCTTCCAACAGCCCGTTTTTGTTCTTGACCAGGCGGCTGTTCAGACCCAGTGAAATGGGCTGCGGGTCGTTGGGGTCGGCCATGGCAGCATAGAAATCTTCGGCCTCCTTTTGTGAGACATTGAAGTAGTAGTTTTCGGCTGAGGTCAGCAGCAGGTCTTCGCCGGCTGCCTGATTTACCCTCTTGGCAAGGAATGTGGGGTCGAAAATAACGGGCTGCAGAGTCTGGAACAGCTCATCTGCAGGCATCGGCAGGAACTCGGCAGGAGTGGCTGCGATTGCTGATTTTAGGAAATCCTCAGTAAATGAAGGCTGGAACTTGTCGCAGGCATAGTGGTGATGGATGCCGTTGGAAACCCATACACGCTTGAGGTAGGTCACCATTGCGTCCCATTCGTTGCCGCTGTGTTCGAGCGCGGCATGCTGGTATATGGCCTCCAAAGTGTGGCGTACCAGCAGGTTGTAGCGGCAGTTTTGGTCGAACAGGATGTCGCGGCCCCAAAGACCGGCCTCGCTGAGGTAATAGACCAGGGTCTTTTGCTGGAGGGTTAGGTCTTCAAACCCAGGAACCTTGTAGTTAAGGATTTCCAGGTCGGCGAAACGGTCGGAACGGTACTGGAAGTTGTCCTTCTTTTGCTCGGTGCAAGCTGTTGATGCCAGTAATGTTACTGTGCACATAATGGCTATGTATTTGTTCATGATTGAAGAAACTTATTGTAATTGGTTAATGGCAGCTGCCGCAGCATCCGCCTTCCTGGCCGCACTGGCCTTCGTCCTGTCCGCATTTGCCCCCTTCGCAATGGCCGCCGCAGTGTCCGCAGGGTGACATGAGGGCTTCCATCTCTTCGTCGGTCGATTCGCGAACCTCCAGCACCTCACCGATAAAATGGAGGTCTTCGCCGGCCAGCGGATGGTTGAAGTCCATCTTGACGGTTTCGTCACCGATTTCCAGGACCATGCCTTCGAGGCGCTGGCCATCCTCGGTCATCATCGGAACCATGCGGTCGATGGCAATATGCTCGTCGTCAAACTTGCCGTCGATTTCGAAAAGGCTCTTGGGCAGATCTACAACATGTTCGTCGATGTACTCGCCATACGCATCGGCTGAGGGCAGGGTGAAGTCGAACTTGTCGCCCATTTTGAGTCCCTTGAGATTGGCCTCGAATGATTCCAGCATCATGTTCATGCCGAAAATGAAGGTGAGGGGCTGCTCTTCGGTGGCTTTTTCCATCAGTTCGGGCTGAGAGCCGTCTTCGCCGCCTACAAACAGGTCGTATGATACGGCAACAAATTTTTTGTCATTGATTTCCATAGGGTTGGTTTATTTTAGATGTGAATATTCGACGATTGCAGAATGCGACCGCGAAGGTACTCAATCGAAGCGTTAATTGCAAGATATACGAATATAGTGCCGCCTGATCTATAGCTTGTCAATCCAGTCAGGATTTGCTTTCTTTGCAGTGCTTTTCACATTCAATTGCAATATTATGAACAAGTCTTTGATTTTTACGGTTATAGCCTGTATTCTTTCTATTTTTCCGGTCGCAGCAGAAACCGGTTTTTTCCTGCTTAGTGAAGGGCCGGTGGCCACATACGAATACCGGAAGGGTGTCGGGAAGGAGACCGCCACATATACCGTGACAATCCGTGACAAGAGCGGTGAATTGCAGAATGGAGGGCAGACGATAGTCTATCACTACTTCAAGTCGGATGGTACACCTTTTTTCAAGGAGCCGAACGAAATGCTGAAGAAGACCGAGCGCAGGGACGGACAGACATACGTCGTCATGGACGAACTCATGAAGACGATGAAGGTCAAAGATATTCTTCCGGTCGGCGATGTGAGTGCAATTCCGGTCTCGCTGACAGTCGGGACCGACCTGCCGAATTCGACAATGAAAGTCAAGATGGGTAAAATCAACGCCGACGTCACAATTGTTGATAAAAAGGTGCTTGACCACAAATCCATTACCACCCCGGCCGGAACGTTCGACTGCTGGCTTGTCCATGAGAAAGCCCTTATGACCGTCTATTCCCGTACTATGACGACTGTTGCCGACACCTGGTACGCCCTGAGCGTGGGCATAGTCAAGCAGACCGTCACCGACGAAGACGGCAAAATAACCGCCAGCACCCAGCTAATCTCCCTAAAATAACCCCTCAAAAGTTCGTATTTTTCGCGAATGATACGCGGAAAATACGAAAAAATGGGGGAGGATGAATGAAAAGTGAAAGGGGGATGGGGAAAATGTGCTTACCTTGGCGGTGGATTTCGAAACTTTCAAACTATATAGAATCTATGAAAAAAATGGTTTTGGCTGCATTGGGGCTGGTTTTGACAGCCACGGCAGCAATGGCCCAGTTCGGGCCGCAGGTCAGTTCACCGGTTGTGAACAAGGACAACACCGTTACGTTCAACTATCGGAACGAAAAGGCGAAAGATGTGAAGGTCGATGTGCAGTTTGCAGGCCGTCACGACATGGTCAAGGGTGAAAACGGCATCTGGAGTCTTACTCTCGGACCGGCTGCACCGGACATGTACCCCTATTGCTTCATTGTCGATGGTGTCAGCATTATGGACCCGCAGAACCCCGACTGGTTCCCCAACGAAGGGTTCAAGAACAGCATCTTGGATATCCGTGGAAATGAACCGTTGATTCATTCCCTTCAGAATGTCCCTCACGGAAGCGTCGATTATGTGACCTACTGGTCGGAAGGGCTAGGCTGCTTCAATCAGGCCATTGTCTATACTCCGCCGTTCTATGACCAGCATCCTGAAAAGAAATATCCGGTTTTCTACCTGATAAGCGGTACGACCGACACTGAGGAGGTATATCATAAGGTGGGCCGTGTGAATTTCATCATGGACAATCTGCTGGCTGCCGGAAAGGCCCAGGAGATGATAATCGTTCTGCCATACGGCAATCCTACCAACTTCTTCAAGGGAAGACAGCGCCCCACAAGCGGCCAGACTTCTCCCTTCCAGGATTTCTTCACACCTGACCTCACAAAGGCTCTCATGCCGTTTGTTGAGCAGAACTACCGTACCATAAACGACCGCAACAGTCGTGCCATCGGCGGATTCTCCCGCGGCGGCAATCAGGGACTCTCCATCGGTCTGACCAATCTCGACAAGTTCTCATGGCTCTGCTCATACAGTTCGTTTACATCGACCAACCTTCCCGGCGTGTATGACGACAAGGATATCAACAGCAAGATTAATCTCTTCTGGCTTGGTGTGGGCACCGACGATTTCCTCTACGGTAATGCCAAGGACTATATGGATTTCCTCGATTCAAAGGGAATAAAGAACGTTAAGGAGTTCACTACCGACAAGTTCGGACATACCTGGATGAATGCTAAGTATTTCCTGGACAAGACTTTACCCCTGCTTTTCCAACCTGCTGCCAAACTTCCTAAGGCCGGAAACGAGCCAGCTCCTGAAATCGCAAAGAAGGAGGGGCAAAGGCTTACCCCCGAAGTGATGGCCCGCACGTTCCCGCGCGGAGTGGTTTCGCCTGAGTACAATGCCGATGGTACGATTACCTTCCGCTGCCAGGCCCCCAATGCCGCCGAAGTGCTGCTCGACTGCCAGATGTTCGGCGAACGGAAAGCTATGGCCAAGGATGCCGACGGCAACTGGGCTATTACGGTAACGTGCGAAGTTCCTGACATTTATCCTTATTGCTTCCTGGTTGATGGAATGCAGGTGACCGACCCGCAGAATATGTATATTTTCCCCAACGAAGGGTTTAAGAACAGCCTGGCCGATGTCCGTGCCGCCGAGCCCTCGATGCAGGATGTGCAGAATGTGCCTCACGGAAAGATTTCCTATCGCTATTATCATTCCAAGACCTTCGATATTGACCGTCCGATGTGTGTCTATACCCCGGCCGGCTATGACCCCGCCGCAAAGGAGAAGTATCCCGTGCTCTACCTTATTCATGGTATGACAGATACATACGAGACCTGGTTCAAGGTGGGCAATGCCAACACCATTCTCGACAACCTGATTGCTCAGGGTCTGGCCAAGAAAATGATTGTTGTAATGCCTTATGCCAATCCCTATCCTGAACTGATGCTGCAAGGTAAGGCTTCGATGTACGACGTTATGGATGTCAAGAAGGTTGCTGCTGAAATAACTAACGATGTAATCCCCTTCATTGAACAGAATTATAAGGTGAAGAGTGATGCCGACAGCCGCGCCGTGGCCGGTTTCTCGCTTGGCGGACGTCAGGCTCTCGCAACAGGTTTCGGTAATCCCGACAAGTTCCATTATGTTGCCGCATACGCTCCCGCCATTTTCGGCAATGAGCATCAGACCAACTTTGACAACGGCATCTATCAGTCTCCGGATGTGCTGAAGAGCAGCCTCAAGCTGATGATTCTCAGCACCGGTACCGAGGACTTCCTGTTCCAGGCTTCAAAGGACCTTGATGCCACCCTCACTGCGAAGGGCCTCAAGCACGACTTCGTCACCCCCGGTGGCGGCCACACCTGGATGAACTGCCGCGACAACCTAGAACTCACTGTCAAGCAGCTGTTCTAAACCATATTAGACCGCACATCATAATCCATCCCCGGAAACTGCAAAGACGCGATTCCCGGGGATGGATTGTTTGTTTCATAAAGAGAATTATTTATTTTTGCTGCAGTGAGGCTGAACCTTCAATGAACAACACTTTTTTTTGAAAAATATGAACCTGTACGAACGTATAATTTCCCTGGTGGCGGTGGCGATGGCTGCTGCAGGAATGCTGACCCTGAGGGCGGCGGAAGGGGAAACGCTGGTCAATCGGGCAATCACGGTTTCGTGGCCGTTTACGACGGGAGCGGCGGGGCAGTCGGCTACGGTATCATTGCCGGAGTACATCTCTACCGACTATGTGTCTGTGGGTGCGGACCTCGACTATGCCGGGACGAAGAATGTTGATGGGCATGTGCAGACGGCATTCCAGCCCAAAAGCCAGGCATCGGCGGCGGGAGACGGAAATGCGGTGGCTTTCACCTTCAAGGTCAAAACGGGATTGACATTCACCCCCAGGAAAGTATCGTTCAGAACCTACCGGCACGGCACTGACGGAGGAAAACTGGATGTGGCGTGGTCGGCGAACGCTGTGAAAACCACTTTGGGAACCGGCATTTCCCCGATGCGCAATAACCTGGACAAGAGCAAAACCCCTGACGCGGTCGACTTTTGGGCGTACACATTTATTGACAGCACTGCCGCAAAAGGGGAGTGTGCGCTGGTCATATACCTCTACAGTCTTGGAAATTCCAAACAAGTAAGCTACGGTGACATTGTAATTGAAGGCGTTTTGAACGGAAAAGTGGCTGACATCCCGGTCTATACCCTAGATACGAAGGTCTCGCCTCAAGGGGCTGGCAGCATATCTAATATGCCCAAAGGCACAATATTCGACGAAAACACCGTCATTACCTTGAGCCAGAGCCGCAATTTTGGCTATCATTTCAGCTATTGGGCTGACGACAAGGGAAATAGACTTTCGGAAGATGAAACATATACCTTTACCATAACGAAGAATACAGCCATTACCGCCCAATACGAGACCATCCCCACCTGGGAACTCTCTGTTGCGGCATCGGACGGGGCGGCCTCCTATATGGTCTCACTGCAGCCTGAACCTACATTGGTTTCAGACAAACAGATGTATGAGGACGGGGCAACGGTCACCCTGACTGCCTCCGGAAATCCCATATTCACCTTCTCCAACTGGAACAACGGTGAGACATCGGGGACGACGACCGTGACCATGACGGCCGACACTTGCATCACCGCCAGCTACAAGGCAGTGGATTTCATCGCGGGCTGGGACTTCTACAAGGCAGGCAATTCGGGCCGCCCGGCAGATTTTGCCAGCAGCGGAAACGATGCCGACGCACTGGTCCTTCGCAATGCTTCGGGAAATGCCAAATCGTGGCTTGACAAGAGCCAGATGGCGGCCGGCGGGTATGAAGGGAAACCGGCGGCGGTCAATTGGAACGACATTGCCGACAAATACTACTACCAGACAAAGGTCAATGCAGAAGCCTTCACCGCCATTCATGTGGAGGCTGAGATGCTCTACAACTACGTTGCCTATCAGACCCAGTGCTGCGAGTGGTCGCTCGACGGCACAAACTGGGCTGAGACGGCCCGCATCACCTTTGGCGGGGCGAAAAAGTGGACAAAAATAGAGGCTACGCTTCCCGACAGCTGCAACCATGCCAAGGCGCTGTACTTCAGATGGATACCCGACTACAACTCTTCAAAGGCGGGTTCCGGTGAAAAGAACGACGGTACCGCAATCACCAATATATTTGTTACCGGACAGGCAAAACCCACAGATGACGGACAGGACCCGGCTGTGGTTTCCCAGGTGCCCGCCGAAGGGGCTGATAATGCCTCTATCAACGGCAAAATTGTGCTTGATTTCAGTGAAAAAATACAATTGACAGCGCAGGCGGCGGCCACCATAACCGACGGAAAGACCTCTTGTGAAACGGAGTTGCAGGTGGTCAATACTACCCTGACAGCCACCTACAAGGGACTTTTGTATGGTCAGGACTACACTTTCACCCTGGCGGCCAACAGCGTGGCGGACCTGCTAGGAAATACCTGCAAAGATGTCTGTACAATTCATTTCACCACAAAGCAGCGTCCGGCGGTAGCTAAGGGACTGTACGACTTTGTGGTCCCCGACCAGGGGACGTTCAAGCAGGCCATTGCCAAGGCGGCGGCCCGCACCGACAAGAGCAAGCGGTTCCGCATCTTTGTCAAACAGGGCAGCTACCTGATTCCCGGCGACAATGGAAAGGTGACCGGTTCTGACGGCAATCTTTACGATTCTCCCATCACTGCCATCAGCACCCCGAATGTCTCCATCATCGGCGAAGGGATGGACGTGACCGAACTTTATAACAAGCACGACCATTTCAAACTGATTGAGGGGCTGCACAAAGGCGATTTCATCGATTTCACTTCTGCGGCCAAGAACATGTATGTGCAGGACATTTCTTTCCGCAATGGTCTGCACTGGGGGACCGACAATCAGGGTGACGGCCGCTGTCCGGCTCTGGTCGATGAGGGCGACAAGAATATTTTCAAGAATTTCAAACTCGTCGGGTGGCAGGATTCATACCTCAGCAACAACGGGAATGCACGGTTCTATTTCGAGACGTCGGAGCTGCACGGGGCAGTCGATTACCTTTGCGGCAAGGGAGACATCTTCTACAACGAGTGCCAGCTTGTCATTGAACGCAATGGTGTGCCCCTGTGTGCCCCCTCCCAGCCCCGCAAGTACGGGTATGTCTTCCTGAACTGTGAGGTCCATTCGGCCAATCCGAAGTATTATATCAACTTCAATCTCGGACGTCCCTGGGGCAGCGGCACCCCGACGGCCATATACATTGGTCTGACTGTCGGCAGCGACGTGCAACTTTCGGCGGAAGGTTGGGGCGAAATGAGCGGCGGCTATCCCAGGAGGTTTGCCGAATATGGCACCCGCACACCCTCCGGTACCCTGCTCGACCTTAGCCAGCGGAAGAAGACCTTCGGCGAGGGACATGCCAACAATCCTGTCCTGACGCTGGAAGAGGCGGCCAAATATACGGTGGCCAATGTCATGGGCGACGGCGACAACTGGGATCCGGCCTACTACACCGAGCAGGCATCAGCCCCGACGAACCTGACCTGCCGAGATACGCTCCTGACATGGGACAACAGCGACTATGCCCGCTGCTGGGCCATTGCCAAGGACGGATACATTGTCGCATTTACCACGGAACCTTTCTATGTCATTGGCAACAACGCCAATGCCGGGACCGTCTGGAGTGTCCGCGCAGCCAATGAAATGGGCGGGCTGGGGGAGGCCTCACAGGTGACAATGCCTACATTGATACATGAAATAGAAGCTGGTAGCCCGGTTGTGGCAACGGAATACTACACTCCCGCCGGAATCAGGATTTCCTCACCGCAGGAAGGGGTGGTGATTGTCCGCCGCCTTCACTCCAACGGAAATGTGACGGTTGACAAAATCGGTTCGAGATGACCTGTCCCTATTGAACCGCATCAATACTTTGCGGCGGTCAATTCGAGGTATTCGTTGAAGAGTGCCAGACAGGCGTCACGGTCAAGAGGAATCAGGTATTCGGTCAGTTTAAGTCAGCCGTCATTGAACCATTTGAGGGTGACGTCGCTGGCGTTGCTCACTTCGGCCGGAGTCTTGACCTTGTGTGGGACACCCTGGGTTTCGCCGTAACCGATGGCGATATAGCAGGCTATCTTCTCTCCGGGGGGCCAGGACGTAGGTGCCGGGAACTTTGCTGTAGCTCAAGCCTACCCAGCAGGTGTTGAGCCCGAGCGTCTGTGCCAGAAGGACCAGCTGCTCCCCGTAGTAGCCGACCCGTCCGTCAAGGTCATCGGCCTTCTTCCCGGCCATGACGAGATAGTTCCTTACGCCGCTGAATTTGCCGTACTTGGCCATGGGACCGAGAAAGGCTTTCGGCTCGTCGAGTATGAACTGCACATGAAGATTCCCGTCAGTGTTGACCTCCTTATTCTTCTGTCGGTCGTGGGGGTGCTTATTGCACATGGGGTGGTTCTGTTTATGACGGGATCCCGGGTCTGAGCCCGGGATGACGGGATCCTGGGTCTTGCGTGGTTAGAGCCCTTGGATTTCTTCAGCGGTCAGTCCGGTGTATTTGACGATGGCTTCGACGGGCAGTCCGTCGGCTTTCATGGCTGCTGCTCTCTCTTTCTGGTCTTGTTTTTGTTTTTGCCGTTCCTGCATTGTGCCTTGCTGAATGCCTTGCTGAATGCCTTGCTGAATACCTTGCTGAATACCTTG
>DCHH01000022.1 GCA_002315625.1 Bacteroidales bacterium UBA1757
TTCCTTGCTGCAGGCCGCGAGCAATACAAGGGCCGCTGCGATAAGTATGATTTTCTTCATCTCTCTCAAGTATTTTGTTACTATTCCTGAACACAACGGACGGATAAACCGCCCGAGCGAAAGGCAAATTCGTTTATTGCCGGGGTGGAATCTATACGGAATTGTAAGGTGTATGTGAAGTATACGCTTTCATGTGTTGATGTCCAATAATAGGCATCGGAGTTGCGCTTCAACCCTTTGCCATCGTAATTATAGAGTACACCGGCAGCAGGAAGGAATACGCCACTGGTTGGAGTTGCTGTTGAACTGCCGTCGAAATACCTCCCTTTCATTCCACAATGTACGCCACTTCCGTCCTGCAGCGTTGCAACTGTGTGGTTTCCCATCAATGCCCATATCTCTCCGTCAGTTGGAACACGCCATCCATCTGGACAAGGATCGTATGCTGTCTTGCTTGATGACCACAGTGTTAGATTTGCAGGGGATTTGCCATTATACCAGTTCCAGGGGGAGATGGCATTTTTATAGAATTTTTCGGCATCGGAGGCAGTCGGAATAGTAGAGATAGGCCCATCGACAATATTATCACCTGATGGATATGAAGCATCTTCATAATCAGTATCCTTGTAACCCTGCCCGTCTTTCCTGCCCCACTGGTACAACTTGCCGTATGTATAACCTTTGTATTCTCCATTTGCAGGCTCGTATCCGCAGTTAACAGGGGCCCAGACGGTAGTTGTAGCCGGATCCCCGGTCGTAATTGATGTTGGTTGAGCATCGGTTCCTGGATAATCATATTTCAAAGGCATATTCAGAACCTGGCCGTTCACGAAAGTCCGTGCACTGGTCGTCGTACGGGTGCAAATTAGTGCCGGCGTTTCTCCGGTTCCATAGACCTTCGCTTCAATGTTTCTGCTTCCTGCAGGAAGGATGATGAAGAAAGGCATAGTCTCGTTACCTGTGTTGTTCTTTACTCCATCCGTACAGGTCAGTGTGTATGACACCTCAGGGCTGGCTGACTTGTCAGTGACTACAATTTTACCTATCGTGACGTCAGCATACAGGTTCAACCTCAATGCGGCATTCACAGCGGTCAGGGCGAAGGCATCGCCAACAGTGCATCCGCTGGCCGTGAACTTCATCATGTCGTGTGGAATAGCCTCGGTGGCGGAATAAGTCTGGGTGGTGAGATCAGGGTCCGTGACGGGGAACTGAACGTCGAAGGTGGTGCCGTCCTCGGGCATCGTGCCCTCGAAGGTGGCAGTTGCCGAGCCGGCGCCGCTCTTGAGCGTGAACTCGGCGGATGCCTCTCCCACCTTGACAAGAATCTTGTCTCCGGTCTCCCACTTGAAGTTGACCTTGTCCTTGTCTTCTCCGGAGGTGACCAGTTCTGAACTGACCTTCGTCTGATTGCCAGTACCCACTGTAAGAGTCACCTTCTGCCCCTTCACGAATGAATTCCCATCGACAACAGCGGGGGACTGCTTGTCTATGTCCGAAACATTGCAGGCCGCGAGCAATACAAGGGCCGCTGCGAAAAGTATGGTTTTCTTCATTTTCTTTCTTTTATTCTTTAAGACAACGCACGGAATTGCCACTTCCACGGTAGGAGAGGCCCATCGTGCTGACGTAATTAAACTTGTGGAAATATAATATGGATGCGGCGTCGGTTGTAGGCGTACAGGACCAATAAGAGGCTGAATTACCGACATTTTGCAGGTGATCGCTGTTGCCACGAGTACCGGTGCCAGGATACCAGATGGTGCCAGTACCGAGTTTTTCGTCTGTCAAACCAAAGTCCATTCCTTTATTTGTCTCGTCCCAATCGGAAGTTGAAATCCAATCGATTTTTTTGAAGGCCTTTGACCAGACGCCATTGTATTTGACATATCCATCACCGTCGGGAACACGGTAGCCGACAGGACAAGGATCGTAAATTGATTTAGTACTTGACCACAATTTATCATTCTTATAAGAAGAAAAAGATGTACAATACCAATCATAAGGATCGGATTCGTTCTTCAAGAATGTTGTGGGATTGGCTATTGAATATGCAAGTGTAATATTATCAATCAGATGAGAAGATGCATCTTCAGCAGAAGGCCAAGACAAGGTCGAGGCGGCAATAGTATCACCTGAAATGCTGGACGAGCTCAGGAACGGATCCTTCCTTCCCCACTGATACAGAAGTCCGAGAGCTCCAACCTGACCTTTTTCAGCGGATGTTGCGCCGAGGTTTCGGTCCATCATAGTGCCGGCAGAGTTGTTGTAAACCTGGTCTGAAGGTTTGTCAGTAAGCCAGATGTGCCAGCTCCAGAGTATCTTGCCGGAAGCATCTTTTGCAGCAATAACGGCATTTCCCTCTTTAAATGAGTCATTCGTGCTGAAGATTAAGTAGCTATCATCCTTATATGAACCAACAGTCTTGATTAGACTTCCTGCGGAAGGTGCTGTGTCAGTGCCGAAAGATTCCCAGAGGACGGAAACAGTAGAAACTGTGCCGACTGATGTGCTTGAATTTCCTTGTACAGTCTTGAACTTGTAGTTTCCGGTCGCGGATACGATGTAGCTGTTGGCGGTGCCGTCATAGCATAAATCTGTTACTGGGTTGTAACTAATCTCTTTCACAACAGCACTTCCTGCTGTGACAGAGACTGCTTCGTTGATGGTCATATTCAGGTACAAATCGTCGCTGAATGTGACTTTCACACTCAAGTCACTCGCTGCATACTCCGCAGGAGGAAGCATTATGTAGAAATTTACGCCTGACTCTGAGAGCGCAACATAAGGAGAAGCTACGCTGAGCGTCACTGTTTTAGAACTTCCTCCGGAAACGGCATAGGAAGAACTCGGATTTACAGTGAATGAACCAGCAAGGTTCTTTGCTGCCGAAATGACGCTTATGCTTTTAACAAGATCTGTTTCCAAGCCCTTGACGGTGAGCTTGAGGACGCCCATAGGGTTGCTCAAGTTGATGCCGTCAATGATGCTGCCGGTGCCGATGGAAGGGTATGCGTTCTCCGCAAGGCCGTTTGCTACGTAGGTCTGGGTTGCTGGCATATCGACGGAGAATGAACCTGAGTCATATGTCCAGCTTCCGCCGCACCATCCGTAGAGTTCTGTCGCGTCCGTGATGGAAGCGTCAATTGTTCCTTCGAATGTGCCTGTCGCAGTCCCGGCGCCGGACTTGAGATTTAACTCGGCCGCCGCCACAGACCCGCTCTGGGGTACGATGTTCAATTTGTCATTTGCAGACCAGGTGAGAGCGCCTCCGCTGACGTTGGTCTTTGTCTGGGCAGAGCCGGCTGTGATTGTCACCTGCCTGGGTTTGCCTGAAGGCTTGATCTGGTCCTGGGACTGTTCTATGCTCTTTTCGCAAGATGATGCTCCCGCCAATACTGTCATCAAGGGAAAAAATATAGTATTTTCTTCATTTTGTTCATTGGGTTGAGTGATTACCAATTGCTGATATTCGATAATGTTCCTCCTGTTACCGATGTTGGACTTGGTTCAACCTTCACGCAACGGACAGAATATGCCTCGGTGCGGTTTCTTGCATATGTTTTTACTGCTGCATCCGTGTGGCCGAAACTCATTCGATATGCAAATCCGGCTATCAAACCATCCGGTGCTGTCGAAGATGACCAATAGTAACCTGCTTCGCCTCTGAAACAGAACCTGTATTCTCCGTCATTGGCGGTGGCTGCTTTTGTGCTGCTTTCAGGTTCAGTGTCCGACTCTTCCGGCCAATAATTTACGGAAACGGCTCCTCCGGTCTGCAGAAATACTGAAGGCATGTTTGCAGAATAGGTATGGCTTCCTGAAAAGAACCTGCCTGCCTTTCCGTCGACTGCAGCAGAAGTCCAGGATGACTTGTTGGCAATCAGAGCTGTAAACATATCCCTGCTCGGTATTACCCATCCGTCCGGGCAGGGATTGCCGATTCCGCTCGTCCCTGCGGGATCTGTCACGGGCCATGACTGGAGCTGATATTTGGCAGGGTCCTCTTCACCTACTCCTACGCGGTTCGTATACCAGTCATATGGCGGCTGGGGGATAGTGTTGATGAACACAATCTTATATAACTTGGCGTCTTCCGGATTCTTGTTCTGACCATCGGCATCAAAAGTGGCCGTGACAAATTCCTGTGCTTCTTCTGAATGATATCCATAGTAGCCTCCACCTACCTTTCTGCCCCATTGGTACAGTTTGCCATAATCATAGTCGCTGCTGTAGCCGCAATTGACCGGTGCCCACCAAATATCTCCGACTTTTGAGGGCATCAGAGTGGTATAGCCGTCATAAACCGGGGGGACAGGCATATTCTTTATCTTGCCGGCCTCGAAGGCGTTCCTCGAAGAAGTGTTGTCAAAACCGCAGACATATTCAGGCGTAGTCTTGTTGTCATACACGGCGACGCCGAAATTGTATGTACCTGCAGGTACAACGAGCATAATAGGGCTTGCATCCGCCTGGTGGAGTCCTGGTTTGAATCCGGAGCTTCCACAATTCAATGTATAGCTGTCCGAAGTGGAATAATTGGTCACGATAATTTTTCCGATCGTCTTCTCGCCATACAGATTCAGCCGAAGCGCTGAGTACTGGGCTTCCAGAGTGATGTCACTCTCAAGTGTGCAGTCTTCTGCCTTGAAGAACATCTCGTCGTGAGGGAGTTTTCCGGCTGAGTAATCCTGCTCCGACAGATCGGGTTCCTCCACCGGATACTGAACGTCGAAAGTATCTCCTGCTTCGGGCATTTCGCCATAGAACTGAGCGGATGACCCGCCGACTCCGGAATAGAGGGTGAAGACTGCCGGCTCAGAGCCGTCCACCGTCACCGCAATCTGGTCTCCGGATTCCCACTTGAAATTTACCTTGCCGGTGGTTTTGTCATAGGAACTGCCAACTTTTGTCTCATTTCCGGCATCCACGGTGATACAGACCTTCTGCCCTTTCGTGAACGCAGTCTGACTAATCTTCGGATCCGGATCTGAAATGCTGCAGGATGCGAGGATTACACATAATGCAGCTGAACGGATAAACCTTTTCACGGCAGATGTGTTTACCAGCTTCCATCGGTGCTTTGCATTGAGCCGAGAGCGACACCAAGCTTCGGCTCCCCGCTGATGCCGAAGAAGACCGAACTTGTTTCATCAGTTCTAACGAGTTCCAGAACGGGATTGACGTAATTGCTGTTTTCCATTGATAAAAGATTTTGTGTTTATATATATTGCTGTGTTTATTCCTGTACGCAACGGTCAGAAGCATGAGTTTACATGATCCCTTGTTCATTGTTATATTATTGCGTCTATATATGTGTGTTACAGTGCTGTAACTTCTGTCCAGGATATGAATTCCGTAGGCCCGCCCGCGGACGACACTGCGATACCCGTATCGTTGACGGTCATGTAGCTCGTGTTGCCCGCCGTCAGTGTGATGCCCGTGACATTTACGGCGTATCTCTTGCTGCTTGTCTCCAGCACTATAAGCGCCTTTTTCCCCAGTGTCTGGGGAATGACGATGAAGGTCTCATCCCAAGTCCCTATTATCTCTTCCGCTGAAGCAATTGTCTGGTTAAGATTAAGATAGTATGTGGCCGTCTTCGAAGTCGCCCCCCAGGTGAATGAGGGAGCCGACCCGCTGCAGTTGACCGTGCAGGTCGCATTGGTGCCGAACTGGCTCAACTGAACGTACTTGACCGTCTCTCCCACAAAACCTGTCCCGGTCTTGAAACGTATGGCTGCCAGAGGATGGTAGAATTTGAGCGGCGCAGAGACTTTCCCCGAAGACAACACACCGGTCCCCTCATACCATCCGAAAAGCAGGTCGGGAAGTCCTGAAGGGTCCACCTTCTTTATATCATAGGTGAAAGAAACGGTCTTCGATGATCCTGTCGGCCCTGTAAGGTCTCCGCGGGTGATGATGGTATTTCCGGAGAAATCATAAGGGGCCAGGGCGTAGAAGCTCAAGTTCATGTTGTTTACCCAGCTGAAAGGGGACGCCATGGTCCACGCTCCGGAAGTGTAATTCACTTTGGAATAGTCCCGGTAAACACCTGAACCGGACGACACTTTCACCCCGAACGACGTATATGTCTTAAGGAAGTCCTCGTTGTTGCCTATAGGGCAGGCTTTTGTGCTTGCTCCCCAGCCCGGTTCTATCCCCATCTCCACGCTGAACGCCATCTGCTGCATCCCTTGGGGATTCTGCTTGCTGCAGGAGATGAGGAGGGATAAAAAGGATATTATAATTATTAATCTTTTCATATTTCCGGAATAATTATTCTTTGACAGGACGGACTGAAAGGCCGCAAGACTTTTCAATATCCCCGAGGATATAGGTTCCATTGTTCTGCATCCAGATTGAACGGGCTCTTTCGGATGATCCGGTGGCCGAACTCCAGTAAAGCCCCAATGTCCCTGAGCTTGACATGTTACCGCTGTTCCAGGGCCTGTATCCCACCAGCGGGAACACCAGATAGTCGCTGCTGTTGACAATTATCGATGCCGGGGTGGTCGATGAGTCCAGAGTCTTGGTGAAGGACGTTCTGTCATTCCACCATACGGTGTATCCGTTGGGGAGTTTGAATCCAACGGGACAAGGGTCATATACTGACTTGACAGTGCTTCTCCATTGTGAGTAATCAAGATTTTTATTGTAATCAGTGTTTAGACTGATGTCCCAATAGTTCTTATATGCGCAGTTGAAAGGTCCCAGCCAATCGTAGGTGGCATTCTTTACATGGAGCATGGTGGTCGGCATATCAATACCATGGTGGATGGTATAACCTCCCGATGTGTTCGATGAATAGGCGAATGCAGGCAGTGATGTGCTGCCGGTATATACGGTTTTGTTGGCGTCGGTGCCGTTTGAAGGAATGAATGGATCTTTCCTTCCCCACTGATAGTAAGGGTTGTTGAACGTTCCGGCTCTCTTGACATCCGCACCGGCATTCTGAACGGCGTCAATTGCGCTGCTCTGCTTGCCGCTGGCTGATAACTGCTGAATCCTCAGTTTGATGCTCCTCTGGGCGTGGTTGGTTACCGTCCCCGCTCCGCCATCGCAGTTGCCGAGATTGCAACGCATAAAGTCGATGGTACGGCTGGTCTGTCCAGATCTGGTTATCGTCATCTGCCCTGATTCGGTGAGGTCATAGTCTGTGACCCAGATATGCCAGCTCCATACAACAGTGCCGCCTTTCATCAGAGCCAGAAGAGCATTGCCCTGCCGGATGGTGGATTGGGATACAGAGAATGTCATATAGTTGTCGTCAAGTGCGACATTCGTGACAAGATTCTGAGCGTCTTGCCAGAGTAAGGCTGCTGAGTAGGTTCCTGAACCCTGATCAGTCATTACCCATGGGCTTGAAATAATATTGTTGCTTTTCTGTCCCCTGAGGTAGCCGAGAGTCATATTCCCATCAACTCCGTTGTTGGTTTTGTAGGCTGCATCGTTGGTGCTTCCGTTTAGAAGTGCTGAGCCGTATGCGAGGGGGAAACGGTATGTTCCGGAAGCCTGAACGACATAGCAGTTGGCTGATGTCTGCAAGCAGGTAGCTCCCGTTGCCACGTTTATGGTGGAAAGGTCAAAGTCCGTTTTCGGAGTGGCATTCTTAAGATTCTGAGTGTGAACGGCATCCACATCAGAACTTGTGCCTTCACTGCCTCCTGTTGAAGCCGCCATTTTAATTGTGACGACCTCTCCGGTAGTTGATCCGACTCCCGTAGTCATATCCTTGCCGTCAACAGCTGCGCTTATCCACGAAGGTACACCGTCCGTCCAATTGCTTCCTCCATCAGTCGAATATTGGAGCTTCCAGGCGGCGCCGACGGTGCTGGATGCATGTGTTTTAGTGGATATGACAGTGAATGTGTCTTCTCCACCAAAATGGGGCGCGCTGATTGACGTTTCAGAAACCGTAGGGGTGTTGTATGTATATTCGATGGCGGTCTCACCCTTCATGCAGCGCACTGGACACCCTGCATCACGTGAACTGGCCAGCGTAGGATTGGCCTGGGAGCTGTTGAAATTCATATCAACGGCATATTTTGGCGTCCAGGTCAGGGGGTTGCCGTTGAAGCCTCCCGGACAGTCCGTCCAATATAGTCCGTCATGGCCGACATTGAAAATACCTTGCCCGAGTATTAGTCCACTCAATGGGAAGAAAGTCTGTCCGCTCTGTAGAGGGAAGTCCACTCCGTTGTTGGAGTGATACACTATGGAGCCACCTGTTTCGCCATAAGCGATTCCTGATTCCCGCCCCATCGCTATGGCGAAGAAGCCTCCTTCTGCCAGACGTCCTCCCTGGGGAACCTTGTATCCTGCAGGGCAGGGGTCGTAAATGGTCTTGTTGTTGCCCCAGCGGTCGTCGCCCTGATTGGCCGAGTTGCTGTACCAGTCGCCGACGTCACCGCTGTTGTTGTAAATGTAGGCGGTAGGGTTCTTGATGGAATAGTTCAGAGCGGTGCCGCCTTCAAGGACGGTGGTGCGCCCTACGAAGGTTGTGGCGGTGCCTGCGACAGCCATAAGAGCATTGGCCGAAGTCGAACTCGGACCGGGAAGCGGGTCCTTGCGGCCCCATTGGTACATCATTCCGGTGGACAGGTTGCCTGTCTTTGCGAGAGCGCCGAGGTTGCGGTCCATCAGGGAGCCGGCATCGTTGGCATACGCTTCATCCGCCGGTGTGGCGGTCTTCCAGATGTGCCAGCTCCAGAGAATGTTGCCGCTGGGGTTGCCGTAGGCATCCTCGCCGTCGTACACGGCCACAAGTGCGTTGCCCGCCGTCAGGCCGGTGGAATAGATGTACACCCACCCGTTACGGACGTCGGCGTTGGTCACTATGGTGGCTTCTGCAGGAGCGGTGCCGGTGTTGACTGTCTCCCAGATAACCTTGGCGGTCTTGGCATCTCCGACCGAAGTGCTTGAGTTGCCCTTGACTGCAGGGAATTTGTAGTAGCCCGAGCTCTCGAGAGGGATGATGTAGCAGTTGGCAGATGCCGTGCCGTTGGCGCTGAGGTCAACTGCAGAATCTCCGTTAAAAGAACTGTTCGTCAAGTACCAGGTCTCGACCGCACTTTCGAGGACGATCGACTCCTTGCTGAGGTTCATCGAAAAAGTGTACGTCTTCCCCGGCTCGAACTCGCTGTTCTTAAGCGCGTAGGCGATAGTCTTGTCCACGCCTCCGGCGGTTACGGTCGCCTTAATCTTAGCGGTGGAAGTGGAGCCGAATGTCTGAGGAAGCACCATTATCGCCTCCTCCGTGATGAGCTGGCCCGGCGATGGAACCGTGCCGGGGGTATAAGAGATGGTCTGCGATCCCGTCTGGCTGCCCCAGGAAACAGACGGACTGGAGCCGTCTGAGTTGGGAAAGTTTATGGTGCACACGCCGGTAGGGCAGACGTCCTCCACGGAAATGCTTTTGAGAGTATAGTCGCGTCTCGTGTCCTCAAGAGTGAATCTGATTGCAGACAGAAGGTGGGAGAAATGAATGGGGGCCACCTCACCGTCGCCCTGCCCGCAGTAGTAGCCGCACATCAGGTCTTTCTGTGCTGACATGTCGGAACCATTGGCGCAGTACAGCGTCAGAGTCTTCGTGGCGGGTGCGTAGGATTTGGACATCACGATACTCGCATCCGGCGCAACAGCCACGAATTCCATATTCTTGTCCTTCACCCATCCGTGTGAAGACGCGGATTTCCATTCTCCCGAAGCATAACTGACCTTGTCCGAGAACTGAAGGGCACCTTCGCAGTATGATTCGACCGAGAATGCCCCCAGGACGGATCCCATCTGTGCCACTGTGTTGACAAGAGTCGCCTTGGTGCCGACAGTCTTCACTTCGGCTGCGAACACTATTTCCTTTTGAGGCTCCGTTGGTTTCTCAATTGTGCAAGAAATCAATGCCAGAGGGACAATTACACAAAGTACAAGATGTTCCTTCTTCATAATATAAGTTAATCAGTTTCTGCGATAGGCCTAAGGACTCCTCCGATTGTCTTGAAGAAATTAGAAATTCCTACAGGGGGACCGTCACTCCAGTCCAGATTCTCGTCATCGTTAGATTTGATATAGAAAAATTTGTTGTTTCTTTCACCGGCTGCACGGGTGGTATAGTAGTGAACTTCGTATTTCGGGCCGCCATTCCCCCATCCATACCCTATTAATGAGCCAAAAATGTCAATGCCGCCTTCTTCATACCAGTAACATCCACGGTATCCCGTTGCGGGAAGGAACAGACTTCCCTTATACATTGCTCCTTGTTTGCCCTTGGACCATTCAATATTACGATTGGCTTCCCAATCAGAAACGATTCCTTCATAAGCTGACAGGTTGGCAACCTTGAATCCGACGGGGGATGGATCGTATATTGTCTTGATCACGAATTCTCTATCGTATAAGGTACCCACTCCATTCTCGTTGTCCAGATATGTATTATTTGCAGACCACCTGTTCACATATTTTTGCTGACACCAGTCACCCTGATTCCACATCCAGCCCCCGCTGCTGTAATTGTTTCCAGTTCCCATATATTCGTTCGGATGCTGAATAGAATAACCTACCGACCTGTTATTGGTAGAGGAATTCATCGCTTTTGCATTTGAGAAATCAGGCGAGTATGTTGCGTTGAAAGTTTGTTTTTGATTCTTATCGTTTGACCCGTTTGGACTGCCCGTGGAAGGAACAATAGGATCCTTTCTACCCCATTGGTAGTAAGGGCAGTATCCGGTTCCTGTGGTGGGCGCGGTCATATATGGAGACTGTGTGACTGTGAACTCCTTTGTCGCCTTGCCATTGTTTATTCTCATCCTGACGCTACGTTCATAATAGACGGTCGCCGTGGTTGTGCCTCCATAGACCCAGCCAAGAGCCGCGGGCATCATATGGTATGTCCTGTCGGAAACGACTTCGAAGGTATTTGACATCAATTCATCAGTGACCCAGATATGCCAGCTCCATAATATCTTGTTATTCGAGTCCCTAATCGCAATGAGGCAGTTTCCGGGTTTGAGGTAATCGTTGTTTTCCACGTTGAAAACAACGAATTTTTGATCTTTTTTGGTCTCTGCATCATAGATTGTCTTGACGGCGACGCCTGTCACAAGGTTTTGAGCATCCTGCCAGACAATAACGGCATTGTCTATGTTTATGGCAGTTCCGTTGAGATTAACGTTTTCACTGATCCACGGAGACGTGATGCTGGCGTTGTCGTGATTTACAAAGGTTGACAGGACGGGGTTTGATGATGTGATGCCGGGATTATATGCCCCGGTGTTTTTCGCTCCGTTTTGGATGGCATTACCATATACTGCAGGAATCTTGTAGTATCCTGAGGATCCGACGATATAACAGTTCGCAGTGCTTCTGTTTGGGTATTTGCTGCCGTATCGCGGGTTGTCATAGGACAGGTCGTATCTCTTGAGTCCGGTATCGCCTTCGTCAAGTTCTCCCTTCGTACCCCTTGCCCGGAGAATTATCGAATGATAACCGGCCGGAATATCCCCGCTCTTTTCGGGAGTCTGGGCAGTGAATGACATAGAAGCCGTTTCTCCGCTTGTTCCTCCGATGCCTGATGTCTTGCTTATCGAATTGACAAGTGGCCAGTCTCCTCCGGAGGGTTTTGTCGTTACCCAATCGCTGCCGTCATAGTACTCCACGTTCCATGCTTGAGCGGATGTGGTGTATGGAGAGGTCTTCAGCTGTTTGTAACTTTTAACAGTGAATTCACCGTCAGGAGACCCCGTGTAATCTGTGACCACTTCAGGAATGTCCTCAATGAAGTAGTCATAATCATCGTGATAGTTCAACTTGTACAAGTTGATTTTTCCGGGGGCCCATTCCCCCGAAGTCAGTTTCTTGCTGACGGAGAAATTGTTGGTCCCGTCGGAAAGCGTGAGCATGAGGGTGACGTTCTTTGTCGCAAGGTTCTGCGGAATCAGGACGAATGTGTACTCATCGTCCGTGATTGTCGTTCCCTCTGATGGTGCATTAATCTCTTTTGAACCTACAACGACTTGCGGGGTGGATCCGAAATTCCCCCAACTGTATGAAACTGGAGAAGTTGTGAAATCCGGAGTGCAGGTCCCGCTTATGTAAACGCCGTTCAGGGATATCAGTTTTATTTTGGTGGCCTTCTCCACATCGCCCCATACGAATCTGACCGCGGTCATTGCGTGGCTGAAATTCAACGCCGCCTGTCCCTCGTTCAATTTTCCGTTGAAATATCCGATCATCACATCCTTTGAGGCTGTGCTGCTCATGCTGACCGCATAGGTGAAATTGCGGCTCTCCTTGTTGAAATTCAGGTCTGACGGATAGTATCCGATAGCGGTGTAAGTTTTGTCCTTGTCGAAGGGATGGGAAGCCGCAGTGGTCCATTCTCCTTTCGAGTTCTTGGTGACGGTCTCTCCGTCCACGACATACTGGGCCCCGTCGTGGACATATACGCCGAAGCCTGCCGACATGCCGTCGGCAGTCGTGATCAGGGTTGCCTTGGTGTTTTCGGAGGGGTCTTCTGCAACGTCTTCGGCAAAGTTTATCGGCATCGGCATGTCTTCCGTACTGTATGCTACGTCGAGTATTGGGGAACCGGCCTCGTCTGACATTGTAAACATAGTTTCCCCCTTGGATTTGTCTGTAGTGCCGAACGATTTGGCGGAGAAGGTGATATTCTTCCCGTCCCCCCTCGTCGGCTCTTCTTCATGGACGCATGAAGCCAACACTATCGCTACTGAAACAGCGTAAAGAAGATGCGATTTTGTCATATTATTGCGTAGTTGTTCGTGCTCTATTAAATACCAATCCCGACGACTGAAAAACGGTCGTTTTTCCGCCGCGGGGGTAA
>DCHH01000055.1 GCA_002315625.1 Bacteroidales bacterium UBA1757
GGGCGCTTCCATAAGGGAGCCTTCTATATTGCAGAAGCCCTGCAGCTGGACATCCTTCCGTTTATTGAATATGGCGCTGGACAAGTTCTTCCTAAAGGCGGGAAGTATCTCCGCAAAGGCCAGATCAAACTCCATATCCAAGAGCGTATTCCCTATGAAGAATACAGCAAACTCGGCACCATAAAAGAATTCTCTTCCTGGTTCAGAAAATATTACAAACGTGAATACTCAACCCTCTGCAACAGATATGACCAGAATGCCTGATACGGCAAACGGCAAAAAGACAGCCATCATTCTCGGTGGCGGTCTTGGAGGCTTGTTTACCGGCGCCATTCTCGCCAAAAATGACTATGCGGTGACCATCATCGAGAAGAATTCCTCTATCGGTGGTGGTCTGCAGAGTTTTGTGCGCTTTGGCGAAATCTACGATACGGGCATGCATGTTATCGGTGGTATGCAGGAAGGAGGAAACATCCGCCGGCTTTGCGAATATCTCGGTGTTTACGACCCTACGATATTCGCTGAAGTTCAGCAGAATCATGCCGATGAGATCTATATCGCCTCTGATGATATGGCTTATAAGATTGCAGCTGGAAGAGATGGCTTCCTTGCTTCTATGAGCCGCTACTTCCCTTCTGAGCATGAGAATCTCAATCGTTATCTGGATGCGGTCTACGCTATCGTGGACGAAATGCCGCTGTACCATCTCCGCGAGGCTTCTGAAAACGATTTCATCCATAACGAGGATTTTTTTCTGCCTGCGGATGAGTTCATTGCCAAGTATATTCAGGATCCGAAATTAAGAGGAGTCATCTCCTACCTGAATCTTTTGTATTCCGGCGAAAGGAACACGACACCAGCCTATACCCATGCCATCATCACGGTCCTGTATCTTTCCGGCCCTTGCCGTTTTGCTGGTGGAAGTCATCGCTTTGCTGACTTGTTGGCCAATGTCATCACGGACAACGATGGCACCATCATTCTCAACGAAGCCGTTAAGTTCATCCACAACGAGGGAAGGACGATAATGTGCGTGGAGACCGACCGAGGCAGAAAGTTATCGGCCGACGTCTATATTTCTGATATTGATCCCAATACGCTCCTCGACATCTTCGATGATGTAACGGTTTTCCCCAAAGCTTTCCGCAGCAGAATCAAGGATGTGCCCTATACCTATTCGGCTTTCACCATCAACCTGAAGTTCCACGAGAAGACCTTCCGATATATCAACCATACCGGTTATTATTTCGAGGACTATGATTCTTCCTGGAAAATGGGTGAAGAAAACACAGATTGGCCGCTGGGCTTCCTCTATATGACTCCTCCCGAAGTGAACCAGGGGAAGTACACGAACAAGATGATCATCACGATTCCCATGCCCTGGGAATATGTCAGGAAATGGGAATGTACGACCTTGGGCCAACGCACGAAAGACTACCAGTTCTGGAAAAAGCAATGCATGGATCTGGTGCTCGACAAACTGGAGACTATCTATCCAGGTATCCATTACTGCATTGAAGCCATCAATACAGCCTCCCCCCTTACCATCCGCGACTATTACGGAACGAAAGGCGGTTCGATGTGCGGCATCCAGAAGGACTGCAAAAACATAACACTCTCACACTTGTCCACAAGAACCAAGGTCAGCAATCTGTTCCTAACGGGTCAGAATGTGAGCCTCCACGGCTTCTGCGGCGTTCCCCTGACTGCCATCAGAACCTGTGAAGATATTCTTGGACAGCACACCATACTCAGTAAATTATAATGATCAAAGCACTTTCCGTTTTCTTGACAGGCTTCTTGTTCGCGGCTTTCTCCGTAGCCGCACAATCGGAACCTGTTAACATCTGGAAAAATACTTCAACCAAGAAAAACGTCTCTCTGACACCCTATCTGGCAGCAGGTTCCGGCAATCCCTGCGTCATCATCTGTCCAGGTGGCAGCTATTTCTGGCACGATACCAAGAACGAAGGAAGAAAGGTGGCTTTGTGGCTGCAGGAGAACGGCATATCAGCTTTCGTGCTGAACTACCGCACGGCGTATGTCCCTGCCTTTCTTTTCTACACCCGATATGTATACAGAGGAAACCAATATCCTGATCCTCAGAACGATCTTCAACGCGCCATCGCCTTGGTAAAGGACAATGCCTCACAATACGGCATTGACACGACGAAGGTCGGTGCGATGGGCTTCTCGGCCGGCGGCCATCTCGTGATGTCGGTGGCAGAAATGTACGACCATCCCCGCACGCGCCCCGCCTTCGTGGCTTCCATCTATCCAGTGGTTTCCCTTTCCGCTGACTGTACGCACAAACGTTCCAGACGCGGATTGCTGGGAGAAACCCGAAAACACAAGGCAGTCTATCGAGACTCACTATCGTTGGAAAAGCATGTTCCTGCAGACTGCCCTCCGGTCTTCCTGATGAACTGTGCCGACGATCCCGTCGTTGACTATCGTAATTCCGAGCTCCTCGATGCTGCCCTCACTGCAAAGGGGGTTAATCATCGCTATATCCAATACAAAACAGGCGGCCACGGCTTCGGGGCTTCCGATTCCAAGGGTACCGCAGAGTGTCGCCAGTGGCGACAGGAATTCCTGGATTGGCTGAAAACAACCCTAAAATAGCGGGCCAGCAACTCTGCTTGTTTCTACCAATTAGTATATAATATGATTTTACGACTGTTTGACTATTTCAGAACACACGTTGCCTTAAGATGGGGAATCTTCTCTGTCTTGACGCTGTTGTTGCTGTTCTCTTTCTCCAGACTGTCGTATAAAGAGGATATCTCGGATTTCCTGCCCCTCGGAACCGAGGACCGCGAAGCCCTCTCCATCTTCCAGGGAATCTCTGGCGCTGACCAGGTCATCGTCATCTTTGACAATCCCGATGACGAGGAGATGACGGCCAACGCCATCGAAGCTTTCTGTGACAGCGTTTGCGAAAACGACACCTTGGGATTGGAGAAAAATATCATCGCAAAGTTTGACATTGAGGAACTTACGCGAATCACCGACTTTGTCTACTCCAATATCCCCTACTTCCTTGAGGAGAAGGATTATGCCCATATGGACAGCGTTCTGGCCTCTCCTAACTACATCCCCGAGCAGTTGAGAGGTGACTATGAGATGCTGATGTTCCCGTCAGGAGGACTGCTTTCGCAGAATATCTCCCGCGATCCGCTGAACCTCTTCACCCCCGTAGTCAGCCGCTTGAATAAATCGCAGAGGAATTCCCATTTTGAATCCTACGAAGGCTATATTTTCTCGCCGGATATGAAGAGGGCCATCGTTATGGTTTCTTCTCCCTTCGGCAACAGCGAGACGGAGAACAATGCCAAACTCGTCCTGCAACTGGAAGAGGGACTGGCAAAGATGCAGAAAGAGTATCCCGAAGTCAAGGCGCATCTGACAGGCGGCCCCTGCATAGCGGTAAGCAACGCCAATCAGATTAAGCACGACAGCATCATCGCCGTCGGCATCTCCCTCATCCTCATTGTCCTTCTGCTGGCCTACTCTTTCCGCTCGGTGAGGAATATCGCCCTCATCATCATCACGATAGCTTGGGGAGGACTGTTTGCGCTCGGATGTATCTCGCTGATCCATAATAACATCTCGATCATTGTCCTCGGCATTTCCAGCATTATCATCGGTATCGCCGTCAATTATCCGCTGCACTTGATCGACCATACCAACCACGAACCGAATATCAGGAATTCGCTGAAGGATATTGTCACGCCCCTAGTTGTTGGAAATGTCACGACAATAGGAGCATTTATGGCCTTGGTGCCGCTGAAATCCGTCGCCTTACGTGACCTCGGCTTGTTTGCTTCCCTTCTTCTCTTGGGAACGATAGCTTTTGTCCTCGTCTTTCTTCCGCATTGGCTGAAAGTCAGAAAAACGGCGGAACAGCAAGGAAAACTCTTCCGCATCCTGACGGAAACCCGTATGGAGAACAAACGCTGGCTCATCGCGGTCGTTATGATTCTGACGGTTATCTTTGGCTATTTCAGCCTGAAGACCGAGTTTGACGCCAACATGTCAAATATCAATTTCATGACGGAGCAGCAGAAGAGCGATATGAACTATTTCCAGTCGCTCCTGCAGTCGGGCAGCAACGACAGTATCGAAACGCTGTATGTCGTTTCTTCAGCGTCCACGATGGACGAGGCCCTCAAAGATAGCCGTAAGAAAAATGCCAGCATTGACTCCTTATATATAAACAATAAGGTGTCCGGCAAAGAGACGGCTTCCTCTTTCATTTCTTCCAAGGAAGAGCAAGAAAGAAGACTGGCGCGTTGGAATGAATTTGTTACTGATCATCAGGAACTGCTGAAGGGCCAGCTGAAGTCCAATGCCACGCGCATTGGCTTTAACAGCGAGGCCTTTGCGGATTTCGACGAAATCATTGACGGGGAATATGCTCCCAAAAACTACGATGATTTCTCCATCCTTACCAAGACGGTCTTCAAGGGAAACTTCAATGAAGACAAACTCCAGGAGCGTTATTCCGTCGTTGACAAGGTCTTTGTGAAAACCCATGACATGGAGGCTGTTAAAGCCAAATTCCAGGGTAGTTTTGATGTCAAGAGCATGAACAGCGCGATTGCCAACAGTCTTTCCAATGACTTCAATTACATCGGCTTTGCCTGCTCCGCCATCGTCTTTATCTTCCTCTGGCTATCTTTCGGCCGTCTGGAACTGGCCGTCATTGCCTTCCTCCCCATGGCCATCAGCTGGATATGGATTCTTGGCTTGATGTACCTCTTCGGCATCAAATTCAATATCGTCAATGTCATCCTTGCCACCTTTATCTTCGGCCAGGGTGACGACTACACCATCTTCATTACCGAGGGCTGTATTCACGAATATGCATACAAGAAGCCCATGCTGGCTTCCTATAAGAACAGCATCATCCTTTCGGCACTGATTATGTTCGTCGGCATCGGTTCGCTGATTGTCGCCAAACATCCTGCCCTCCTCTCTTTGGCAGAGGTCACCATCATCGGTATGTTCAGCGTCGTCCTTATGGCCTACCTCATTCCGCCAATGCTTTTCAAATGGCTGACGGAATACAAGGAAAGGAAAGCCTTGGCAAAAGCTGCCTTCGAACCTGGAAAGCCCTTGTCTTCGTCCGCTGCCGTCCGATTGGTAAAGGACCGCTATCTCTACAAAGGCGCAGGAGTTTATGCTGATGTCCGTAAAGCCCTGAGAAAGGAAAATCTGGAATGGGCAGACTCATTTACGGAAGGAGACCAGATAGTTATCAGCAATCGCGGATGCGGAGCCTTGGCGCTCTATGCTGCTCTCGTCCATCCTGATCTCACGGTTGTTGCCTGCGAAGAAGACGAAAACGACCGTCTCCTGGCCCAGAACAGTGCTTCCTCCATCGCCAGCAACCTCATTATCACTGAAACACCGCAAAAATAAATAATAACATGAAAGAACAAATTAGAACTTTGCTGGAAGACGCCCTTCCCATCGTTGACCTTGATTCTGATTTCCTCCTTGGCGAACTGGATTCTCTCGGAGTAACAACGATTCTGATGCTTCTCTCTGAGAAATTCGGCATTACCCTCGAATCCTCCGATGTTACCCCGAGAAACCTCAAGAATCTCGACAGCCTTGTCAAGTTGGTAGAGTCCAAGCTTCAGAACAAATAATTTCAAATTCTTGAAATTTCAAAAACAAATATCCATTCAATCCATCCTATGCTTATCGAGGAGTTTTTGAAAAACAATGCCGTCAGGTTAGCCGACAAACCCGCCGTTGTCTGTGGTGATCAGCAGGTCACCTATCAGCAATTGTACGCAGACTGTGTGGCCTGTGCGGAAAGACATGCGGAAGAAGGACGAGAACCGGGAACACTGGTTCCCCTCCGCGCTACTCCTACGATAGACTACTTGATTGAGTACTTTGCCATTCATCTTGGCGGATGCATCGCCGTCCCTTTGGCCAAAGATCTCTCCGACGAAGAATTCTCCCGCTATGCTGTTGAACTTCAGGACGCTGAGGTTCCCGAAGGAACTGCCGACATCCTCTTTACCACAGGAACGACAGGGAAGTCCAAAGGGGTGATGATCAGCCACGACACTATCATGGCGGATGCCGAAAATCTCATTGACGCCCATAAATACTCTTCCGATCTGACTTTCATCATCGCCGGTCCCTTGAATCACTGCGGCTGTTGGTCAAAGGTTTTTCCCTGTATCATCCAAGGCGCCACCATTATCCTTAAAGACGGCATCAAAAACCTTGACGACCTGTTTCTGACCCTTGAAAGTGCAACGACAAAAGTCGCAACCTTTATGGTTCCATCGAGCATTAAGATTGCTATGGAATTTGGTGCGGAACGTCTGGCAAAGCTGTCCGATAAGATTGACTTTATCGAGACAGGCGGAGCTCCCATGGCCCCGAAAGACTTGCAGAGACTCTGCCAGCTGCTCCCCCACTCCAGACTCTACAATACCTATGCCTCGACGGAGAGCGGCATTGTCGCCACCTATAATTTCAATGAGGGCGAATGTCTCCATGGCTGTGTTGGTCCTGCCATGAAAAACTCCGCCATCAGCATATCACCGGAAGGCTACATCCTTTGCAGCGGCCGCACGCTGATGACGGGATATTTCAACGATCTTCAGACGACGGAGGAAATTCTGAAGGACGGCGTCATCACGATGTCGGACTTCGGAAAGCTCGACGAGCAGGGAAGACTATGGCTCATCGGCCGAAACGGTGACACCATCAATACGGGAGCTTATAAGGTGGAACCCACAGAGGTTGAAAATGCAGCGATGGAACATCCTGCCATCAAGGACTGCATCTGCATTGCCACCCCCCACATCGTTCTTGGCACGGCATTAAAACTGCTCTATGTGCCAACAGACCAAGCGACGGTCACCAAACGTGAGATTGCCCTCTTCCTCAAATCCAAGTTGGAAGGCCATAAAGTTCCCCTTGCATACGAACAGGTGGAAAGCATCAACATGACTTTCAACGGCAAGAAAGACCGCAAATCCTACCGCTCATAGCCCTTATTTAAAGTTTGCCCTGAATGGGGCTTCTTTTTATAACAGACGTACAGAACTCCCTCTATGAAATATGTGCTGACACTGCTTTTTATGTTCTTCAATCTGTGTGCGCTCGCGCAGATCAGCGGTGTTGTGCAGGATGCCATCAGTGATGAAGCCATAGCGCTGGCAAATATCCGATACGAAGATAATTCCTCGGCAGTGATGTCTGATAACGAGGGAAAATTCTCTATTCCTAAGCAAGTTTCGCGAAAACTGAAAATCAGTGCTGTGGGTTACAAGACGGACTTCATTCTTATCAATAAAGAAACATCTTCGCAGTTAACTATTCGTCTGGAACCGGAGTCTTACGGTCTTTCCGAGGTCAGCGTTACAGGAAAAAAGCAACGCTATTCCCGAAGGAATAATCCCGCTGTGGAACTGATGAAGCGCGTCATCAGCCAGAAGGATAAATTCTATATCAGCAACCTCCCTCACTACGAGTATGAGGATTACAGGAAGGTGATTATTGCCGCAGACGATATTGATGCAGACCAATATCTCCAGGAGAAGAAAAAAGCCAAGTCCTGGTTCATCAATCAGGTGGAATATTGCACGATGAACGAGAAGTGGATCATTCCTTCGCAAATGGAGGAGTCGGTCACCCGTGTCTCCAAAACCGACAATGCCTTCCATCGTGAACTCCTCGGCCACCAAAGCTGTGGTATGGCGAACTTTTCCGAGACTTCCGCGGAGTTTATGAACAAGGTTATCGCTGACATTGCGGAGGAGGTGGACATCTGTAACAGTAATATACGATTACTGCAGCAAAACTTTGTTTCTCCAGTGAGTAACAGCGCTTTATTGTGTTACCACTTCTTTCTTTCTGATACCTTATTAATTGATAAAGACGAATGCATTCGCATTGACTTTACCCCGGCAAACAAACAGGATTTCGGCTTTAACGGCAGCCTGTATGTTTGCAACGACTCTCTGTTAAATATCAAGAGAGTCGAACTTTCCATGCCTTCTGCCACCGCTGTAAACTTCATCAAGAACATCAAGATTGAGCAGGATTACAGATTTGTCAACGGAAACTTTTGGTCTTTGTCAAACAGCAAGATGATGCTCGGGCTGAACGTCCTGAACATCGCGGATAATATTGCCCTCCTCCTCTCCACCAAACGTGACCGCTTCGCCTTTGAGGCTTTTTCTGATGAATACACGATTGATAAAGCCGCTGTCAATCTTGAAAACAACGATGTGGCTTTCTGGGAGGACCACCGCAGTATTCCCTTATCCTCGGCTGAGCAGTCCATCGCCAATTTCACCAAAGGCGTGATGGCGAGAAAAGGAATCAGAATGCTGTTCAAAGTCGGTGAAGTGCTGGTGGACGACTATGTAGGTCTTTACCAAAAAGATCCTAAAAAGAATGTCGTGGAATTCGGTCCTGTCAAGAGTATTTTCAGCAGTAACCTGATTGACGGCCCTCGCGTGCTGTTGGGGGCACGAACGACTCCTGCGCTATTTGACAGAATTTTCCTCCAAGGCTATGCCGCGCACGGTTTCCGAAGTGACAAATGGTATTACTTCGGACAGTGCACCTATTCATTCAATAAGATTTACAAGCAGCCTTGGGAATTCCCGATGCATCAGCTTTCGGTTTCCACGGAATATGATATCCTCTCTCCTGCACAGAAGTTTTTGGAGGGAGATAAAAACAGCGTCTTCACCTCCTTCTCGGTAAAGCCGATGAAAAACTTCTATTGGTATCGTCGAAACCAGATAGAATATAAAAAGGAATTCAATGAGCACTGGCTGATTTCCAGCGCTTTTAAATTGGAAAACCTGGAACCGGCTACGTCAGCTAATCTTGACGACGGTCTGTTTTTCCAGCATCCCAATGGCACTACGGCAAAGGAGATCCGGACGACGGAATGGTCACTTTGTGCCCGATATGCCATTGGCGAGAAATATATCTTTACTAAAACAGGAAGATATCCCATCAACAAGGATGTGACGGTGATCAGCCTCCGCCATTCCGTGGCCATTCCTGGTCTGTTGGGTGGAAAGTATCTATCCAACATGAGCGAGTTATCCCTCCTTCACAGAACAAACCTTCGTTCCTGGGGTTATTCAGACCTCTACCTTCAGGCTTCCAGCCAGTGGAATAAGGTTCCCTACCCTCTGCTCATCATGCCCAAGACGAATCTGAGCTGGTTCACCCGCCATGATTCGCACACCTTCCTGCTGATGGACGACCTTGAGTTTATCACGGACAGGGAACTCGTCTGTGACCTCTCCTGGTCACCGAACGGAAAGTTCTTCAACCGTATTCCGTTGATCAAGAAACTCAAGCTCCGCGAATTCTTTGCGTTTAGGGGTATGCTGGGAACACTCACCGACAAAAATAATCCGTATGTCTCCAACGACAATGAGCTGTTTGTATTTCCCACCACAACAAAAATAATAGGTGCAACTCCCTATATGGAAATTGTCGCTGGCATCTCCAACATTTTTAAATTTTTTGAAATTGACTATGTGAGACGTCTCAACTTTCACGCAGAGGGAATACACGCCAACGGCATCCGTTTTGCTTTCAATTTCAATTTTTGATTTTATGCTATCCTAAGTTTTAGTTAAGCGAGGCAAAAGTGCATATACACTGTATAATTTGAAATATAAGTGCATATTTCTTGTTTATACCATTTTTGCATTGTATATTTGCAGCATCAAACGACAAAGACTTAACTAAAACAGAATGAATTTTGATGTTATTGTGGCCAACGAGAGCCACATCGGATATGCACAGACAATCTGTGACGAGATGTTCATTTCTGCCCAGGAGCGCGGAACAGGCATCGCTCGTCGTACCCCCGAATACATCATCGAAAAGATGTGTGCGGGGAAGGCTGTCATTGCCCTCAGCGAAGAGGGAGAGTTTGCAGGATTCAGTTACATCGAGACCTGGGGCCATCGGCAATTTGTCGCTAACTCGGGACTCATCGTTAATCATAAGTTCAGAGGATGCGGACTGGCGAAGCGTGTCAAGCACCGTATCTTCGCCCTCTCTCGAGAACTCTATCCCGAAGCAAAGATTTTCAGCATTACCACCGGCCCCGCAGTGATGAAGATGAATTACGAACTGGGCTTCCGCCCCGTTCCCTTCGCCGAACTGACGGATGACCCGGAATTCTGGAAGGGCTGCCAAGGTTGTACCAACTTTGATATCCTCCAGGCTAAAAAATATAAGATGTGTATCTGCACGGGCCTCCTCTACGACCCCCAGGAACATGTCGCTCTCAAAAAACTCATCGCAAAACATAACCTTACCGATTGATTATGGCAAAGAAAGTAGTTGTCGCCTTCAGCGGCGGTCTCGATACCAGTTACACCGTGATGTACCTGGCCAAAGAAAAGGGTTACGAAGTTCACGCAGTATGTGCCAATACGGGTGGCTTCAGTGACGAACAGTTAGCACAGAATGAAGAAAATGCCTATAAACTGGGCGCAAAACACTATGTTACCCTCGATGTGACGCAGGAATATTATGACAAATCGCTGAAATACATGATTTTCGGCAATGTTCTCCGTAACAACTGCTATCCCGTCAGCGTAAGCAGTGAACGTATCTTCCAAGCGCTTGCCATTGCCCGCTATGCCCGTGAGATTGGCGCCGATGCCATTGCCCATGGCAGTACGGGTGCCGGCAATGACCAGATACGTTTCGACATGACCTTCCTCGTCATGGCTCCTGGAACGGAAATCATCACGCTCACCCGCGATGGCAATCTGTCGCGTAAGGAAGAGGTGGACTATCTCAATGCCAACGGCTTCTTTGCTGACTTCACGAAATTGAAATACAGCTATAACGTCGGCATCTGGGGCACGAGCATCTGTGGTGGCGAACTCCTCGACAGCAATCAGGGTCTCCCTGAGAGCGCTTACCTTAAGCACCCCGTCAAGGAAGGTACGGAACTGCTGAAATTGGGCTTCGAGGCCGGCGAACTGGTTTCGGTAAACGGCGTAGAATACTCGGACCGCATTGCAGCCATCAAGGCCGTTGAAGAAATCGGTGCACAGTACGGCATCGGTCGTGATTGTCATGTGGGCGACACCATCATCGGCATCAAAGGCCGCGTAGGTTTCGAGGCTGCCGCTCCCATGCTCATTATCGGAGCCCATCGTTTCCTTGAGAAATATACGCTCTCAAAATGGCAGCAGTATTGGAAGGATCAGGTGGCAAACTGGTATGGAATGTTCCTCCACGAAAGTCAGTATCTCGAACCCGTTATGCCAGACATCGAAGCTATGCTCGCTTCCAGCCAGCGTCATGTGAACGGTATCGTGACGCTCGAGCTCCGTCCCCTGGGATTCCAGACCGTGGGCTGCGATACTCCCGACGACCTGGTAAAGAACAAACTCGGTGAATATGGCGAAGGCGCCAAGGGCTGGTCATCTGAAGATGCCAAGGGTTTCATCAAGGTTTCCTCAACGGCTCTCCGTGCTTACTATTTGGCTCATCCTGAAGAAGAAAGGTAGCTTATGATCAGAATTGGAATTTTTGGTGCTGCAGGCTATACGGGCGGCGAACTGATTCGTTTGCTCCTGAACCACCCGGAGGCAGAGATTGCCTTTGCCCACAGCGAATCAAACGCAGGAAATCTGGTGAGCGATGTCCACGAGGGGCTCGTCGGCGAGACCAGTCTGTGCTTCACCGATCTCATCTCCTTTGAGGCTGTCGATGTGGTCTTCTTCTGTTTCGGTCATGGCAAAAGCGCGGCTTTTCTCCAGGAGCACTCTATTCCGGAAGGCGTGAAAATCATTGACCTGGCTCAGGACTTCCGCATTGCGGGCGCACACGATTTCATCTATGGTCTCCCCGAGACGCACCGCGAGCAGATAGCCACGGCACAGCATCTCGCCAATCCCGGATGTTTTGCCACCTGTATCCAGTTGGCAGTCCTTCCCGCCCTCAAAGCGGGCATCATAGCCGGCGACATCCATATCAATGGTATTACAGGTTCCACGGGAGCTGGGCAGAAACCCGGTGCAACGACGCATTTCTCCTGGCGCAACGATAACATCTCGGTCTATAAGACTTTCAACCACCAGCATCTCCTCGAAATCAACCAGACGGTTCACGAGCTCCAGCCGGAATACGACGGAAGATTGTTCTTCATTCCGCAGCGAGGCTGTTTCTCCCGCGGTATCTTCGTCACCGCCTATGCGCAGTGTACAACGCCACTGGAGGATATCCAGCAGATTTATACAGACTATTATTGCGATGCTGCCTTTACGCATGTAGTCAGGAAAAGTCCTGATCTCAAACAGGTTACAGGGACAAATAAGGCTGTTGTATATGTCGAGCGCCATGAAGATCAGCTCCTGATGATCTGCTGCATCGACAATCTTCTCAAAGGTGCCGTCGGCCAGGCTGTCCAGAATATGAACCTGATGTTTGGCCTGGACGAAAACACCGGACTTCGTCTCAAAGCCACCGCATTTTAGTATTTAACCTCTTGAACCTTTTTGAACCTATAAACTCCTCTATGAACTTATACGACGTATATCCTCTTTTCCCCATCAATATCGTTAAAGGTTCGGGATGCAGCGTATGGGATGATCTCGGCAACGAATACCTCGACCTCTACGGCGGGCATGCTGTTATCTCCATCGGTCACAGCCATCCGCACTATGTCGACATGCTGTCGCAACAACTGCAGACTTTGAGCTTCTATAGTAACTCCGTGATTAACAAGCTGCAAGGACGGGTCGCACAGCGTCTCGGAAAACTCAGCGGCTATGAGGACTATCAGCTTTTCCTCGTCAATTCGGGTGCTGAAGCCAATGAAAATGCGCTGAAACTGGCTTCGTTTCACAACGGACGAACCCGGATTCTGAGTGCGGAGAAGGCTTTCCACGGACGAACAAGTCTCGCTGTCGAGGCAACGCATAATCCGAAGATTATCGCACCCGTCAATGCCAATGGTCATGTTACCTATCTTCCCCTGAACGACCTTGCGCCCTGGGAGTCAGAACTGGCGAAGGGCGATGTGGCAGCCGTCATCATCGAGTGTATCCAGGGTGTCGGCGGCATCCGGATAGCAACGGCAGAATTTGCCCAGGGACTGGCTGCCCTCTGCAAGACTCATGGCACTGTCCTGATCTGCGATGAAATTCAGTGTGGCTACGGTCGCAGCGGAAAATTTTTCGCGCATCAGTGGCTCGGCATTCGTCCGGACATCATTACTGTGGCAAAAGGCATCGGTAACGGTTTCCCGATGAGCGGCGTGCTGATTTCCCCCCAGATAGAACCGGTCTATGGCCAGCTCGGCACTACCTTCGGCGGAAACCATCTCGCCTGCGCAGCAGCTTTGGCCGTCCTCGATGTCATCGAAGATGAACAGTTGATAAAAAACGCAGAAATCGTTGGAAGCCATCTTCTTACAGAGTTAAAGGCACTTCAGGCTGAATGTCCTCTCATCGTCGATGTCCGCGGTCGTGGTCTCATGATTGGCATCGAACTCAACCAGCCTTACAAGGAAATCCGTTCGCGCCTCCTTATGGAGCACCACTGCTTCACCGGCTGCTCAGGAACAAACACCTTGCGACTCCTTCCCCCACTTTGCCTTACCATTGCACAGGCCGACGACTTCCTCGCCCGATTGAAAAATACATTAACAAAAAACAGTTTATGAACAGTTTTCTTCACGTACAAGATATAGGGGACTTGAAACAAGCCCTCACGGAGGCCCGGGAAATCAAGGCCGACCGCTTTAAATACCAGCATCTCGGCAATAACAAGACCTTGCTGATGATCTTCTTTAACAATTCGCTGCGTACCCGCCTTTCAACGCAGAAAGCAGCGATGAACCTTGGAATGAATGTCATCGTCCTCGATGTCAATGCCGGAGCCTGGAAACTCGAGACGGAACGCGGCGTCATTATGGATGGCGACAAGAGCGAACATCTCCTCGAAGCCATCCCCGTGATGGCAAGTTACTGCGATATAATCGGCATCCGCTCCTTTGCAGGACTTTCCGACCGTGACTACGACTATGCTGAGACGGTTTATAACCAGTTTCTGAAATACAGCGGCAAGCCCATCTTTGCCATGGAGACCGCAACCGTCCATCCCCTCCAGGCCTTTGCCGACCTCCTTACCATCGAGGAACATAAGACGGTGCGCCGCCCGAAAGTAGTCTTGACCTGGGCTCCACACTGCCGCGCACTGCCCCAGGCCGTTCCCAATTCCTTTGCCGAATGGATGCTGGAAGCCTCAAAACTGGAGGACGGTGTGGATTTCATCATCACCCATCCCCAAGGCTATGAACTTGATCCACGTTTCACCGAAGGGGCGACGATAGAATATGACCAGCAGAAAGCCCTCGAAGGTGCGGATTTTGTCTATGCCAAAAACTGGAGTTGCCCGGGAGTCACCGTTCCCGAAGACTATGGCAAAATTATCCTTAACCACGAGAGCGCAGAAGGCCGTTCCTGGACCATCGACGCAGAACACATGGCCGTGACAAATAACGGCAAATTTATGCACTGTCTCCCCGTCCGCCGTGGTCTCATCGTCACCGACGACGTCATCGAAGGTGCCAACAGCCTCGTCATCCCCGAGGCCGCCAACCGCGAAATTTCTGCAACGGTCGTCATCAAACGCATTTTGGAGAGTCTCCAATAATCCCATAAACCCTATTATGATCAACGTCATAAAGATTGGCGGCAACATCGTTGACAACGATGCTTTGCTCCAGCAGTTTGTCAAAGATTTCGCTGCCGTGCCAGGGCCCAAGGTCCTCGTTCACGGCGGAGGCGTCATGGCAAGTCGTCTCCAGAAACAGATGGGACTGACGCCGAAGATGATTAACGGACGACGGGTGACAGACGAAGCGACACTGCGCATAGTGACCATGGTCTATGGCGGTTGGTGCGGAAAACACATTACCTCCCTCCTCCAGGCTGAAAGCTGCAATGCTATAAGCCTCTCGGGCTGCGACGGCAATGTCATCTGCGGCAGCAAACGTCCCGCCGAACCTGTCGATTACGGTTTTGCCGGAGATCTTAACGAAAAAAGTGTCAACGCTGATTTCCTCCTCGTTCTTTTGAACCAAGGCATTACACCCGTCATCAATGCCATTACCCATGACAAAAATGGTAATCTCCTGAATACCAATGCAGACACCATCGCTTCAACAGTTGCTGTAGCCTTGGCACAGAAAACTCCGACGGAACTCACTTTCTGTTTCGAGAAGGACGGCGTGCTCTACGATATGGAGGACGACTCCAGTGTCATCGCAAAGATTACTCCCGCCGATTTCGAGCTTCTCAAAGCCGAGGGCCGCGTGGCTGACGGAATGCTCCCGAAACTCACCAACGCTTTCACCGCCATCAACCAGGGTGTCTCATCTGTAATCATCAAACATGCACGAAACATTAATCTCTCCTACGGAACTGTGATATGTTCTCACTCTTAAAAAAAATGGTGTGTACGCCATCGGTGACTTTTGAAGAAAGTGCGGTGGCCGCGGTCGTCAGCGAACAGCTGGCGGCATGGGGCATTGCGGCACGCAGAGAAGGAAACAACATCCTAGCTCTTACCTCACAATATAAAGAGGAGCGGAAGAACCTTCTGCTTTGCGCCCATCTCGATACAGTTCCTCCTGCAAAAGGCTATACGCGTGACCCCTATGACCCGGGAAAGGACGAAGACCGTATCTGGGGCTTGGGAAGTAATGACGATGGCGGCAGCGTGGTAGCGTTAATCGAGACCTTCCGCCGTTTGCAGAACGAAGACCTTCCCATCAACCTCATGATGGCACTGACCTGCGAAGAAGAACGTAGTGGCGAGCACGGCATCCATCATCTGTGGGACAACGTCTTTGGAAAAACTTTCCCACGACCTGATTTTGCCATCGTCGGCGAACCTACCGGCGGACGGGCTGCCATAGCAGAACGAGGACTCCTGGTGATCGACGCAGAAGCCCGCGGAATCAGCGGTCATGCGGCACGTAAGGAAGGAGTCAGCGCGCTTTATCATGCCATCGAGGATATCAATACCCTTCGTGAATACCAATTCGAAAAGATTTCTCCTTTTCTTGGAGCTGTCAAACTCAGCGTGACGCAGATCAATGCAGGAACTGCCCACAATGTCATTCCTGATCGTTGTCAGTATGTCATCGACATCCGTCCTACCGAGCAATATACGAACGCAGAGATTCTTGCCATCCTCCAGCACCTCCTCCACGACGAAAACCGAGAGGCGCAAGGTCTGCAGACCACCCTTACGGCCCGCAATCTGAAGAACCGCTCCAGTGCAACGCATCCCGACAGTCCACTCCTAAAAGCCCTCCAAGCCTGCAGTATCGAGACCTTCGCCTCCCCCACCACCTCCGACTGGATGCACATGCAGTGTGATACCATCAAGATGGGGCCCGGTGAAAGTTCCCGCAGCCATCGTCCCAACGAATACATACTTAAAGCAGAAATAGAGGAAGCTGTTGATAAATACTTAAACTTTATAAGGTTTATAGGGCAAGGCCATTGTTTATAAATTTATAAGGCAAAGCCCTAGTTTCTAACCTTCTATAACACCCATAAACCTTTTTATAAACCTCATCCCCACTCCCTCATGCCTACACTCTGGAACAAAGGAACACAAGCTACATCATACGTCGACGAATTCACCGTTGCCGGTGACAGAGTCCTCGACAACGTCCTTGCAAAATACGACGTTATTGGATCGAAAGCCCATACTACCATGCTCGAGTCCATCGGTCTGCTGACTAATGATGAACTCAAGCAGATTACCGCCGCCCTTGATGATATCCTCCTGGACATCGAAGCCGGTAAATTTACTGTGGAGCCTGAAGTCGAAGATATCCATTCGCAGGTGGAACTCATCCTCACCCGCCGTCTTGGAGAGGTTGGCAAGAAGATTCATTCCGGCCGCTCACGAAACGACCAGGTCCTTGTTGATGTAAAGTTGTTTCTATGCGATGAGGTGAAGCAAATACGCGAAGAAGTCCTCGCTCTCTTCGATACCCTTCAAGGTCTCAGCGAACAGTATAAAGATGTGTTGATGCCCGGCTACACCCATCTTCAGGTAGCTATGCCTTCCAGTTTCGGTCTATGGTTTGGCGCCTATGCCGAAGCACTCGTGGACGACATGCACATGCTTGCCGGTGCCTACCACGTTGTGAACCAGAATCCACTCGGATCAGCAGCGGGCTACGGTAATTCCTTTCCCCTCAACCGCGAGATGACAACGGAACTCTTAGGCTTCGAAACGATGAACTACAACAGTATCGCTGCCCAGCTGAGCCGCGGCAAGAGCGAACGTGCCATTGCCAGTGCCATCGGAAGTATTGCGTTGACGCTGAACAAATTTGCTTCAGACTGTTGCCTTTATATGTGCCCAAACTTTGGCTTCATCCATTTCCCTGACAACCTCACAACGGGATCGTCCATCATGCCCCATAAGAAGAATCCTGATGTTTGGGAAATAATGAGGGGGCAGTGCAACCGTATTCTCTCCACGGAAAACCAGATTGCCCTGGTTTGCAGCAACCTTCCCCATGGCTATCACCGTTGCTCTCAGCTGCTGAAGGACATCCTCTTTCCCTCCCTCGAGCACATCCACGAATGCCTCTTTATGGCCAAATATATGCTCGAGAATATTGAGGTCAACACAAAAATCCTCGATGATGACCGCGGTCTTTACGACTATATGTTCACCGTCGAAGAGGTCAATCGTCGTGCTCAGAACGGCATGCCCTTCCGCGATGCATACAAGACTGTCGGGATCGAGGTCAATGAAGGCCGTTTCTACTATGACCATGCCCAGCTCCATCACACCCATGCCGGCAGCATCCACAATCTCTGCAATGACAAGATCAAGGCAAAGATGACTATCGCTGCAGCATTTCTATAAGTGCTGATTTAAAGAAATTTCGATTTAAAACTCATAAATAATGTAATTTTGTTGCCCATAAAGAAAATTGTACGTAAATTTGCGGCCTATTTCCCGTTATATCAACACATTGACGAAAGAAATTAAACCAGCATTTAACTAATATTTATTTACATAGGGCATCAACATGCCCATCTTAACACATTCTTTATGAAGAAAACTCTACTCTCAATCTCAGCTTTTATGATGTTGGGCGCTATGGCTCAGGCTCAGCAGTTTCAGTTCTTTGATGAACAGCAGATTGTAAAGATTTCAAACGACGGCAAGACCGTTGTTTCCACTAATGGCGAGGGTGGCGTTGTTATTTACAACAGCGAAACAGACACCTATTCCATTTACGAGGCTGACTATGACACCTTCTCCCCCTACTATTCTGTAGGTTTCGGTAACATCTTAAGCAATAATGGCATTATGGTCGGCAACTACGACGACAGCAAGCCCGCAATCTGGGACGGTCAGGAATGGAAGAACCTTCCCCTCGGCGAAGGTGACGGCGAAACCGGTCATCTCAATTCTGCTGATGCCATCACTGCTGATGGCAAGCGTATCTGCGGTGGTATTGCCCGTGCAAAGTTCAGCATCGACGCTGAAGACATCATGATGGTTCCCGTTATCTGGGATCAGAACGAAGATGGCAACTTCGGCGATTACAAAGTCCTCCCCCATCCTTCCCTTGACTTCACCGGCCGTGTTCCTCAGTATATTACTGCCCGTGGCATGTCAGACGACGGTAAAACTATCGTTGGTCAGATTGTTGACTATTCCGGTAGTTATCCCCTCCCCATTGTTTATCGTGAAGATGAAAAGGGTGAGTGGAGCTATGAGATCATCGGCAGCGACCTTGTCTACAATGCTGAAGCCGTATTCCCCGAGATGCCTGCTGAGCCCAAGGCTCCCAAAGCAACCAACTATATGAACGATGCTGAACAGGCTGCATACGATGCTGCTTATGCAGAGTACCAACAGCAGGTTGATGACTACTTCAGTGGTCTCATTGATGACTATCCCGATGCTCCCGATCCTGCAGACTTCATCAATGATCCCACCCAGTACAATGCCGACTATGCCAAGTATCAGGAAGAACAGGAAGCATACATGGTTGCCTGCGATGAGTTCGACTTTATTTTCTATGATCCTGAAATGGTTTACGGCTGCGCTTACAACTTCAACAGCATGTTCGTAACCCGTGATGGTAAATATGCGGTATCCATGTATATGGGTGAAGACCCCGATTCAACCAGCGAAGATTTCTGGGACATCCCCTATTTCTACAAGCTCGTTCGATTCAATCTTCAGGACAACTCCTATGAAATCAGCGAAGAGAAGGATGGCCTTCCCACCGGTATGCTTGATGATGGTACCGTAGTCTATGCTTCTCCCGTACTTGACTACACCCGCACCACCAGCCTCATTCCCGTTGGCGGAACAACTTCTGTTTCACTTTACGACTATGTTACGGCAAAGAACGCCGATGCTGCTAAGGTGCTTGAAGAAAATCTCACCTTCACCAAGGTTGCTTATGACGAAAACTGGGAGCCCGTTCCTGGTGAGACAGGTATCTTCACTGGTTCAGCTGTTACCACCGGCGACGGCAAGGCTTTTGCAGGTTGGCTCTACAACGGTTTCATTGACGATCCCTCATGGGAATTCAGAAGCTACCTCTTCTCTTGGGACAGCACCGACGGCATCAAGGCTGTTCAGAATGAGAACGCTAAGGTAACCGCAGTGACCGTTACCGACCTGAACGGTAAGGTTATTTACAGTGGTACCGACACCGTTTCTGCCCGCAAGGCTATGAACTTCGGTGTGAATATCCTCACCACCACGATGTCCGACGGTAGTCAGAAGTCCATCAAGGTAACCCGCAACTAATCAGTCCCCGAACTGAACATACCATTATCCCCCATGATTCCCTCCAGGTTTCATGGGGGATTTTTTGTGGGGGGTAACTATATATTATTTGGCACAGAAGGACACAAAAAACATAGAAATAATTATTAAAATCCCGGACAAATCATGAATAAAACGAACAGTCTGTGAATTTCACAATTTGTCCAAAACCTTTTCACAGAAAACACGCCATGGGGGATAATACTGCCGTACCTTTGCACCAGAAAACAAAACAAAAAAATTCAAAACAACAAACACAATAATAAAACATACAATCATGAAAAAGTTCAATACCATCCTCGCAGTAGCAGCAGTAGCACTCACCTCAGTTTTCGGTTTCGCATCTTGCGAACAGGACGACGACTTCGACTATATGCCCACAAAAACCACCACCCTCGCACAGGACACCGTTCGCGGAACACGCGGCGAAATCAAAGCCCCCCAGGATCCCACCGATCCATTCCGCGGCGGCCTCACCTACCACTTCGGCGACAAGGTTACCAAGAAGATCAGCAATTACGGCAACGCTGAATTCGTCTGCATCAGCGACAAGGCTCCCTACTACTTCATCCACGTTTCCAGCAAGAAGTACTCCATGAGCGAAAAGGACGCTATGAGCTATTCACAGACTGGTTATGCAGCAACCACGGATAAGCTCAAGGAAGTAGCAAAAGAAATTCAGCCCCGCATTTTCAGTTGGATTAAAAACTACGAATGCAAATACATTAGTGGTCTCTTTGGCTGGGGAACAGAAGGATATCTCTATACCTGGAAAACTGCTGACATTATGAATGCTGCCAATACTTTGAGTAACTACATTCCCGCTTTTACCGCTAATACCGAAAAAACAAGTAAATCCAGTTTCATAATCACCTCTGAGGAATTCTGGATCAGCAATTCTCATGACTATCCCTACGCTTGCATCGAATGGAATCTCTATGGTGACGTTCAGATGGACGGCAGAATGTGTGACAGCCCTAATAATAATGTTGATATTGAAGATGCTCACCACTGGAGCTACGCAAGTCCTTGCTTAGGCCACCGCTTCTTCTTCATCGCAAAAACAAATGATTAAGATATAAATATAATTAAGGAAAAAGTTTTTTAGTTAAAACGGTCCCGGGTGCCATCAGCATCCGGGACCATTCTATTTACAAGGGATGAATTTGGAACCACCATAAACATCCTCACAGAACTATTTTGAGACTATCCAACTCACCAAAGGTTATTCGAGATCTCCATTGTTATCTCCCTGTCCTATCTCGGTATCGGAACCTGTAAAGAGGCTGGTGACAACGGGACGAAGGAAGTAAGATATGTATTTTGAGGATAAAGCAGGCGATGGCGAATTGCTGATACGGAGCGCCCAGGCTTCATCACCTTCTGCTGTGGAACTCCATATATAATTAAAACTACCTCCATTGGCAAAAAGGATGTACTTGCTCGCATCCTTCTTGTTCACGATACGAATAACGGGCTCACCATAGAGTTCTTCCTGCACGAAATTGCACTTACTTACGAGTTCCGACAACTGGTCCTCGGTGGGAAGGCCCCAGCCTTGGGGAAGTAGTTCGGCAGCAGTGTACCAATTAGAAGAAGTTCCGTACTGATCAGGGGTGTAAGCACCGATATTCGTGGCGCACCACAGCGTTTTACTGGGTAAGCCCAAATCAACATATTCGTAACCGTTGTTGAAATATTTGTCGGCACCATCAACGAGGTATTTTCCCGTCAGATGATTCTCACGGATGAAGTATTCCTGAGTGCTGACATAGCGCTGCTTCTCGGGATTGAGGAGCATATCTGTCGTTCGTGTAACATCTTCAATACTTAGCACACCATTCATATTGGTATCCCCGACAAGTACCCGCTGTGCACTCGCTCCCATTGTGGCCAGTATTGCAATAGAAAATACGATATATTTTTTCATAATTCCAAATTCTAAAATTTTTATTTCACAAGTACCTTCTGGCCGTTAATAATGTAGATGCCAGGACGGTTCGCATTGTTAACCTTGCGGCCGTCAAGGGAGTAGATGTTGTTTTCAGAGGGCGCTTCAGAAAGCTGATAATCAATGATACCCGTCATGTTGTCCTCACCTTCAACACGGATTTCGATAGGACGAGAATAAGCCTTGGGAACCTTGTCATAGCGGCTCTTGATTTCCATATACCAGCGGTTGGGCTTGAGCATGGTGTCAGTGTCGTAGTAACTGAAAGTACCGTCAGCATTGAGGGTGTAGAGACCGTTGATGTTCGTCTGCTGATAAACACCTCGCAGAATGTATTCGTCCTGGGTCGTTCTGCAGTCCACAGTACCCTCTTCAGCTGCATAGACGGTGCAGTCTTCCTGAAGAATGATGAGTTTGCCAGCGGACTTTGCTCTCACGAAATATGGCATGTTGCCAAGGAGCGTTTCGCCCTCTACGACCTTACTGAGAACCATTACGAGAGCATCGTCATCGTTAATGATGCCATTACCGTCACAGTCACGGTAACTTACCATATAGAGTTTTGCAAAATCGTAGCCTGCCAGCAACGAACTGGTGACATCAATATCGAAAGGAACATAGAGGCACTGCCAGTTACCTGCAGTCCTGTAGGAGAAGCTGCGGGAATAGCGGACTTTGGGAACTTCGACATCTTCAGCAAGTTCGAAGGCCTTGCCGTCCAAAACCTCGATGCATGATGTGGATAAGAAATCATAGAAATTTCTCCAAACAGGGGCATTGCGGTATAAGTCTTCAAATTCGACAGGAACACGGAGAACAGCGGTGGAGGAAATGCCTTCGAAAATACCCATGCTCTCCGTCAGTTCTACAGGAACAAGGTTGTAGCAGGTAACGCTTTCAAGACTGGAGCAATAAAGGAAGGCGCGAACACCGTAAGTTACAACGCTAGCGGGAAGAACAATGCTCTGGAGTGACGAGCAGAAACCGAAGGCTTCCATCATAATGCCTTCAAGATTTGATGTAGGCAAATTCACTTCACTGAGTGAAGAACAAGAACGGAAACAATAGGCTGGGATCGATGATGCTTCAATAATATTAATGGAGGTCAACTGACTACAATCTCTGAAAGCAGATGCTCCCGGATTCTTGATTCCACCTTCAACAGTTTTCAGTGATGAAAGACCTTGGAAGGCTTTCATACCGATGGTTGGAGCACCCATGAAAGTCAGCATTGTCAACGGATGCGAACCGCTCTCCTTGCAGAAAGCGCAATTGCCAACGGACTGAACGGCCGTTCCAAAGGTCAGATGAGTGATGTTGGGGAAAACGTGAGAAAGATTGCTTGACGCAGTCCAATCTTTAGAGGCAAAGGCATTGTTTTCAATGATGACATGCTTCCATGCATTGCAGCCCTCGAAGGTGTGGGTAGCAAATTGGAAATCGGCTCCTAAGATGCGCAAGGTCTTTAACGGACTGCCATAGAAAGCGTAGTCCTTGACACTGGTGATGGCCTCTCCCAAAGTGAGGGTCTCAACATAGGGGAATTCCTTGGCTACGTTGCTGGTTGCAGACCAGGACTTTGAAGGATTGATGACATCATTACTATCAATGGTCACATCCTTCAAACTCGTACAATTCTTGAAGACATCATTTTCAAAAATAGAGATAGCCGCAGGAATATGAATGGCTTGCAAACTGGTACAGTTGGCAAAGCATTGTGCATCCAGTGCTGCGGTATTTGCGGGGATTTCAATGGTCTTAAGGGCGGTACAACCGTCAAAAGCATGATCAACGATGACCACCAGATTAGCAGGTAGGGAGACGGTAGTCAGTGCAGTACAGCCCATGAAAGCTGAGTTATCAATGACGGTGTCGTCGGTGATGGTTACGACAGAAATGGCAGTGTTGGCAAAGGCATAACTGCCCACACCCTTTACGTTACCATTGATTTGTGAAAGATGAGTGTTTTGGAAAGCATTATTTCCCACCTCGGTCACTCCCTGGAAAGTGACGCTCTCAAGGGGATAATTGACATCATTTACAATATTAAATGCATCTGAGCCGACCTTTGTTACCTGCGGACCGAAGGTGACCTCTTTAAGGTTGGGGAAAATCGTGGCAAGGGTGTTTTCTTCTCCCACAATGGTGTAAGCCCTTGCAGGATTTGCCACGCCGTCGCCTAAAATGGTCAGTTGCTGGACATTGCTGCCTTGGAATGCAGCACTGCCAAGATTGGTGACAGATGCAGGCAGTGTAACTGACTTGAGAAGTGGACAACTATTGTTTGTGGCACACGTTGATAAT
>DCHH01000120.1:0-3271 GCA_002315625.1 Bacteroidales bacterium UBA1757
CAGCGCATACCTGCTGCCCTACCTCAACCAATAAATAGCGGGCGAAAAAAACTTGTTGGAAAATATTGAGGAACTATAGAAAAATCAAGACTTTTATCCTATTTTTGCAGAATACTCGGCATTCGGTTTTTTGTTGTTTTGAAATTAGATTCAAACTTTTAAAAATAAGATATGAAAACAAATTACGAACTGCGCTATGCGGCTCATCCTGATGATGCAAAGAGCTATGACACAGCTCGTTTGCGTAAGGATTTTTTGATTGAAAAAGTGTTTGCGGACAACGAGGTCAATATGGTTTACTCCATGTATGACCGTATGGTTGTCGGCGGTGCAAAACCAGTGGGTGAAGCCCTCCATCTTGAGGCTATTGACCCGTTGAAGGCTCCGTCATTCCTTCACCGTCGTGAACTTGGTATTTACAATGTCGGCCAGGGTGACGGTATAGTCCGTGTAGGCGACAAGTCCTTTGAACTGAAATTCAAGGAGGCCCTTTATCTGGGTGCCGGCGACCGTGAAGTCTATTTTGAAAGTAAAGATGCTGCCTGCCCGGCTCTTTTCTACTTCAATTCGGCTGTGGCCCACACAACTTATCCCGACAAGAAAATCACCAAGGCTGATGCCGTTGTGGCCCACATGGGCTCGCTTGAAATGAGCAACGAGCGCAATATCAATAAGATGATTGTCAACCAGGTGCTTCCTACCTGCCAGCTGCAGATGGGTATGACGGAACTTGCCACCGGTTCTGTCTGGAACACCATGCCGGCTCACACCCACAGCCGCCGTATGGAGGCATATTTCTACTTCGACATTCCCGAAGACCAGGCTGTCTGCCACTTTATGGGACCGATTGACGAGACACGTCACATCTGGATGAAGGGCAATCAGGCCGTTCTCAGCCCTGAATGGTCTATCCACAGCGCCGCCGCCACTCATAACTATACGTTTATCTGGGGCATGGGAGGCGAGAATTTGGACTATGGCGACCAGGATTTCTACAAAATAACAGACATTAAATAAATTACTATGGATAGCTTGAAAGCATTTTCATTGGAAGGGAAGAACGCTTGGATTACTGGCGCTTCTTACGGAATCGGTTTCAACATTGCAAAGGCATTTGTCGCCGCCGGCATCAAGAACATCATTTTCAACGACATCAACGAGGCTGCACTTGAGCGCGGTCTGAACAACTACAAGGAAGCCGGTATCAATAATGTCTTCGGTTATGTCTGCGACGTGACCAAGGAAGACGATGTGAAGGCTCTGGTGGAGAAAATCCACGCTGAGGTCGGGCAGATTGACATTCTGGTCAACAATGCCGGCATCATCAAACGCATCCCGATGCATGAGATGAAACGCGCTGAGTTCCAGCAGGTCATCGATGTCGATCTGGTGGCTCCCTACATCGTTTCGTCGGCTGTCCTGCCAGAAATGATGGAGCGCCGCGAAGGCAAAATCATCAACATCTGCTCAATGATGAGCGAACTCGGCCGCGAGACTGTCAGCGCATACGCCGCAGCCAAGGGCGGTCTGAAGATGCTCACCCGCAACATCTGCTCTGAATACGGCGAATACAACATTCAGTGCAACGGTATCGGCCCGGGTTACATCGCAACCCCGCAGACTGCTCCGCTGCGCGAAATCCAGCCCGACGGCAGCCGCCATCCGTTCGACTCGTTCATCTGCGCCAAGACCCCGGCCGGACGCTGGCTTGACCCCGAAGAACTGGGCGGGCCGGCAGTATTTCTCGCCTCTCATGCTTCGGATGCCGTGAACGGTCACGTCCTGTACGTTGACGGCGGTATCCTTGCCTACATCGGAAAACAACCAAAATAATCGTATTATAGAAAAATGAAAAAGAGTATTTTCCTCCTCGCAGCTGTCGCCACAATGCTGGCCGCCTGCACCAAGTCGTATGACGCCCCAAAAGCCAAGTTGAACAAGGCCGATTTCCAGAAGGAAATTGACGGCAAACAGAACAATCTCTACATCCTTACCAATGCTAACGGCATGGAGGTGACCATGATGAATTTCGGTGCCCGCATCGTCTCCATCTGTGTGCCCGACAAGGATGGTAATTTCGGTGATGTGGTGCTCGGTTTCGACAACATCCAGCCCTATCTCGACAATCAGACCGATTTCGGCGCTTTCATCGGCCGTTACGGTAACCGTATCAACAAAGGACAGTTCACCCTCGACGGTGTTGATTATCAGTTGTCAACCAACAATTTCGGTCACAGCCTGCATGGTGGCGTGAAGGGTTTCCAGTACTGCATGTTCGACATTGAGCAGATTAGTGACAATCAGCTGGTGGCCAGCTATACCGCCGCTGACGGTGAGATGGGTTTCCCCGGCACCCTCGTTGCTAAGGCTACCTACACCCTGACCGACTGCAATGCCATCATCATTGAATATGAGGCCACGACCGACAAGCCGACCATTGTCAACCTGACCAACCATTCCTACTTCAACCTTAGCGGCAATGCCCGGAGCATCCTTGACCACGCCCTTATGGTCAATGCCTGCGGTTTCACCCCGGTTGATGAGACCTACATGACGACTGGCGAAATTGCCCCCGTCTGCGGCACTCCGATGGATTTCCGTCGTCCGACCCGCATTGGAGAGCGCATCGACAATTTCGAGTTCGAGCAGCTGAAGAACGGCAACGGTTATGACCACAACTGGGTGCTCAACACCAAGTGCCCGAAGGAACTGGCTTGCCTGCTGATTGACCCGCAGAGCGGCCGTACCATGGAGGTTTATACCAACGAACCTGGTGTTCAGGTTTATACCGGCAATTTCCTCGATGGTACCCTGACTGGCAAGAACGGCATCGTCTATAAAAAACGTGCTGCCATCTGTCTTGAGACTCAGCATTTCCCCGATACCCCAAACAAGCCTGAATGGCCCTCATGCGTTCTGCGTCCCGGTGAGACCTACAAGAGCATTTGCGCCTATAAGTTTGGCGTTTGCCAGGAGAAGTGCGGCGAGTGCAAGGAAGGTGCTTGCGAAAAGAAGCATGGCGAGTGCAAGGAAGGTGCTTGCGAGAAGAAGCATGGCGAGTGCAAGGAAGGCGCTTGCGAAAAGAAGCATGGTGAGTGCAAGGAAGGCGCTTGCGAAAAGAAGCATGGTGAGTGCAAGGAAGGCGCTTGTGAAAAGAAGCATGGCGAGTGCAAGGAAGGTGCTTGCGAAAAACCTTGTGACAAAAAGTGCGACAAAGCTTGTGACAAGAAGTGTGACAAAGCATGTGACAAGGCTTGTGACAAGAAGTGCG
>DCHH01000120.1:3309-3601 GCA_002315625.1 Bacteroidales bacterium UBA1757
AGAAGTGCGAAAAAGATTGCGACAAAGCTTGTGAAAAGGAGTGCAAATAATTCCAATTAAAAGAATATGAATCAAGTATTAGAAAGTCTTCAGAGTAACGGCTTTGCAACCATAGACTATATCGTCTTTGGAGCATACCTCGTTATCCTGGTCGCGTTGGGCCTTTTCCTTTCGCGCAGTAAAGATGGTAAGGAAAAGAGTGCAAACGACTACTTCCTTGCAGGTAACACGCTGACATGGTGGGCAGTAGGTGCTTCACTGATTGCAGCCAATATCTCCGCCGAGCAGTTCA
>DCHH01000120.1:3764-10794 GCA_002315625.1 Bacteroidales bacterium UBA1757
GTGAGCGTTACAACGATGGCGTGGGACTTTCCTTCTCCATCTTCTGGCTGTTCCTGTATGTCTTCATTAACCTGACGAGTGTGTCGTGGCTGGGTGCTCTGGCCATCAAGCAGATTCTTGGCCTGCCCACAATCCAGGGAGTGTTCCTTGGAATGAGTGTTGACTGGGTGACGTTCAGCATCATTATTCTGTTGTTCCTCATAGCAGGTATCTATTCGATTTACGGAGGTCTGGCTTCCGTGGCATGGACCGACGTGTTGCAAGTCACGTTCCTTGTCGGCGGTGGTCTGATTACAGCATACGCCGCTCTGGCCGTTCTGGCTCCCCATCTTGGTGCTGACGGTGCTCTTGGTGCTCTTGCCGCTGTCTATGACAAACTGCAGTCTATCCCCGGCGACACCCACTTCCATCTGGTAGTGGAGCGCAATGCTGACCTCTATCCTGTGCTGCAAGGTACTGCTACCCAGGCTGCTGACCCGTACTTCACCATTCCTGGCATCGTTGTAATCGTCGGTGCTCTGTGGCTGACCAACACCGGTTACTGGGGCTTCAACCAGTACATCATCCAAAAAGGTCTGGCTGCCAAGAGTCTGTCGGAAGCCAAGAAGGGTCTTATCTTCGCCGCTTTCCTGAAGATTTTGATTCCGTTCATCGTCTGTATCCCCGGTGTGTGCGCATACCTTATCTGGAACGATCCCACTTTGCATGCACAGCTTTCCGATGCCGGCAGCCTGCATGGTATGATTACCCGCAGTGATGATGCCTATCCTTTCCTGATTCACAATTTCACCCCGATTTTTGTGAAGGGTCTGTCGTTTGCTGCCCTGACAGCCGCCGTTATTTCTTCTCTTGCTTCGATGTTTAACTCGACTTCTACCATCTTCACGATGGATGTCTATAAGAAGTTCATCAACAAGAAAGCTACTGATACCAACCTCGTTCATGTCGGTCGTCTGACTTCGGTTGTCGCCCTGATTATTGCCCTGATTGCCGTTTATCCTATCATGGGTGGTGCAGATCAGGCCTTCCAGATTATTCAGGAGTATTCGGGTTTCGTCTATCCGGGTATCGTCGTCATCTTCGGACTTGGTCTGCTGTGGAAGCGTTCGTCTGGTACGGCTGCCATTGTGGCTGCTCTCGGTACGTTCGTATTCAGCATCCTCTTCAAGTTCATTATGCCGAGCACTCCGTTCCTGCTTCGTATGGGCTATGTGTTCATGGCTCTGGTTGCTTTGTTCATCCCGCTTTCACTCCGCAGCAAGAAGGCTGTCGAGGCTGACGCTATGGACGAACACACTGTCACGACTCAGATGATGTGGAGCCGTATCCTCACTTGGAGCGGTATTGCTTGCGCTGTCCTTGGCCTTATCGCCAAGATTGCATGGTGGTGCGGCGGACATCTTGCCTCCCTCCAGTTCTACGGCTTCGAGGCTATCTTCTTCCTCGCCGCTATGTTCATTGTGCTGGGTATCTACCTGCGCTCGAACGCTATGGACACTGTCAAGGATCCGAAGGCTGTCGCTGTCGATTTGTCACTGTTCCACACCGACCGCGGTTTCAACATCGGTGCACTGTGCATCATCGCCCTTCTGGCTATCCTTTACATTTCTTTGTGGTAAACATATTGGGCATCCGGTTCAAATGGCCGGATGCCCGGTTTTATATACAATAGAATGTTAGAAGAGTTAAAGGAAAAAGTTTTTCATGCCAATCTGGACCTTGTAAAGCAAGGACTGGTCATCTTTACCTGGGGCAATGTCTCAGGTATTGACCGTGAGAAGGGACTGGTAGTAATCAAGCCGAGCGGCGTCAGCTACGATGTCATGAAGGCCTCAGACATGGTTGTGGTCGATCTTGAGACGGGCAAGACTGTTGAAGGAGAACTCAATCCGTCGAGCGACACCCCAACACACCTTGTATTATATAGAGCGTTCCCGAACATAAAGGGAATCGTCCATACCCACTCGACATATGCCACGGCTTTTGCCCAGGCAGGCCGTTGCATTCCAAACATCGGTACAACCCATGCTGACTATTTCTACAAGGATATCCCGTGTACGCGTGATATGGTTGCATCGGAAATGGAAGAGTATGAGAAGGAAACAGGTACTGTAATTGTCGAGGCGTTCAAAGATGTAAATCCCGACCATACCCCCGGTGTGCTGGTCAAGAACCACGGACCGTTCTCATGGGGTACGTCGCCCGACAATGCTGTTTATAATGCCAAGGTGATGGAACAGTGTGCCAAGATGGCCTTCATCTCGTTTACACTTAATCCGGAAACTACGATGAATCCCCTTCTGGTCGAGAAACATTATATGCGAAAACATGGACCGAATGCATATTACGGTCAAAAAAGGAAATAATAATTAAATAATTGATTATGAGCGCATTTGACAATTTTGAAATTTGGTGGGTTACAGGTGCCCAGCTGTTATACGGAGGTGATGCCGTCGTGGCTGTAGATGGTCACTCCAAAGAAATGGTTGATGGTCTGAACCGTTCAGGCAATATACCTGTCAAGATAGTCTATAAAGGTACTGCCAATTCGAGCCGCGAGGTTGAAGCCATTATGAAGGCTGCCAACAACGAGGAAAAGTGTATCGGTATCATTACATGGATGCACACTTTCTCACCGGCCAAGATGTGGATTCACGGTCTGCAGTCACTCCGCAAGCCGCTGCTCCATTTCCATACCCAGTACAATGCCGAAATCCCCTGGGATACGATGGACATGGATTTCATGAACCTCAACCAGAGTGCCCACGGCGACCGCGAGTTCGGACATATCTGTGCCCGTATGCGTCTGCATCGCAAAGTGGTTGTCGGCCATTGGAAAGACGTTGAGGCTCAGAAGCATATAGCTGTGTGGGCCCGCGTGGCTGCCGCATGGGCTGATGCCCAGGATATGCTGATTCTCCGTTTCGGCGACCAGATGAACAATGTGGCCGTGACCGACGGTGACAAGGTTTCTGCCGAGCAGGTGATGGGCTATCATGTTGATTATACCCCCGTCAGCGAGCTGATGGAATACTTCAAGAAAGTTTCCGACTCAGAAGTGGATGCCCTTGTCAGTGAATACCATAAACTCTATGAATGTGGTGCCGACATTCTCGACAAGAATTCTGTGGCATATAAAAAGGTGTGGAATGCAGCAAAGGCTGAACTTGCCCTGCGTGCCATCCTGAAAGCCAAGGGTGCCAAGGGTTTCACCACAAACTTCGACGACCTGGGAACAGACGACATCAAGAGCGACAAGTTTGTCGGATTTGATCAGATTCCGGGACTCGCCTCACAGCGCCTCATGGCCGAAGGTTATGGTTTCGGTGCTGAAGGTGACTGGAAATCGGCCGCTCTGTACCGCACTGTTTGGTTCATGACCCAGGGCATGCCTACCGGATGTTCTTTCCTGGAGGACTATACCCTCAACTTCGACGGTGCCCGCAGCAGTATTCTGCAAGCCCACATGTTGGAAATCTGTCCCCTCATCGCCGCCAACAAGCCGCGTCTGGAGGTTCATTTCCTGGGCATTGGTATCCGCAAGGAACAGACTGCCCGCCTGGTGTTCACCAGCAAGGTCGGCAAGGGCGTAACAGCTACAGTTGTTGATATGGGCAACCGTTTCCGCCTGATTGTCAACGATGTTGAGTGTATCAAGCCCAAGCCCCTTCCCAAACTGCCAGTGGCTTCCGCCCTGTGGATTCCCGCTCCCGACTTCAAGACTGGTGCCGGCGCATGGATTCTGGCCGGTGGTACTCACCACAGCTGTTTCTCGTACGACATCACCCCGGAATTCTGGCAGGACTATGCTGAAATCGCCGGTATGGAAATGGTTCACATCAACGAGAAGACCACTATCGAGGATTTCAAGAAGGAACTTCGCATGAATGAGGTCTATTATCTGCTCAACAAGTCACTCTGCTAATTATGAAACAATACGTTATAGGACTGGATTACGGCTCTGACTCCTGCCGTGCACTGATTGTGGATGCACAGACTGGCGAGGAACTGGCTTCAGGTGTGCGCTACTATCCGCGCTGGAAGGCGGGCAAGTACTGCAATCCACTTATCAACCAGTATCGCCAGCATCCGAAGGACTACGTCGAGTGCCTTGAAGGTGCCGTCAAGGAAGCCCTCTCAAAGTGTGCTCCCGAAGTGGCCGGACAGGTCGTAGGCATGGCTTTCGATACTACCGGCTCGACCCCCGTGTTCACTGATGCCGAAGGTACCCCTCTTTCTCTGCTTCCCGGTTTCGAGGAGAATCCGAATGCAATGTTCGTCCTCTGGAAGGATCACACCGCCATTCAGGAGGCTGACGAGATCAACGCCGTTTCCAAGAACTGGCCGACCGATTACACCGCTTACGAAGGTGGTATCTATTCTTCTGAGTGGTTCTGGGCCAAGGCTCTCCATGTACTTCGCGAAGACCCGGCCGTCCGCAAGGCTGCCGTTTCCATCGTAGAGCATTGCGACTGGCTGCCCGCTCTTCTTTGCGGCAATACCAAGCCTACAGAGATCAAGCGCAGCCGTTGTGCCGCAGGTCATAAGGCTATGTGGCTGGAAAAATGGGGAGGTCTGCCCGAAGAGGAGTACCTCACCACAATCGACCCGCTGCTGAAACCATTTGCACATATATTCAAGGATACCTATACCAGCGATACCCGCGTGGGCTATCTTACACAGGAATGGGCTGACCGTCTAGGACTTACCACCAATGTCGCTGTCGGCGTAGGTGCATTCGACTGCCACATGGGTGCTGTCGGTGCCGGTGTGACTGCCCATACACTCGTCTGTGTGATTGGTACTTCCACCTGCGACATCATGGTGGCTCCCTACGAAGAGGTGGGCGACAAGCTTATCCCGGGCATCTGCGGTCAGGTTGACGGCTCCGTCATCCCCGGCATGATTGGTCTTGAAGCCGGTCAGTCGGCTTTCGGTGATGTGTATGCATGGTTCCGCCGCGTGCTGGAGTTCCCGCTTCATAACATTTTGGCAGACAGTACTCTTATCGACGAGGAGACCAAGGCTAAGCTCATTCAGGAGGTCAGTGACAAGATTATCCCGACTCTGAGAGCCAAGGCCCTGCAGATTCCCCTTGAGAAGCGTGCCCTGCTGGCTACCGACTGGATGAACGGCCGTCGTACTCCAGATGCAAACCAGTTGCTGAAGGGTACCATTACCGGTATCACCCTTGGTACTGATGCCACACAAATCTACACTGCGCTGGTTGAAGCCACCGTCTATGGAACTAAGGCCATTGTCGATCGTTTCCGTGAGAACGGCGTACGCATCGACAATGTAATCGGTATCGGCGGTATCTCGCTCAAGAGTCCGTTCGTGATGCAGACAATGTCAGATGTTCTGGGTATGCCCATCAAGGTTTGCAATACCGACCAGGCTTGCGCTCTTGGTGCTGCTATGTTTGCTGCTACCGCTGCAGGTATCTATGAGAAGGTTGAGGATGCAATTGCCGCCATGAACTCAGGCTTTGCCAAGGAATATTTCCCCAACGAGGACAATGCCCCCGCATACGCTGAACTCTATGCCAAGTATCTTAGACTGGGTGAACTGACAGAAAAAGAAATGTTTTAACTCCAATATTGTTTTTTATGAATAACACTAATCTGATGAACCGTGCAGCCGACAATATCCGTATTCTTGCTGCTGCTATGGTTGAAAAGGCAAAATCAGGCCATCCCGGCGGTGCCATGGGCGGAGCCGACTTTATCAATGTGCTTTACAGCGAATTTCTCAAATACGATCCGCAAAATCCCAACTGGATTGGCCGTGACCGCTTCTTCCTTGACCCCGGTCACATGGCCCCCATGCTCTATGCACAGCTGGCTCTGATTGAAAAGTATTCGCTTGACGAGCTCCAGCAGCTCCGTCAGTGGGGTTCTCCTACCCACGGACATCCCGAGCACAATCTGCTCCGCGGCATTGAAAATACTTCAGGTCCGCTGGGTCAGGGTCACTGCTATGCAGTTGGTGCCGCCATCGCTGCCAAGTTCCTTGCAGCCCGTACTGGCAATCCGACTTTTGACCGTGAGAAAATCTATGCCTACATCTCTGATGGTGGTGTGGAAGAGGAGATATCGCAGGGTGCCGGCCGTCTGGCTGGTCATCTCGGCCTGAACAACCTCATCATGTTCTACGACTCGAATGACATCCAGCTTTCGACTGAATGCAAGGATGTTACGAGCGAAGAAACCGCTCTGAAGTATCTGGCATGGGGTTGGAAGGTTATTGAAATCAACGGTAACGACTGCGGTCAGATTCGCGAGGCCCTGAAGGCTGCTCAGCGCGAGCGCAAGTGCCCGACCCTCATCATTGGCAAGTGCATCATGGGTAAGGGTGCCCGCAAGGATGACAATTCATCCTACGAGCGCAACTGCAAGACCCACGGAGCTCCTCTCGGTGGTGATGCCTATCGCAATACTGTCATCAACCTTGGCGGTGACCCCGACAATGCATTCGTTATTTTCGACGATGTAAAGAAGATGTATGCAAAGCGTGCCAACCAGCTGAAGGCTATCGCCGCCCGCCGCTATGCAGAAGAAGAGGCTTGGGCTGCTGCCAATCCCGACAAGGCTGCCCAGCTTGCTGAGTGGTTCTCAGGTGCTGCCCCCAAGATTGACTGGAAGGCTGTTCAGCAGAAGGCTAACGATTCAACCCGTGGCGCTTCGGCTACCGTTCTGAGCGTACTGGCCCAGCAGGTTCCCAACATGATTTGTGCAAGTGCTGACCTTAGCAACTCGGACAAGACCGACGGCTTCCTCAAGAAGACCCACGCCTTTGTCAAGGGCGATTTCAGCGGTGCTTTCTTCCAGGCCGGCGTTGCCGAGCTGACTATGGCTTGCTGCTGCATCGGCATGGCCTTGCACGGCGGTGTCATCCCCGCTTGCGGTACATTCTTCGTATTCAGCGACTATATGAAGCCTGCCGTACGTATGGCTGCCCTGATGGAACTTCCCGTCAAGTTCATCTGGACACACGATGCCTTCCGCGTAGGTGAGGATGGTCCTACCCA